>JANLPL010000351.1:0-13109 GCA_031367195.1 Bradyrhizobium sp.
CAGAAAAAAGCATTTGAAAATGGCTGAGGCACAAGTTTTTCGCTTTTTTGACCGCCAGCCTGCCGGGCAGGCGTTCTATATCCTCCACCGTCCCAGCGCCATCACCGCCCCGCCCGCCAGCAGCCCCCAGAACGCGCCGCCGACGCCGTAGAAGCTGACGCCCGAGGCGGCGACCAGAAACGTCGCCAGCGCCGCCTCGCGCTCGGCCGTCACGCTCAGCGCATTGTGCAGCGCCGAGCCGAGCGCGGAGAGCAGCGCCAGTCCCGCCACCGCCTCGACCAGGATCGGTGAGCCCGCCGCCACTTTCGTCACCGCCGCCGCGCCAAGCCCGAGCGCGACATAGCCGAGGCCCGCCGTCGCCGAGGCGATCCAGCGCCGGCCCGGATCGGCGGACGCCTCGGGCGAGGCGCACATCGCCGCGGTGATCGCGCTCAGGTTCACCGCATGGCCGCCGAACGGCGCCGCGAGCGCCCCGAATGCGCCGGTGACGCCGATCAGCAGCGAGGGCGAGGGCGAATAGCCGTAGGCCTTCAGCACCGCGACGCCCGGCAGGTTCTGCGACGCCATGGTGACGATGAACAGCGGCAGCGCCAGACTTAAAAACGCCTCCAACGTGAATTGGGGCAGGATCAGCAACGGCGCCGGCGCGAATTGCGCGGCGCCAAGCGCGAGACTCGGCGCGTCATGCCCAATCACCAGCGCGGCCGCCAGGGCCGCCGCTGGCGTCGCGTAGATGCGCCGGTAACGCAGGACGATCAGCCAGACGACGATCACGATTCCCGCCGCCAGCGGCGTCTCGACCAGCGCCTTCACCGGCGCCAGACACAGGTTGAACAGCACGCCCGCCAGCATGGCGTTGGCGAGCGCCCCCGGAATCGCCGCCACCGCGCGGCCGAATGGTTTGAACAGCCCCGCCGCGACCAACAGCGCCGCCACGGTCAAAAACGCCCCGACCGCCGCCGGCCAGCCGCCAGCGACCGCGCCGGTCGAGGCCAGCAGCGCCGCCCCCGGCGTCGACCAGGCGACCGAAATCGGCTGACGCAGGCTGACGCTCAACGCCACGCCCGCCAGCCCCATGGCGATCGCCAGCGCCATCAAGCCAGAGGCCGCCTGCGCCTCCGTCGCCCCCGCCGCGCTTAAGCCCTTCAGCACCACGGCGAAGGAACTGGCGAAGCCGACCAGCGCGGTGACGCAACCTGCAAGAATCGGCTGAAGGTTCGAAGGCGCGGCCGCTGTCGGCGATGACAAAGTTTGCAAGAACCAGCCCCGGATGCAGCGGCAAGCAGCGCCGCCCTGATTCGCGCGGCGTTGAATCGTCGCGCGCTGCGCAACAATACAAGAGATTTTCCGCAATCGCGCCCGCGGTTTTCCAACGCGGGGTCGCGATCGCGCTTGCGTTTCCCCCGCGACTTTTCGGACATTTCGTAAATAAAACGCAAGTGCGCAAAGCAGTCAACATTAACCATACGATAAACTTGACGTTTTGATGATATTGTATTATATTTTTGTTAAATAAATCCGTATTAGTTACACACATATACTTAATCACGGGGAGCAATGTCTCCTTTTCCTCAATCGCATAAATTACATTTGCATTTAGTTATATTAATTACGCCTCTTATCCTCGCAATTGGCAATTATTGCCGATTCAGCAAAACATTCTTCAAGCGCTTAGACACGGAAAGCGCGGAGATACCTTTGCGTAATTAAGACGAAAAAAAGGCACGCGACAAACATTACATTTTATAACAGAGAATTCCAATTTTAAAATAGTATAGGCATCTGAGATAAACAATTTTCGCTCCCTATACGAATTCAGTCGAGTAAAATTCAGTTAGAACTTGCTTTCGCTCGAAACTTTCGCCATATTAACCGATATTAAACGATGTTCGGGGCGGCCCAGCGCTTTTTTGACGTGACGGCAATTGCGATGCTCGACGCAAATCGCTAGGCAGTTCGCGAACGTCCTGATCGAAATACCGAGTGTTTGTGCGTCCGCGTCGCCCTTAGTGATCCGCCCAAACAGCGGGTGAAACATGTTGGCAGACGTCTCCGATTTGGACCTCGTGGATTTCGCGGCGAATTACGGTCTCCCCGCGAAGGAGCATATCGTCGCCCTGGTCGTCGATAGCGACGCTATAGACTGCATGTCGCTGGCCCATATCGCTTCGCGCTCGCAGCAGCTGGACATTGAGGTCACCGCCTGCCGATCGCTGGCCGACGCGGCCAGCGCGCTCGCCAGCCGCCATTACGACGTGATCTACCTCGAATATTGGCTCGCCGGCGAGACCACCATCGCCTTCATCCACCAGCTGACTCGGGCCGGAACGCCCTGCATCGTCCTCACCGACCTCAACGAGCCCGATATCCGCCGCATCGCCTTCCGCGCCGGCGCGCAGGCGTTCCTCGCCAAGGACGCGCTGTGCCCGCAGGCGCTGGAAAGCGTCACCCTCGCGGTGCTGCGTTCGCAACTCGTCGCGCGCGCGGCGGCCTAGAGCGCGCCGCCTTCGCGCAGCGCGGCAATCCGCTCAGGCGCGATCCCGCGTGCGCGCAACGCGTCCTCGCCGCCTTGCCCCAGCGTGACCGGCGCGCCTGCGATTTCGCCTGGCGTCACGGAGAATCGCGGCGCCGGCGCCGGCTCCTGTCCGCGAAACGCGCCGCGCGCGACATTGTGGGGATGCGCCGGCGCCTCGGCCAGCGTCAGGACCGGCGTCACGCAGGCGTCGGTGGCGGCGAAAATCTCCGCCCAGGCGTCGCGGCTTTTGCCGACGAAGGCCGCCTCGAACCGCGCCGCGATCGCCGGCCAGTTCGTCGGTTTCCAGCGATCCGGCAGATCCTCGGCGCGGATCGACAGGCCCTGCAACAGCGCGGCGTAGAACTGCGGCTCCAGCGCGCCGACCGCGACGAACCCGCCATCCGCGCAAAGGTAGGCGCGATAGAACGGCGCGCCGCCGTCGAGCAGATTGGCCGCGCGCGCGTCGCGCCACATGCTGGCGGCGTGGAAGCTGTGGATCATCGCGGCCAGCGTCGAAACCCCGTCGGTCATCGCCGCGTCCACCACCTGGCCCACGCCCGACCGCCCCGCCTCCAACAGCGCGCAGACCAATCCGAACGCCAGCATCATCGCCCCGCCGGCGAAATCGCCGATCAGATTGAGCGGCGGCGTCGGCCGCTCGGGCCCGCCGATGGCGTGCAGCACCCCGGTCAGCGCGATATAGTTGATGTCGTGCCCTGCCGTTAGGCTCAACGGTCCGCTCTGGCCCCAGCCGGTGACGCGGCCGAACACCAGCTTTGGATTGCGCGCCAGACAAACCTCCGGGCCGAGCCCGAGCCGCTCCATCACCCCCGGCCGGAATCCCTCGATCACTGCGTCCGCGCCCGCGATCAGGTCGAGCGCCAGCGCGGCGCCATGCCGGTTCTTGAGATCGAGCGCGACGGAGCGGCGCCCGCGATCGACGAAATTGGGCGCTTTCACCCGCTCGAACGAATCGGTGTCCCCGGCCGCCTTGCGGTCGATCCGCAGCACGTCGGCGCCCATGTCGCTCAGCATCATGCCGACAAACGGCGCCGGGCCGATCCCCGCCATTTCGATGACGTTCAAACCCTTGAGCGGTCCCATGCCGACGTCTCCCTGCCCGCTCCGCCCTAACGGATCGGGCGCGCCCGCGACAGAGGCGGGGTTGCAAACTTTTTAGGCGCGGCCGAAACAAGCGGGGTCGCCTCAAGGTTTGCCTCGTGAACGCGCTGCACAATCCGCCGATCGCCGCCCTGTCGAGCCGCGCGCTCGATTCCGCCCTGGCGGGTCTCACCGCGCAGGAGTTGCGCCGTCTCGCCGCGGCGGCGGAACGGCGCAGGCTGGTGCGCGGCGAAATCCTGCTGCGGCGCGGAGACCCTTCCGAGAGCGTGCATTTCCTCGCCACCGGCCGGCTCGCCGTCGTCACCGACGACGACAAGACCGTCAACGAGATCGCGCCCGGCGAGCCCGTCGGCGAGATCGGCTTCTTCGCCCGCATCCCACGCACCTTCACGGTTCGCGCGATCCGCGATTCCGAGGTGCTGACGCTGTCGCGCGAAAAGTTCGACGCGGCGAGCGCCGACATGCCGGCCCTGCGCGACAGCGTGATCCGCGCGCTCGCGATCAGGCTCGCCCAGATGCCGGCGCGGACCCACGCCGTCGCTTCGCCCCGCACGGTCGCCGTGCTCGGCGCCGGCGGCGCCAAACTGTCGCAGCGCTTCCTGGCGCGGCTGCGCACCGCGCTGACGGCCCGCTCGCGCATCAAATTTCTGTCGGCCGGCGATTTCGCGTCCAGGCCTGGCGGCGGCGCCGACAGGACGGACTGGCTCAATGCGCTCGAAGCCGCCGCGGCTATGGTGATCTACGTCGCCGACGACGAACTGACGGAATGGTCGCGCACCTGCATCCGGCAGGCCGATATGTTGCTGCTGGTGGCCACGGCCAACGGCGGGCCCGAGATTGGCCTGGCCGAGCGCTTCGCCTTTTCCATCCACGCGCCTGCCGCCCGCCGCCTCGTCCTGCTGCACGACAAGCGTCGCGCCATCGTCTCGGGAACCGCCAACTGGCTGGCGGGACGCGACCTCTTCATGCATCATCACGTCTGCCTGGAGGATAGCGCCGACGTCGAGCGGCTGGCGCGCTTCCTCACCGGCCGCGCGACCGGCTTCGTGGCGGGCGGCGGCGGCGCGCTCGGCGCGGCGCATCTGGGCGTCTATCAGGCGTTTGCCGAGGCCGGCGCGGAATTCGACATGTTCGGCGGCTCCAGCGTCGGCGCGGCGATGGCGGCGGCGCTGGCGATGGGTTCGCCCGTCGCCGAAGTGGTGCGCGGCACGCAACGCATCTTCGTCGAACGGCGCGCGTTCCGCCGCTTCAACTTTCCCTATCACGGGCTGATCAATCACAAGGCGTTCGACGAATCGCTGCGGCGCGAATATGGCGATACGCGCATCGAGGATCTCTGGCGCCCGTTGTTCGCGCTCTCCTCCGACGTGACCGACCGCGCGCCCTGCCTTCACCGCGAGGGGCCGATCTGGCGCGCGGTGCGCGCGTCAAGCTCCATTCCCGGCGCCCTTCCGCCTTGCTATTCCGCGCAAGGTCACATGCTGGTCGATGGAGCCCTGTTCGAAAACGTGCCGCTCGCCGCCATGAAATCGCTGAAGAGCGGACCCAATCTCGTCGTCGCGCTGAGCGGCGAAACCGCGGCCCCCTGGGCGGTCGACTACGATTCCATCCCCGGCCCGCGCGATTGGCTGTTGCGGGCGCTGACGCCGTGGCGGCGGCCGCAATCCGAGGCGCCCAATCTCGTGCAGGTCATCATGCTCGCCATGCTCGCCAATCGCCGTAAGCCATTGGAGATCGGCGCCGAGGACTGGCTGATCCATCCCGCCCTTCCCGCCGACGCTCACTGGCTGCAATGGCGCCGCCACCGCGAAGTGTACGAAGCCTCCTATCGCGGCGCGATCGCGATGATCGCTGAAGGCGACCCGAAGCTCGCCGCGATCTTCGCGCCGGCCCGCGCTATTTGACGCCCGGAAACCGCTGCGCGATTTCGTTCAGCCGCTGCGCCAGCTTGATGTCGGTGTCGGTGATCTTATGGCCGACGTCGTGGGTGCAGAACGCGAACGCGATCACATTGTAGGAATTGTGAAATTCCGGGTGATGGTTCATCATCTCGGCCTCGATGCCGACCAGCACGATATAGGCGATCGCGTCGCGGAAGGTCTCGAACGCGAAGGTCTTTTCGATATTTAGGCCGTTGCGCTTCCATCCCGGCGTGCCGCGCAGGGCGGCCTCGATTTCGGCGTCGCTGAGGATTTTGTGGTCGGCCATGCCTGAGACTCCCTTTAGAGATAGCTTTCGAGTTCCTTGGCGACTTCCGCCGCGCTGCGCTCGAGGTTGAACGCTTCGACGAAGCGGCCGTTCCGGTCCATCAGATAGACCACCGAGGAATGGTCCATCGCATAGTCGCCGTTCTTGACCGGACCTTTACGCGCATAGACCCGATAAGCCTTCTCGGCTTTTTCGATCTGCTCGGATGAGCCCGACAGGCCGATGATGCGCGGATCGAAGCTCGACACATAGTCCCCCATAACTTTGGCCGTGTCGCGCTCGGGATCGACGGTGATGAACAGCGCCTTGACCGGCTTGCCCGGCAGCTTGGCGAACATGTCGGAGATTTGCGCCAGATCGGTCGGGCAGATGTCGGGGCAGTGGGTATAGCCGAAATAGACCAGGAACGGATGGCCCAGCATGTCCTTCTCGGTCAGCATCCTGCCGTCGGCGGTTTGCAAGGCGAACGGCCCGCCGATCAGCGCCACGCCATTGCGCGAGGGCGTGAGATAGGCCAGCAGCGCCGCCGCCACCAACACGGCAGCGGCGAGAACGAAGGAAACGCGGGACAATTTCGGCATGAATCTCCAGCCCTCGGCGCCGCCTCCATAGACCCCCAGGCCGGCTCGCGCCAGTTTCCCTCATGGACAGCGCCCGCGCGGCCGCTACAGTGCCCCTATGGTGTTGCGTCAATTCGAATATCTCGTGGCCTTGGCGCGCGAGCAGCATTTCGGCCGCGCGGCGGAGGCCTGCCACGTCACCCAGCCGACCTTGTCGGCGGCGATCCGGCAATTCGAGGAGGAGCTTGGCGCGCCGATCATCGAGCGCGGCCACCGCTATCTCGGCCTGACGCCGCAGGGCAAGCTGGCGCTGGAGCACGCCCAGCGCGTGCTGGCCGAGGTTGAGGAGTTGCGGCGCGGCGTCGATGCGCTCGATCGCGGCCTCTCCGGCCGCCTGCGGCTCGGCGTGATCCCGACCGCGCTGCCCATCGTCTCGCATCTGACGACGCCGTTCTTCGCCCGCTATCCCCGCGTCACCATCACGGTGCTGTCGCGCACCAGCCAGGAGATCCAACGCGGCATCGAGAATTTCGAGCTCGACGCCGGCGTCACCTATCTCGACAACGAGCCGCTGGAGCGCGTGCGCGCGCGACCGATCTACCACGAGGAATATCTGTTCCTCACCCCCGTCGCCGGCCCCTACGCCGACCGAAGCGTTATCTCGTGGCGCGAGGCGGCCGACGCGTCGCTGTGTCTGTTGACGCCGGACATGCAGAACCGGCGCATACTCGACGGGATATTCCGATCGGTCGGCGCGACGCCGAAGCCCTCGGTCGAGACCAATTCGATCTTCAACCTCGTCAGCCACGCCGCGTCCGGCCCGTGGTCGGCGATCGTGCCGCGCCAGCTTTTGCAATTCTTCGGCCTGCCCGAGCGCACCCGCGCGCTGGAACTGGTCGAGCCGACCGCGCGGCGCAGCGTCGGCTTCATCGTCGCCGACCGCGCTCCGCCCGATCCGATCGCCCGCAACCTGCTGGAAATGCCGCTGCCGCCCGACATCGTCAGCGTCATCGTGCCGCCGCGCAAACCCGTTCGATAGATTTTTCCTATCGTTTGTTGCCTAGCATCAATTTGAAATGGACGCCGTATTGTTTACTTGTCTTGCGGTGTTAAGCCCGGCGCAGGTTGGGCGCGGATAAGTCGGCTTCGGAACAACCGGCCGGGAGGCGAGGCGATGACCAGTTTTGCGGCGTGGGATGCAGCGGAAGCCTCCGACCTGATCGAGGCGCGCAAACATGCGCCCGGCGCCATGCTGCCCGTCCTGCACACGCTACAGGAACGCTACGGCTATATCGACGACGCCGCCGTGCCGCTGATCGCCGCCGCGCTCAATGTGTCGAAGGCCGAGACGGTCGGCGTGATCGGTTTCTATCACGATTTCCGCAAGGCCCCGCCCGTGCGCCCGGTGCTGAAAATCTGCCGCGCCGAATCCTGCCAGGCCGCTGGCTGCGAATCGCTGGTCGCGCATCTGGCCGAGCGCCATGGCCTCGTCGCCGATTCGCACAGCGGCGGCGCGTTCGAGGTCGAGACGATCTATTGCCTGGGCCATTGCGCCGCTTCGCCCGCCGCGATGCTCGACGGCGAGCCGCTGGCGCGGCTGACCGCCCAATCGCTCGACGCGCTGATCGCAGGCGCCTGGGAATGACCATGAAGCTCTACATCTCCAGGGATTCCACCTCGCTCGCGCTCGGCGCCGAGAAGCTCGCGCGCGCCTTCGCGCAAGCGGCGCAACAGCGCGGCCTCGCCGTCGAGATCGTCCGCACCGGCTCGCGCGGCGCCTATTGGCTGGAGCCGATGGTCGAGGTCGAGCGCGACGGCGTGCGCTACGGCTATGGCCCGCTGACGCCTGGGGACGCCGACGCCATCCTCGCGGGCGGCGATCACGCCAAAGCGCTCGGCCCCGTCGATCAGATCGACTGGCTGCGCCAGCAGCAGCGCCTGATCTATTCCCGCTGCGGCGTGACCGACCCGCTGTCGCTCGCCCATTACGAGAAACACGGGGGCGGCAAGGGTCTGCGTCGCGCCCTCGAAATCGGCGGCGCGGCGACCGTGAAAGAAGTGCTCGATTCCGGCCTGCGCGGCCGCGGCGGCGCCGGCTTTCCCACCGGCATTAAATGGCGCACGGTCGCCGGCGTTGCGGCGGAGCAGAAATACGTCGTCTGCAACGCCGACGAGGGCGACAGCGGCACCTTCGCCGACCGCATGTTGATGGAAGGCGACCCATTCCTGTTGATCGAGGGCATGACGATCGCCGCCCTCGCCGTCGGCGCGACGGAAGGTTACGTCTATATCCGCTCCGAATATCCGCACGCCTTCGCCACATTCTCTAAAGCCATCGAGATCGCCCGCACGGCGGGTTGGTTGGGCGCTGATGTGCTGGGGTCGGGCAAGGCGTTCGATATGCACGCGCGGCTCGGCGCCGGCGCCTATATCTGCGGCGAGGAAACCTCGCTGCTGGAAAGCCTCGAAGGCAAGCGCGGCCTCGTGCGCGCCAAGCCGCCGCTGCCTGCGATTCAGGGCCTGTTCGGCAAGCCGACCGTCATCAACAATGTACTGAGTTTCGCTTCCACGTCGTGGATACTCGAACATGGCGCGGCGGCTTATGCGGCCTACGGCGTCGGCCGCTCGCGCGGCTCGCAGCCGTTCCAACTCGCCGGCAACATCAAGCGCGGCGGTCTGGTCGAACTCAGCTTTGGCGCGACGATCCGCCATCTGGTCGAGGATTTCGGCGGCGGCAGCCGCAGCGGCGCACCCGTCCGCGCCGTGCAGGTCGGCGGCCCGCTCGGCGCCTATTTCCCCGATGCGCTGCTCGACACGCCGCTCGACTACGAGGCGATGCTGGCGGCCAAGGGCATGTTGGGCCACGGCGGCATCGTTGTGTTCGACGACAGCGTCGACATGGCCGCACAAGCGCGTTTCGCGATGCACTTCTGCGCGGTGGAAAGCTGCGGCAAATGCACGCCCTGCCGCATCGGCTCGACCCGCGGCGTCGAGACCATCGACAAAATCGTCGCCGACGATAAACGCGCGGCCAATGTCGCGCTGCTGCGCGATCTCTGCGAAACCCTGCTCGACGGCTCGCTCTGCGCTTTGGGCGGCCTGACGCCGTTCCCCGTGCTGAGCGCGCTCGACCATTTTCCTGAAGATTTTCACCGCGCCGCCGCAAGGCGGGCCGCGGAATAGGAGGCTTGGCAATGGCTTTCCGCACCGAACTCGACACCGGCACGCCGATCCGCGTCGCGGCTGAGCAAGTCACCCTCACCATCGACGGCCGCGAGGTCAGCGTGCCCAAGGGCACGTCGGTGATGGCGGCGGCCGCGCTGATCCAGGCGCCGATCCCAAAGCTCTGCGCCACCGACAGCCTGGAGGCGTTCGGCTCCTGCCGCCTGTGTCTGGTCGAGATCGACGGCCGCAAGGGCGCGCCGGCCTCCTGCACCACGCCCGCCGAGCCGGGCATGGTCGTCCACACCCAGACCGACCGGCTCGCCAAGCTGCGGCGCGGCGTGATGGAGCTTTACATCTCCGATCATCCGCTCGACTGCCTGACCTGCTCGGCCAACGGCGATTGCGAGTTGCAGACCCAGGCGGGCGTGGTGGGCTTACGCGACGTGCGCTACGGCTATGACGGCGCCAATCACACCCACGCGCCGAAGGACGAATCGAACCCCTATTTCACCTTCGAAGCCTCGAAGTGCATCGTCTGCTCGCGCTGCGTGCGCGCCTGCGAGGAGGTGCAGGGCACCTTCGCGCTGACCATTCTTGGCCGTGGCTTTGCGTCAAAAGTCTCGCCCGGCTTGGGCGATTTCATGTCGTCGGAATGCGTCTCCTGCGGCGCCTGCGTGCAGGCCTGCCCGACCGCGTCGCTCAACGAGAAAAGCATCATCGCGCATGGCAAGGCCGAGCGCGAAGTCGCCACCACCTGCGCCTATTGCGGCGTCGGTTGCTCGTTCATCGCGGAGGTCAAGGGCGACACGGTGGTGCGCATGATTCCCGATCGGCAGGGCAAGGCCAACGAGGGCCATTCCTGCGTCAAGGGCCGCTTCGCCTATGGCTACGCCACGCACAAGGATCGCATCGTCAAGCCGATGATCCGCGCGGCGATCGAAGACCCGTGGCGCGAAGTGAGCTGGGACGAGGCGATCAACCACGCGGCCTCCGAGTTCCGCCGCATCCAGGCCAAATACGGCCGCGATTCGATCGGCGCGATCTCCTCCTCGCGCTGCACCAACGAGGAAGTGTTCGTGGTGCAGAAGCTGGTGCGCGCGGGCTTCGGCAACAACAACATCGACACCTGCGCCCGCGTCTGCCATTCGCCCACGGGCTACGGCCTCAGCCAGACCTTCGGCACCTCGGCCGGCACGCAGGATTTCAAATCGGTCGATAAATCCGATGTGATGCTCGTCATCGGCGCCAACCCGACCGACGCGCATCCCGTGTTCGCCTCACGCATGAAGAAGCGGCTGCGCGAGGGCGCCAAGCTGATCGTGATTGATCCGCGCCGGATTGATCTGGTCAAGACCCCGCATGTCGAGGCGTCCTATCATCTGCCGCTGAAGCCCGGCACGAATGTCGCCGTGCTCAACGCGCTCGCCCATGTCATCGTCACCAACGGCTGGGTCGACGAGGCCTTCGTGCGCGAGCGCGCGGACGCCGCCAATTTCGAGGCCTGGGCGCGCTTCGTGGCGGAGGATAAACATTCGCCGGAAGCCGTCTTCCCGATGACCGGCGTCGAGCCGGCGACAATCCGCGCGGCGGCGCAATTATTCGCCAAGGGCGGCAATGGCGCGATCTATTACGGCCTCGGCGTCACCGAGCACAGTCAGGGCTCGACGACAGTTATGGCGCTCGCCAATCTCGCCATGGCCACCGGCAATATCGGCCGCGACGGCGTCGGCGTGAATCCCTTGCGCGGCCAGAACAACGTGCAGGGCTCGTGCGACATGGGCTCGTTCCCGCACGAATTCTCCGGCTATCGCCACGTTTCCGACGATTCCACGCGCGACATCTTCGAGAAGCTGTGGAACGTCAGCTTGAGCAACGCGCCCGGCCTGCGCATCCCCAATATGATGGACGAGGCGGTCGATGGCGCTTTCAAGGCGCTCTACATCCAAGGCGAGGATATCGCCCAGTCCGACCCCGACACGCAGCACATCACCGCGGGCCTCAAGGCGATGGAATGCGTCATCGTGCAGGATCTGTTCCTTTGCGAAACCGCGCGCTACGCGCATGTGTTCTTCCCCGGCGCCTCGTTCCTGGAGAAGGACGGCACCTTCACCAACGCCGAGCGGCGCATCAACCGCGTCCGCAAGGCGATCGAACCGCTCGCCGGCAAGGCCGACTGGGAGGTGACGCAAGCCTTCGCCAACGCGCTCGGCCTGCCGATGGCGTACAAGCACCCCAGCGAGATCATGGACGAGATCGCCGCCACGACACCGACGTTCCGCAACGTCAGCTACGCCAAGCTCGACGAACTCGGCTCCGTGCAATGGCCGTGCAACGATTCCGCGCCGGAGGGCACGCCGATCATGCACGTCGACCGCTTCGTGCGCGGCAAGGGCCAGTTCATGCTGACCGAATATGTCGCAACGGATGAGCGCGCGGGGCCGCTGTTCCCGCTGCTGCTGACCACCGGGCGCATCCTGTCGCAATACAATGTCGGCGCGCAGACGCGGCGCACCGAGAACAGCCGCTGGCACGAGGCGGACGTGCTGGAGATCCACCCGTTCGACGCCGAGCAGCGCGGCGTGCGCGACGGCGATCTCGTCTCGCTGCAAAGCCGCGTCGGCGAAACCAGCCTGCGCGCGCAAGTCTCGGAGCGGATGCAGCCCGGCGTCGTCTATACGACGTTCCATCATCCCAACAGCGGCGCCAATGTGGTGACGACCGACAATTCCGATTGGGCCACCAATTGCCCGGAATACAAAGTGACGGCGGTGCAGGTGCGCCGCACCAACCATTATTCCGAATGGCAGGAGCGCGACCGCGAGGAAGGCGTGTCGCTGCGCCGCATCGCGGGTTTGGCGGCGGAGTGAATGAACTTGGCGCGCCCAAACCGTCGTGCCCGGGCTTGTCCCGGGTATCCACGTCGCGCCGAGACGCTTGCGGTTCCGGCAATGCGCGGCGCGACGCGAAATTACGGCGAACGGCTCATTACGCGGCGGCGTCGATTGCCGGGACAAGCCCGGCCATGACGACGCCCATTGCGGAAATCAGATCTGGCGATGGCGCCGCGTCAATTATCCATTCAGCCCGCGCCTTTCTCTACGACGCCGGCCCCTCCGGCGAAGCGTTCGCGCGCGCCGTCGCGGTCGAAACCCCGATCGAAATCGCTTATGGCGGCCAGCCCTTCGCCGTGATGATGGGCACGCCCGCCGACCTCGAAGATTTCGTCGTCGGCTTTTCATTCACCGAGGGAATCGTCGCGAGCTTGGAGGAAATCCGCGCCATTGAGGTCAAGATCGACGGCGAGGCGGCGCGGGTGAATGTGGCGTTGACCGGCGAACGGCTGCGCGCCCATCTCGCCCGCCGCCGCGCTATCGCGGGCCGCACGGGTTGCGGCCTCTGCGGCGTCGAAGACCTCGACCATCTACCCAAGCCGCCCGCGCGCCGCGAACGGGCGCGAACGCCTTCGCCGCGCGCGATCGGCGCGGCTGTGAAGGCGCTCGACGTGAAACAGCCGCTCAATGTCGCCACGCACGCCGTCC
>JANLPL010000375.1:0-2832 GCA_031367195.1 Bradyrhizobium sp.
GCAGGATGCGCGCCTTCGTGATCAATTGCGCCGATCGTTTGCTCGCCCCAATCAGCGCTTCGAGCCTCTCGCGTTCCCGCGCGTTCAATTTCACCACGTACTTCTTGACCCCCGCGCCCGTCCCTGCCACGAATCATCTCCAGCCTCGCCTCAACCGCGCAGCCACAGTGATTCAGAGATGCTCATAAATTTCAAGGACGCGAGCCACTAGTTTGAAATTGGCCCGTTTTCTCGCGATAGCGGACTAAGCCATCTGACTGGCCAGCCAAGCGCGAAATTCGTGCAGTTTGTGCGACCAGAAAACATGCACGCCCGCGTCGTCCAGCCGCTGGACGTCCTTCGCGGCAACCACGCCCTGCAACAGCGCCGCCGTCATCACGAAACTGCCCCAGTGGGATTTCCAGGCGCTAGCCTTCTTCTGGACGTCGTTGATCCGCTTGACTGAATTGGTCTCGTCGTTCGTGACCTTGCATTCCATCGCTAGGAGATAGGACTTATGCAGACCGCACGCTATATCCACTTCTTGAGGCGCCGTGGTAGCGGTCGCGAAACGTGTCTTGCGCATGAACGACTTTGGGGGGACCGCCGCTCGGGTGTCTATCAACTTGCTCGGCAGTTTCGTCCAGCCGTCGCTTTCCAGCATTTGCACGACCGCATATTCCTGCTCGAAAGCTAGCCTAGATCGCCGAGACGTCGCGACCTTCTGCACGGCCATCAGCGTCGCTGTCACACGCAATAGAGATGCGATATTGCGCCTGTCCCCTCGCGCGAGCGCGATCAGACCTCTGTCAAAACGCTTGATTATTGCCTGCGAGACAGCGACGGCGGCCGCCCCTTTAAGCGGCCTATCGCCGTTCTCCGATCCCTTGTTCCATGCTTTGCAGACCAGCTTGAACTGGTCCTGACTCATCGGCGGGGCGAGCATTTGCCTATAGACTAGCGTATGGCCCCCACTTTTCATGAGCGCGCCCTCTATGTCGCGCAACCGGTTGGAAGCCCGCAGGGAGTTGATCACGATCTTGCGAGCGAGGAATTTCGCGTAGGTCCAGTCCGCCGATGCTTCGTCGGGTTTCAGGTTGTCCAAGTAGAGCGCGCGAGCCTGGGCGGCGTTGGCGACGTGCTTGGGATCAATCGCCACCCTACGCGCCCATGCCAACGCGGACGACGCGCTTGCTCGGAGCTGCGCGGCGCGACTGCCCGTTTGAGGCGTCCTCTCTCGCGGTGTATTCGACGTGGCAGTTCAGTCTCGCGGACAGTGGCAGCAACCTGTCGAGCTTCGCGGTCTCGGTGTTCTCACCGTGGCACCGGACGTCGGACAGCATAGATTCCCCGATCGCCCTCGCCAAGCGGGGCGGGACCGCATTTCCGATCAAGCGATACTGCGCTTGTGCGTTGCCGCCGAATTTCCACTCTGGCGGGAACGTTTGGATCGCGGCGCATTCGCGCGGGCATAAGCGTCTAAGGCCGCGCCGGGGGTCCCTGATCCAGTCCTGCGCCGTGCTTGCCGTTACCGTCCGCGCGGCCTGCGCCGTGTCCGCGACGAATGCTCCCTGCTTGTAGCCCCAATGTCCGCTGGGCCGGGTGCGCTCCGATTTGCCCGGGCTCTTAACGCCGCTTCCGGGGGGTACGATCGCCAACTCAATGGCCAGTTTCGCCGTTGGCCTTATGACCTCCGCCGGCTTCAATCCCTTCACCCCCGCGAGCGCACGCGAAAGCGGAATCCATTCGGGAATATTATCCGATTGTTTCGCGTGGGTGGGCGTCGGGAAAGACGGCGTGTCTCCCACCCGGAACCCGATCATGAAAAGTCGAACTCGGCGCTGCGGGACGCCGAAGTCGGCGGCGTTCAAAAGCTCGACCGTGGTCTGGTATCCCGCCTTGAGGAGTCGTTCCCGGATGTAGTCCAGGGCGGAACCAGGCTTCCCATCCGGCCCGCGGGCCGTCAACAGGCCGCGCACATTCTCCAGCAACAGCCAGCGCGCATCCAGGCCGTTCGCGATCCTCACGAAATCGTCGAACAGGCGCCCGCGCGGGTCGTCGAAGCCAAGTTGATGACCGGCGCTGCTCCACGACTGACAAGGCGGCCCGCCGGCCAATAATGGGACGTCACCCCTCCGCAGACCGGACTTGGCGAGAATGTCGGCGGCGGCCAGTTTCCTGACGTCGGCTTGCTCAATGAACGTTCCGTTGAACGCCTTGCGCTTGACCTCGACGAGATCGAGGCCAACATTGCTCGTCAGAGTCTGGACCGCATAAGGATCCTGATCAGACGCGTACGCCGTGTGCCACCCCGCCATCTCAAGGCCGAGGTCCAGTCCCCCGGCACCCGAAAAGAGTGATATTGCACGGTGTTTTTCCATGCTCCAACATCGCCTATCACGGGGTGATTCGCCAAGATCATCGTGCAACTTTTTTTGTACGGCCCACGTTTTCGGTCGGCATTCTCTTCTTGGGCTTCCACAAGCGTCACTATGTCAGCCACCTCTAACGACGGCGGTGGGGTCTTTGCCGTTTTCTTCAGGGGTTGGCCCGCGATCAGTAGCGTCGCCTGTGGCGATATCGACCATGCGTTTGGCCCACTCGTTTAGATCGCGCGGGCGTTTGGGATGTCTTTCGGCCATGATGCCAATATGAGGCGCGAGGCGAAAGCGCGCCAGCGGAAAATTCGCGTGCCTTATTCAAAGTGGCCCACTATCTGCTTCCGCCTTCGGTTGACGAGTGGCTGCCGGAGAGGCGCTTGGCGCGGTTCATCGTCGAAGTGATTGACGGTCTCGACCTGCGTGGGATGAGCGGGGCTTATCGCGGCTCGGGTTCGGCTTCGTATCATCCGCG
>JANLPL010000378.1:0-9637 GCA_031367195.1 Bradyrhizobium sp.
GCCATCGGCGGCGTCCTGCGTGTCGTCCTGGTCCTGATCCATATCCTGCAGCACGTCCTGCGCATGTTGGCCCGCGGGATCGGAGGTCTCGTAGTAATTGTTGATCGTCTCGCGCGGCGACCCGCCGCCCGCGAGGCCGCCGCCGAACAATCCGCCGCCATGACCCCCGAACAGGCCGCCGAGCGCATTGCCCAGCAGGACGCCGCCGGCGACACCGGTGGCCGTCTGCATGGCGCCTTGCAGGAAACCGCCACCCGACGCGGGCGGGGCGCCCCACGGACCAGCCTGCGGCGGGGGCGGCGCATAGGCCTGACCCTGCCCATATTGCGGCGCAGGGCCGGGACCGCGCTCATAGCCGCGGGCGTCGTAGGCGCGTGGCTGCGCGGACGCGCCGGGTTGGGGCTGCTGGGACGCGCCGCCGAACAATGAGCGTCCGATATTGCCGAGGAAGCTGCCCTCGGGCTGCGTGGCGGGGGCGGATGGCGCCCGCGCCTCCAACTCGGATATGTGTTTCGCCGCGGCTTCCAGCGCCTGCTGCTGCACCAGCACGGTCTGGGCCAGAACATAGCCGGCGGAGGGTGCGCTGCGCATCTCATCCTGGATATAGGCGTCCGCTTCGCGGTCCATCGGTCCCGCCGAGGCGGTGCGGATGCGGTCGAACAGGCCGGCGAGCAACTGCCGTTCATCGGGGGTCATGCGAATCTCCCTAAGGGGCCGAGCGGCCCTGCGCGACGATATATGGGCAGTCGCGACCTTGCCGCCAAGGGATCACCCGCCAGAACGCCCACGGACCGGCCTTGACCCAAGCCCAACGAACCTGTAGCCGTGACGCGCTTGCGAGCGAGCGCGTAGCTCAATAGGTAGAGCATCTGACTTTTAATCAGAGGGTCGTGGGTTCGATTCCCACCGCGCTCACCAACAGGATCAATCACTTAGAGCCACTCCAGACGACGTCGATGAGCTCTCGTGGCGCCGATTTGGCACTAAATTTCGGTGCGCTCGCGCGGAGAATTCGCTCTTGCCCATGCCGAAACGCAGATCCTTCGTGTCGCGAAAGCTCGGTTCGATGGTCCAACGTTTGCCGTAGAGCGCGACGATCTGCGCGGCCGGGAGCGCGCCGTCGCCGGCGGCCAGAGGCTAGGCCTCCTTTATGCCGCGCGCCTTCGCGCACACCACCGCGCCGACCTAACGCCCTCGGGCAGCAGCGCTTTCAGATGCGACAGGCAGGCGTCCTCGAAGTCGTTGCGCTGGTTCTTCAGCTTGATCGCGGCGACCGAGATGCCCCCCGTGTTTCCTTAACTGCCCCTGTCACTTCAGCCTCAACTCTGGTTTTGGCCATCTAGCCCGCGCCTCGCCTTCGGGGATTCCGGCCCGCGCAAGGAACAAACGACGCCTCGGCGCTTGAAAGCAAGGGGTCCCGTCCTGTCCCGCTCACGGCCCCTCCGGCGCCGCGATCCATACGACCTGCGGACGCGGCCGCCCATGCGCGGTCTTATGCCAGTGGAACGGGCGCACGATGAGATCGTAGAGTGCGACCCAGGTCGCCGCCGAAACGCAAGCGTAATAGATGGGCGTCAGCAGCAGCGCGCGGCCATATTGCCGCATCCCGCGTTTGCGCATCGCCACCAGCGCCGGCAGGATGACGGCCTGCACGCCCGTCAGCGTCAGGATATAGGTGTAAACGTCGGCGAGGCGAGAGATGTTTGATTCCGAACTCGCCTGTTCGATTCCGCGCCAGATCGCCTCCAGCAAAAAGAACGGCCCGAACAGCCCCGTCATCACGGTGCCGGCGATCAGCGTCAGCCCCGCCACGCCCCTCACGAACCCCAGTTCGCGAAAATAGCGGGCGGGATCGCGGGTGTGGACGATCATCGTCTGCATCCAGCCCTTCTGCCAGCGCGTGCGCTGACGGAACCAGTTGCTGAACTCGTTGGGCGCTTCCTCCAACGTCTCGGAATCGAGCGCGCCGACGCGACCGCCGAAGCGGGCCAGCCGCAGGCCCAGATCGGCGTCCTCGGTGACGTTCCAGGCGTCCCAGCCGCCGACCCGGCGCAGCGAGGCGGTGCGGAAATGGTTGGTGGTGCCGCCGAGCGCCACCGGCAGATCGAGCGCCGACAGGCCCGGATTGATCAACTCGAACAAGGCCGCATATTCGATCGCGAACATGAAACTGATCCAGCAATCGCGCCAATTGGCGATCGTCAGTTTTCCCTGCAAGGCGTCCAGCGACGGGCTATCCGCGAAACGCGCGGCGGCGCGGCGCAACTGATCGGGCGCCGGCTCGTCCTCGGCGTCGTAAACGCACAGAAGATCGCCGCGCGCGACATCCAGCGCGACATTGAGCGCGCGTGGTTTGGTGCGAGGCTGGCCGGGCGGGGCGATGATCACATCGTAGCGCGGCGGCAGACGCTCGGCCATGATGGCTTGCAGCGTCTCCTCGTCGCCACTTTCAATCACGAGTTTGATGTCGAGCTTCGCCCTGGGATAGTCGAGCGCGTTGAGGGCTGCGATTAGTTTCGGAATCACCGCGCCCTCGCGGTACATCGCGACAATGACGGTATAGACGGGCAGCTCGGCGTCGGAGAGCGGCGGGGAGGGGCGCGAGGCCTCGGCGGCGATCGCCGCGGCGATGCGCAGGAAGATCGTGGCCGAGAACAGCAGCCACAGCAGGATCGACAGCGCCGCGCGCTCGGCCCAGGGCGCGATAAAGGCAAGGCCGATCAGGCCAAGGCCGAAGGCGGCGGCCAGAAACGTCTGCGCTGGCCGCATTTCGCCGCGCGCGCAAAGCGCGGGGTCGAGCCGGTCGAGCCGCAAGGAGGCCTGCGTCGCGATCTCCGCGCCGCGCTCGACCCGCACCAGCGCGCCCAGACGCCGGGGCGAGGTGAGCGCCAGCCCGGAAATGACGCGGCCCTGCTCGGACGCTTCCAGCAGCATCCGCAGCGCTTCGCCGCGCGGCGCGGCGATGGCGCGATAGGGCGCGGCGAGGGGGGCGAGATAGACCACCCCCGCATTGACGGCGCGCGCCGGCGACGCGGTAGTGTCGAGCGCCGCGCGGCCGACATGAAACGGCGCGCCAACCCGGTCGGCGAGCGCGCGATAAAAGAACTCTTCCTGCGCCAGACCCTCGCCCAGCAGCACGAAATCGGCGGAAACGCCGATTTCGCGCGCGATGCGCCCCGCCTCGATCAACATTTCCGCGGGCGCCCCGTAGGCGGCGAGAAAGGCGATTTCGCGCGGCGGGACCGCCCGCGCGGCGGTCGAAATCGCATCCCTCCGTATGAATTCCACCGCCATGCGCCGCCCCGCGACGCATCTTTACGTAAATCGGAAGCTTTGTCATTCCAACTTGCGTTGAACTTGCTTTATACACGCAAAAATTTTCTTAGGCTGCCGCGCCTGTTGCGCCAAGTTGCAAAATGCAATCTTCGCGCGCACCGACATCAGCGCAAACCGCCTACCGGGTCAGCGCGGCCGCATCGGCGTTGGCGCCGCACAGCAACACGCCGACCCGCTCGTTCCGCCCCGGCGCATAGGCGCCGCTCGCCAGCGCGGCATAGGCCGCCGCGCCGCCGGGCTCTGCGACGATATTGAACTCGCGCCACAGCGCCTGTTGCGCGGCCCGGATCGCCTCGTCGCTCACCAGCGCGACTTGATCCACGAATCGCCGGCAGATCTCGAAATTCAGCGCCCCCACGCGCCGCGCGCCCAGCGAATCGGCGGCGACCGATTGCACCACCACATCGACCGGTTCGCCCACCGCGAGCGCCGCATGCAACGCCCGCGAGCCCTCGGGCTCGACGCCGACCACCTTCACGCGGCCCGCAAACCAGGCGGCGACGCCCGAGACGAGCCCGCCGCCGCCGACCGCGACGAGGACCGTGTCGAGCTTCCGCGACCCCGAGGCCTCGAGATCGCGCTCCCATTCCAGCCCGACCGTGCCCTGCCCCGCGATCGTCTGGTCTGAGTCGTAGGCGTGCAGGCCGAGCGCGCCGCTTTCCGCGACATAGGCCTCGCACAGCGCCAGCGCGTCGAAATAGGTTTGTCCTTCGACATGGATGTGCGCCCCATAGGCGCGGATCTTCTCGATCTTCACCGCCGCCGCGATCTCGGGCACGAACACGCGCGCGGAAATACCCAGCCGGCTCGCGGCATAGGCGACCGCCGCGCCATGATTGCCCCCCGAGGCGGCGGCGACGCCGGCGGCCGGGATGCGGCGGGTCAATAGATTGTTGAACGCACCGCGCGGCTTGAACGAGCCGGTATGTTGCAGAAACTCCAGTTTCAGCGAGATCGGCGTGGCCGTCGGCCCCTGCGTCTCCATCAGCGGCGTGCGGCGCACATGGGGAGCGATGCGCGTATGCGCGGCCTCGATCTCGTCGCGTCCCGTCACGTCTTTCCCACCACCGGAATCACGTCGACCTCGACTTCGAGTTCATGCCCGCCATAGGAGAGAACGACGCCCTCGACGGGGGGCACGTCGGCATAGTCGCGTCCGCGCGCGACGACGATGTGGTCGTCGCCCTCGGGAATAGCGTTGGTGGGATCGAGCCCGAGCCAGCCATAGGCGGGCCCGCACCAGACCGACACCCAGGCGTGCGAGGCGTCGGCGCCCTGAAGCCTGGGCTTGCCCGGCGGCGGGATCGTGCGGATATAGCCGCTGACGTAGAGCGCCGGCAGCCCGAGACCGCGTAAGCCCGCGATCATCACATGCGCGAAATCCTGGCACACGCCGCGCCGCGCCTCGAAAGCTTGCGCCGGCGACGTCGTCACCTCGGTCGCCTTCGCATCGAAGGCGAAGTCCTTGTAAATGCGCCTGGTGAGTTCGACCGCCGCCTCGTAGATCGGCCGGCGGTCCGAAAAACTCTCGCGCGCATAGGCCGCCGCGGCCGGAAACAACGACACCAGCCGGCTTGAATAAAGCGCGAAGGCGGGGGAATCCGGCGCCAGCGATTCCGTGTCGACCGCCTCGGCCGCCACCTCCTCCCACGACGGCGTCAGCGCAGCGATCGGCGGCGCGGCCCTCGCGATCTCGACGCGCGAGATCGACTTGATCGACATTTCCCGATGCGGGATCTCGATCCGCATCCGCGCGACCCGGTTGGCGAAGGCGTCGCTATGTTCGCCCCAATCGCGCGGCGTCGGATGCGCCTCGACGCGGAAATCCAGCACGAGCTGTCCCGGCTCGCTGCGCGGGCGCAGCCGCAGCACGCAATCGTTGACCACGACCGGCCCGCCATAGGTGTAGCGGGTGAGATGGACGATGTCGTAGATCATCCCAGGCTCATGATCTTTTCCGTCCGCGCGGAGGCGCCGTGGAGGAAATAGCGCCGCGCGATCGCCTCGGCGAGTTGCCCCAGCCGGTTCTCGATTCCCAGCACGCTCGCGTCCTCCAGCCTTTCGGCGACTTCGGTGTCGAGTTCGGCGCTGAGGCGGGTGGCCAGCCGCAACGGCTCCTCGGGGATGCCGTCCTGGCGCAATACGGGCAGGGTCGCGATATGCTCGCCGATGCGCCGCGTCTGATAGGCGACCGAGCGCGGATTATAGGGATCGAGCAGCGCCATGTCGCGCACCGGCGTCAGCGCCACGCCAATCAGCGTGCGCGAATGGTAGGTGATCTGCGAATCGATGAGATCGAGCAGCACGTCGAGATCGCTCTCCGTCGCCTTCTGATGCGCGAACTGGCGCGCGATTCGACAGGTGTTGATGCCGCGCTCGATGCGCCGGCCCAGTTCGTAGAAACGCCAGCCTGCGCCGCGATTGAAATTCTCGTCGAACAGGCCGGACAGCGCGGCTGTGGTGGTCAGCTGCTCGTCGATGCAATCGAGAATTTGCGCGTCCGTCAGCGCACGCGCCGGCAACTCCAGAAGCTCCGATTTCAGCCGACCGATCAGCGTCCAGGTTTGCTGGGTCAGGCGCTCACGGATGACGGAGGCGGCGAAATTGGCGGATTTGGCGATGCAGAGCGCCGAACCATAGTTCTTGGGGTCGCGCAGCGCCGTCTCGGCTGGGCGCGGCGTCTTCTTCTCGGCTGCGATCGCGCCCCAGGCGACAAGCAGCGCCCTGAGGGAATCGGCGGCCTCCTTCGCCCCAACGATCGGCGCCTCCGGATCGAGCGCGCGCGCGCTCAGCGCCCGCACGAGGCGCAAGGTCGCCTCGAAGCGTTCGAGATAACGTCCAAACCAGAACAGATTGTCGGCCGCCCGGCTCGGCAGATTGCCGAGCAGCCGCGCGATATGCGTGCGCTCCGGATTGGGCAGCAGCGAGGAGGTGACGACCGGCTTGTCGGCCAGCACCCAGACGTCGGCCGACTCGACGCCCTGCCCCATCGACACCGCGCGCGCATCCGGCTTGTCGGAGATGCGCGCGAAGCCGCCCGGCATCACCTTCCAGCCATCGGGCGTGGCCGCGACATAGACCCGCAACACGAACGGGCGCGGCACAAGCTTGCCGTCCTCCCAGCGCGGCGTGGTGGAAAGCCGCACCACTTCCTGGCCGACATAGTCGAGCCCGCGCGCCTGGATGGCCGCCTTGAGCGTGGCGCGCTCCTCCTCGCCCAGCTCCGAGCCGATGGCTAGACGCCGCTTTTCAAGCCCGCGCGCGCCGTCGCCGAAGGCGCTGGCGATCGCGATATTGTTAAAATTCTCCAGCACGCGCGCGCGCGCGCCGGGCTGGCCGCACCACCAGGTCGCGATATTGGGCATCTCCAGTTCGCGCCCGATCAGTCGCTTGGCCAGACGCGGCAGAAAGGCCAGCATCGCCCGCGATTCGATCAATCCCGTACCCGGCGCGTTCTCCACTTCGACGCCGCCGGCGCGCATCGCGTCGAGCAGTCCCGGCACCCCGAGCCGCGAGGCGGAATTGAGCTCGATCGGATCGACCCACTCGGAATCGACCTGCCGCCACAGCACGTCGGCGCGCTTCAATCCGGCGATGGTGCGCAGATAAACGCGCCGTCCCTCGCCGACGACGAGATCGCTGCCCTCCACCAACAGGAAGCCGAGATAACGCGCGAGATAGGCGTGTTCGAAATAGGTCTCGGCGTAGGGGCCGGGGGTGAGAATGCAGATGCGCGGCTCGCTGCGTTCGCCGCCCGCTTTCATGCCCGCGCGCAGATCGCGGAAAAAAGGCGCGACCCGCTCGACGTTCATCTGGCTGTAGAGGTCGGGGAAAGCCTGCGAAACGACGAGCCGATTCTCCAGCGCATAGCCCGACCCCGAGGGCGCCTGGGCGCGGTCGCCCAGCACCCACCAATTGCCGTCGGGGCCGCGGCCGATGTCGGCGGCGTAGAGCCTGAGCCAGCGCCCGCCCGGCGGTTTCACGCCGCGCATGGCGGCGACGAAATCGGCGGTGCCGGTGAGGGCGGCGGCCGGCAGCGCGCCCTCGGCGATCAATTTGCCCTCGCCATAAACGTCGGCCAGCACTTTTTCGATCAATTCGGCGCGCTGAATGACGCCCTGCTCGATCTTTTGCCATTCCGCGGAGGGAATCAGCAAGGGCAGGCGGCTCAGCGGCCACACCCGCTCGGCGGTTTCGCCGCGCACCCGGTAGGACATGCCGCGATTGCGGACGCGGCGGTCGGCGGCGGCGAAGCGCTCAGCCATCGCGGAGGGAGTCGCCGCCAGTTGCGTCAACAGCCGCGTCCAATGCGCCCGCCGCGCCCCGTCGGGGCCGATGAACTCATCGGGAATGCCGGGAAGCGGGGCATAGCCCGCCGTCCATTGGGCGACCTGGGCCTCAGCCTGGGCCAATGCGGAATCAGAGCGGACGGTGGCGGGCAAAGCGGACTCGCGGACAACAGGCGGCGCACTATGGGGCGAAGTCTCCCCGCGCGCCAGACCGGTCTATCGGCCTTCCCGTCCGACAATGTCAGGAATGGCTAATTTTCGCGCATTCAGCGCGCTTGCGTGCCGCAGGCGTCGACGATGCCCGCGATTCGGTCTCGCTCGGCCTTCGAGATCGAGCGCGAGGCGAGCCGGCCGGCCAGACCGGCGGACGAAGCGTCGCGCACGACACAGGCGCAAGCGCGCTCGCACGCCTCGATCTCGCCGCCCGCCTCGACGCAGGACGGACGGCACGCCTTCGCATAGGCCTCGACCGAGAGACGCTCGGAATAACCGCTGACCTGCAACGCGCCATAAAGCAGCCCAAGCAGGATCGGCTGATGGATCAGATAGACCGCCAGACTATGCCGACCCGCGAGGCCAAGTCCCCGCAGCGGCGCGGCCTTCGCCCGCCAGTGCGGCGGCGCGGGCGCCAATCTCGCCAACGCCAGCCCGATCAGCAGCGCCCCGGCCCAGGGCGCGAGCGGGCGCCAGTCGAGCGTCGCCGGATCATGGACGCCAAAACCCAGCCAGACCCACCACGGCGGGTCGAATGTGGTCGAGGCATAGACGAGAGGCAGCGCCACCAACGCGCCGCCGAGCGCCAGCGCCGCCCAGGTCGATAGCGCGCCCGGCGCGATCAGGAAGGGGAGGCTGAGCAGGCTGGCGACGAACAGGCAATGCAGGATGCCGAACAGAATCGGCGTCTCCGGCGCGAGCGCATAGGTCGCCGCGCTGACCAGCGCCGCCGCCGCGCCGATCCTGATCAGCCTGACGCCGAAAGGTCGCGGCCGGAAGCCGCGCGCATGCGCCAGCGCGAGCGACAGGCCGGCGAGGCCGAGGAAGGTCGAGCCGATCGCGTGCGAGGCCAGCCGCATCGGCGGCGTGAACGGCGTCGTAGGCGCGACGACGCCGAAATAGGCGAGATCCCAGGTGAAATGATAGGCCGCCATCGCCACCAGCGCGACGCCGCGCGCGACATCGACCGCGTCGAGCCGCCGGCTTTCGCTCATGCCGGGAAGATCGACGGCGCCAGTTCGATCTCGCGTTCGAATTCGACCGGCCCCGTCATCAGCACAGAACCGCCGTCCCAGGCGATGACGAGTTCGCCGCCCGGCAGCTCGATCGTCGCTTCGCGCGAGGCAAGACCGCGCCGGACGGCGGCGACCAGCGTCGCACAGGCCGCCGAGCCGCAGGCGAGCGTCACCCCGACGCCGCGCTCCCACACCTTCAGCCGAATACGGTTAGACGCGAGGATTTGCGCGAACGAGATATTCGCCTTCTCGGGAAACAGTGGATGCGTCTCCAGCGGCGGGCCCGCCTGCGCCAGATCGACCGCATCGAGATCGGGCACGAAAAACAAAGCGTGCGGATTGCCCATATTGACGAGGCTCGCCGGACCGTAGGCGGCGGCCTCTGGAATTTCCACCGCCACGGTGTCGACCGCCCGCGCGAACGGAATCTCGTCCCATCGCAGCCGGGGCGCGCCCATATCGACGCGGTAGCGCCGTTCGCCCAGCCGCTCGCAGGCGATCAGGCCCCGCGCCGTCTCCACCGTCAGCGCGCGCAAGCTCGTCTCGCGCGCAAGACGGTCGGCGACGCAGCGCGTGCCATTGCCGCAGGCGCCGGAGAGACTGCCGTCGTTGTTGTAGATCCAGACATAGGCGAGCGTGCCCGCCGTGCGCGGGTCGGCCAGAACCATCATCTGATCGTAATCGAGCCCGGCCGCGCGGTGGATCGCGCGCGCCTCGTCGGGCGTCGGCAAAGCCAAGCCGCCGCGCAAGTCGAGCACGAGGATCTTGTTGCCCGCGCCGTTC
>JANLPL010000015.1:0-11872 GCA_031367195.1 Bradyrhizobium sp.
CGAAGCCGACCATGCCCAACGCGAGCGCATTCGCCTGTTGCCATTGCGAGTTCTCGACATAGCCGAAGATCGTGGTCGAGACCACGGCGGTGCGGCCGGGAATATTGCCGCCGATCATCAAGACGACGCCGAATTCGCCGACGGTATGCGCGAAGCCCAGCATCGCGCCGGTGAGGAGGCCGGGACTGGCGAGCGGAAGGGCGACGGTCAGGAATGCGCGCCAGGGCGGCGCGCGCAAAGTCGCCGCGGCTTCGAGCGGCCCGTCGCCGATGGCCGCGAACGCGTTGCGGATCGGTTGAACCACGAAGGGCAGGGAGTAGATCACGGAGCCGATCACAAGACCGCCGAAGGTGAAGGCGAGCGTCGAGCCGCCCCACATCCGTGCGATGGCGCCCCCCGGCCCGTGCGGCCCCAGCGTTACGAGGAGATAGAAGCCCAGCACGGTCGGCGGCAGCACAATCGGCAGCGCCACCACCGCCGCGATGGCCTCCTTCCACCATGCGCGCGACCGGGCGAGCCACCACGCCAGCGGGATTGCAACGATCATCAGGACAAACGTCGTCGTCGCCGCGAGTTCGCCGGTGAGGACTACCGCCTGCCAGTTGGAAGTGCTCATTCCAGTCCGTAGCCGTATTTCGCGATGACTTCGCGCGCCTGCGGCCCCTTCAGGAACGCCGCAAAGGCCTTCGCGACGGCGTCCTCGGCGCCCGACTTCAACAACACCGCGTCCTGACGGAGGGGCGTGTAGAGGACTTGCGGCACGATCCAGCGCGTTCCCGCTTCAACGGTCTTGAGCTGCGACAGCGCGATGAAACCGAGCTGCGCATTGCCGGTGTCGATAAACTGGAACGCCTGCGCGATGCTGGCGCCCCGCACAATCTTCGGCGCGATGGCGTCGTAAACTTTCAGCGCCTTCAGCGTCTCCACCGCCGCCGTCCCATAGGGCGCGCCGGAGGGATCGGCGATCGACAGCTTTTCAAACCCGTTGGCCCTCAGGACGGCCTCGCCCTGCGTCACGTCCTGCGAGCGGCTCCACAGCGCGAGCTTGCCAATTGCATAGGTGAAGGCGCCGCCGGGCGCGGCGAGTCCCGCCTCTTCAAGCTGTCGCGGCCGCTTCTGGTCGGCCGACAGAAACACCTGGAACGGCGCGCCCTGCGATATCTGCTGAAAGAACAGCCCGGACGCCCCGAAACTCAGCACGGCCTCGTCGCCGGTCGCCGTCTTGAATAGCGCCGCGATCTCTCGGGCCGGCTCGGTGAAATTCGCAGCGACCGCGACATGGGTTTCGGCCGCGAGCGCGGCGGGTCCAAAAAGCAGCGCCAACCCAATCGCGAACAGTCGATAAAGCACGTTGAATCTCCCCATTCCAAGCGGCGTAAAGGACAGGCGGACCCGACCGCTATGCTGCTTGGCATATAACGCAGGCGAGGGCCGCGCGTAAATACGAATCGGACGTTCGCGGCGCACCCCTTCGCCTCAGATCGCCCGGGGACTTTCGGCGACCGCCCGCGCGCGCAATTCGCGCCGGATCACCTTGCCCGTGACAGTCATCGGCAATTCGGCGACGAAGGCGATCTCGCGCGGATATTCATGCGCGGCCAGCCTTACCCGCACGAATTGACGGATCTCCTGCGCCAGCGCGTCAGTGGCCACGATATTGGGCTTGAGAACGACATAGGCCTTGACGATCTCGGTGCGCTCGGCATCGGGCTTGCCAATCACGCCCGCCATTTGCACGGCGGGATGCGTGATCAGACAATCCTCGATTTCGCCAGGGCCGATGCGATAGCCCGCCGAAGTGATGATGTCGTCGCCGCGCCCTTCAAACTTCAACCAGCCATGCTCGTCCTTGGCGCCGATGTCGCCGGTCATCAACCACTCGCCGACGAATTTAGCCTGCGTCGCCTGAGGATTGTTCCAATAGCCGAGGAACATCACCGGATCGCCGCGCCGAACCGCGATCTCGCCAACAACGCCCGCCGGCTGCACGCGGCCCTCGGCATCGACGATCTCAACCGCGTGACCGGGAACGGCGCGGCCCATGCGGCCCGGCCGCGCCGGGTCGAGCGCCGCGCAGGACGAGACCACCATGTTGCACTCGGTCTGACCATAGAATTCGTTAATCGTCACGCCGAGCGTCTCGCGCCCCCAATTCAGCAGCTCCGCCCCCAACGGTTCGCCCCCGCTCGCCACGCTTCGCAGCGCGAGCTTCAGTGAGGCGTCGCGACTCGACGCCGCTCGCATCAACTTCAAAGCCGTGGGCGGAAGAAAGACATTGCGGACACCGAAATCGCGAATCGCGGCGAAGGCGGCCTCGCCGGTGAAGCGCGCGAAGCGATGCGCGACCACGGGAACGCCATGATGCAACCCTGGCAACAGCACGTCGAGCAGCCCGCCGATCCAGGCCCAATCCGCCGGGGTCCAGATGAGATCGCCCGGTTGCGGAAAGAAATCGTGGCTCATCTCGACGCCGGGCAGATGACCGAGCAAGGTGCGGTGCGCGTGCAACGCGCCCTTCGGCTTGCCCGTAGTGCCCGAGGTGTAGATGATGAGCGCGGGATCATCGGCGGACGTGTCAACGGGTTCGAAGACATCACTGCAACGCGCCATCGCCTCATGCAGGCTCAGTTCACGGGGCGCCTCACGGTCCACGCTGAAGACGGTCTTAAGCTGCGGCAGGCGGCCGCGAAAAATCGCGACTTTCGCTTGTCCCTCGCTGTTGGTGATGAGCGCGGCGACGCCGGCGTCATGCAACCGAAACTCCAGCGCATCCGGACCAAACAGCGTGAACAGGGGCAACGCGACGGCGCCGAGCTTGTAAACCGCGATATGCGCGTAAGCGGTCTCCGGCGCTTGCGGCAGCAGAATGCCGACGCGATCGCCCCGCGCGACGCCGGCCGCGCGCAAGGCGTTGGCGAGTTGGTTGGAACGCGCGCTTAGCTCGCCAAAGGATACCCGAGAGATGAGGCCGTGTTCGTCGAGATAGAGGAGGGCGTCGGCCAGCGGTTTTGTCGCCGCCCATTTGTCGCAAACGTCGATGCCGATATTATAGCGCTCCGGGATCGACCAGCCGAAATCCCGTACGAGATCTTCGTAAGTCGCCGCGCGTCGCAACATGTCAGTCCCTCGCTATTGCGCGCCACGATCGCCTCGACTCTGGCGGCGGCGACGCGCTGCGACAAGTTTGACTCGCGCCATGACCCGGGTCGAGATTGTCTCCAATTCAACTCCTTGATCCGCCTCCGGCGCGCGTCGTCAACGAGAGTTGTGAGACTTCACGCCGCGCACGTTTGGAGCGCAAGCGCAACCGAGCTCGCTCCCTTCGGACGACCTAACGCGCCTCCAGGCAGGCGTTGATCTTTTGCAGCAATCGTCGCAGATCGACAGGCTTTGTGTCGAAATCGGCGCATCCGACAGATACGCTCTTGGCGCGATCGCTCTCGAGCGCATGAGCCGTCAGCGCAATCACGGGAATGCTAGCTGTTTCCGACGCCGCCTTGATCTGGCGCGTCGCTTCCCAACCGTCCATCGCGCCAAGAGCGACGTCCATCAGGATCAGGTCCGGCCTCTCGCGCTGCGCCGCCGCGACGCCGGAGGGGCCGTCGATCGCGCAAACGACCTCGAAATTCTGGCGGATCAGACGACGGCTCAACATGTCCCGATTGGCCTCGTTGTCTTCAACCAACAGCAGCTTTTGCATTGACCTCCCTTTCCTGTGCTTCCCCATCCGCGCGGCGCATTTGCGCCGCAACCGCCCCAAGGCGTGACTGGCTGAGATCCGCGCGTTCGAACGCGTCCGCAGCCATGACCAGGTCGACCGTTGCACGCGTGCCCCGCCCAGGCTCGCTTTCGAGCGACAAGGTCGCGCCGATCAGTTCACACAACCGT
Source organism: Bradyrhizobium sp. (assembly GCA_031367195.1). Taxonomy (GTDB): domain Bacteria; phylum Pseudomonadota; class Alphaproteobacteria; order Rhizobiales; family Beijerinckiaceae; genus Roseiarcus. The sequence continues at coordinate 3,889 of JANLPL010000015.1, forward strand.
TTGCTCAGCAGAAGTCCGACGCCCGCGCCGCCTTCCTGCCGACCATCCGCCTCCTCGACCGTCTCCAGACGGTCGAGGAACCCTTCCAGGCGGTCCGGAGCGATGCCGCATCCGGTGTCGGAGACGCAGATGAGCAACCGGTCTGATTCGCCACTGGAAGCGCGCTCGGCGGAGATGCGCACTTCCCCTTGTTTGGTGAAGGCGATGGCGTTCTCCAGGAGTTGCTCGACAATTTGACTTAGCTTTGCTGCGTCAACGAAAACCAACCCGGCTGCGGCCTCCACCACAATTTTGTTTTCATTTTGGCGGGCGGCTTCCTCGAACCGGCCGGCAACTGAACGCAGCAGGTCGCCGCAATCCACCAGTTCCGGCGCCGTCTCCATACGACCGGCCTCAATCCGCGACAGGTCGAGGATTTCATTGACCAGTTTGAGCAGATGCACGCCCGCGCCATGGATGCGTCGAAGATCGGCCGCGCTTTGGGCGTCGTCCTCGGTTTCCGCCTCGTCAAGCAGGATTTCGCTGTAGCCAATAACGGCGTTGAGCGGGGTGCGAAGTTCGTGGCTCATCTTGGCGATGAATTCGGCCTTCGCGGCGCTCGAACGGCGCGCCGATTCGGTGGCCGACACGAAATCCGCGGTCGTGCGGAGATGACCTTCAATCTCGGCCTTGAGTTCGACCTGCGAAGCCAGCGCGTTGGCGTAAAACAGCGCCATCATGATGACGTAGAGCGCCGCGGCGATGGTGGAGATCAGCCCCAGTGCTTGAATCGCGATCGGAGACATCGTCAGCGGCGGCGGCTCGAAGAATTCGTTGGCCCCGAAAAAGATCAGCGCGCTGATCGCAAATTGGGCCGCCACCGCGACGCGAAGCCGTGACGAAGGACCGACATAGAGAAACGCGAGAAGCGGAATATTGAGCGCCCATGCGAGCGTCGGCGAGCGGACGCCGCCGTAGCAATAACAACTCCACAAAATGGCGAAAATCAGCGTCTGGATCGACACGAAGGACAGCGTGCGATAGGCGGCGGTATATTTCAGGAGGAAGGGGTAAACCCAAAAACTCAGGATCGACGCCAGAAGCACCGCGGCCTTGTAGTCGGCCCCCGAATCGAAGGCGAAGACGGCCAGCGGCACCGCCGAACCGATGAACGGCCCGAACAGATGACTGTAGAGGAAGATGCGCGCGCGCTTCTTCGCTTCGCGGTCGGCGGCGAGCGAGGGTGGGATGAAATAGTCGGCGATCTGGGTCGCGTAGTCAGCGTATTTCGTGAGAGCCATGAATCACTCGCCAGGCCTGCGGGCCGCGTCGGCTGTTTTACGCTCGGGATTGTTGCGAATTCGTCACTTTTCCGGCTCGCGGGGTCAGTTCAGTCGAAGTCCGCCTGAAATCGTTGAAATATGCAAAGCGGATGCAGCAAATGATCGGCCGAGAAACCCAGCGTTAATTTTTCAACATTACCTGTCTGAAGGTTAAAGCGGCACGATCGGCGCGACGGGAATCGGCATGCTCACGACAATTCTGAGTGTCATAGACTGGTTCATTCCGCCTGAAATAAGGGCTGATCGAACGGAATTGCCGGTTTGGCGCAATTTCGTTTTCACCCATATCGCCGGCCCGGTGCTATCTCAGGCGATCAGCATTTTCCTCTGGAAGGCCGATCACCATCATGGCTTCGCCTGCTGGACGATGATCATCGCGATCCTCGGCTTTCTTACGCTGCCCTTTGTGCTGAAATACACTCAGAGCCTGATCAAGAGCGCCTTTTTGTCGGTGCAACTGCTATGCTTCGCCTCATTGTTTGGCGCGTTCAACTATGGTGGAGTTAGCTCGCCGTTCTTGCCCTGGCTGCTGGTGGCGGTGCTGCTCGGCTATTTCTATATCTCCGATCGGCCGCGCGTAGTCACCGCTCTGGTCGTCGGCGATATCGCCGCGTTCGCGCTTGCATTCGGAATATTTGGCTTCCCCGAACTCGTCCCGGCGGAAAAGCTGGCGCAAGTCGGTTGGATCTCGGTGCTGGGCGCGTTTATATATATGTCGTGGATGGCGAATTTCTATGCCGAAATGATGTCGGTTCGTTCCGAACTGGAACGCGAAACCGAACGGCATCGCGAGACCTCCGACCAGCTACGGGAAGCCAATGAGATCGCGGAGCGGGCGAGCCGCGGCAAGTCCGCGTTTCTTGCGCGCATGAGCCATGAGCTGCGGACACCGCTCAACGCGGTGATCGGTTACAGCGAGATCCTTATCGACGAGCTCGACCCCGGTCAGGACAACGAAATGAAGCGCTCTGACCTAACGCGCATCAACAACGCAGGGCAGCATCTGCTTTCGCTGGTCACCGACGTGATCGACATCACCAAGATCGAGAACGATACGGTCGAGCTGCATTGCGAGCGGATCGACGTGGATGCGCTGCTCGACGAGTTGATGCAGACATCAACCGCGCTGGTGAAGGTGAAGAAGAACCAGATCGTGCTGCGCAAGTTCGCTCGTATTGACGACATGCAAGGCGACAAGGTGAAGTTGCGGCAAATCCTGCTCAATCTCATAGGCAATGCGGCGAAATTCACCAGCAATGGGGTAATTACCGTCAGCGCTGATCGACGGGTCACCGCGGGGGGGGAGCGGGTCGAGTTCTCTGTTTCCGACACCGGCATCGGCATTTCCAAGGCCGATCAGTCGCGGCTGTTCGAGAATTTTCAGCAGGCCTCGGCGGAGACGGCCAAGCTGTTTGGCGGGTCCGGCCTCGGACTTTCGATTTGCGCGAGCTTTTGCTCTCTGATGGGCGGTGAGATCACCGTCGAAAGCGACCCCGGGCGCGGAGCGCGTTTTCACGTGTCGCTCCCCCTACACGCCGGCCGCGGCGACAATGCGGAACCCCACCTCGAGAGCGCCGCCGCATAGGATTTGGCTATGACCGAACTGGCACGTATCGGTACCCCTCCGCAGAGCGCCGCCCCGGCCGTGATGCGGCTCTTGATCGTGGACGACATCCCCGACAATCGCGAGATCCTGGCGCGGCGTCTGCAGCGGCGCGGCTTCTCGGTTACCGAGGCCGCCGGCGGCGTTGACGCGTTGCAACGTTTGGAGCGCGAGTCCTTCGATCTCGTTCTGCTGGATATCCGTATGCCCGACATGGACGGGCTTGAAGTGCTGCGTCGTGTTCGGAGCGCAAAGTCGCAAACCGACCTTCCCGTCATCATGTGCACGGCCAACAATGCGAGCGCTGATGTCGTCGACGCGCTCGCGGCCGGAGCGAACGACTACGTCTCCAAGCCGATCGACTTTCCGGTGTTGCTGGCGCGTGTGACGGCGCAGGTCGAGCGCAGGGTCGCCAGTCTTCGGCTGGCCGAGGCCAATCAGGCGCTCTACGAGGCCAATTTCGATCTTGAACGGCGCGTCGCGGCGCGGACGCTGGAGTTGCGCGCCATCAACGATCGTTTGCAACGTGAGATCGCCCAACGCGAGCAGGCCGACGCGCGCACGATGTATCTTGCCTATCATGACGCGCTCACGGGCTTGGGCAATCGCGTCATGTTCCGCGAGAGCGTGCAGCGCGCGCTGGACGTGACGCGGATCACGCGGGACAAGTTCGCCATTTTCTTCATCGATCTCGACGGTTTCAAGGCGGTCAACGACACGTTGGGGCACTCCGTCGGCGACGGGCTTTTGAAGGCTTTGGCGATCCGCCTGCGCGATCAATTGCCCGAGGGCGTGAATATCGCGCGTCTGGGCGGCGACGAGTTCGGCGTACTGATGTCGCCTTGCGCTGACGTCGATGCGGCGATCAAGTTGGCCAATCACTTGATTGAGCTGGTGGCTGCACCCGTTCAGGTTGAAAGCCATCCGCTCAATGTCGCCGCCAGTGTCGGCATCGCCGTCTCGCGCGGCGAAGGCGACACGATGGATGAACTGCTCAAATGCGCCGATCTGGCGATGTATCGCGCCAAGGAGGACGGGCGCGGCGCGATGGGACCTGGCGCCTATCGCATGTTCGATCCGGAAATGGACGAGGCTGCGCAGAGCGTTCTGAAACTGAAGAGCGATCTGCGGCGCGCGCTGAGTCACAACGAATTCGTGTTGCACTATCAACCGATCGTGGCGGCGGAATCGTGCAAGGTCATGTCGTTCGAGGCGCTGGTGCGCTGGCAGCATCCGCAGCTTGGGCTGCTCGGCCCCAACGTGTTTCTTCCACTCGCGGAAAGCACGGGCCTGATCGTGCAGATCGGCGATTGGGTTCTCAGGGAGGCGTGCCGCGAGGCGATGCACTGGCCCGAGGACGTCAAGGTGGCGGTCAATCTGTCGCCGGTGCAATTCCAGCGCGGCTCCCTCGTCGCCACCGCGGTCAGCGCGCTGGCGGAAGCGGGATTGGCGCCCAACCGGCTGGAGCTCGAAATCACCGAGACCGTGCTGCTCGACAAGACCGACCGCAATTTGCGGACGTTGGAGAGCCTGCGCGAGCTTGGCGTCAGGATTTCCATGGACGATTTCGGCACCGGCTATTCCAGCCTCAGTTACCTTCGCACTTTCCCCTTCGATAAGATCAAGATCGACCAGTCTTTCGTGCGCAGCCTTTCGCGCGACGGCCGCAGCATGACGATCGTCAGCGCGATCGCGGGACTGGGGCAAAGCTTTGGCATCACGACCGTGGCCGAAGGCGTCGAGACGGCAGACCAGATCGATTGTCTGATCATGAAAGGCTGTTCGGAGCTTCAGGGTCGCTTCTACTCGATGCCGGTGCCCGCGAACGAGGTCGCCAAACTGCTGGTGAAACTGGCCGAGGACGCCGCCGCCCAGTTGGGCTGATCGGTTCCTGCGGCGAAATTAGACAGGGTTTTACGCAGTTCGATAAGCCAATATTTCCCGAGTCGTAGCAAACCGCCGCCACGGCTCGCCGAAAGGCTCCGGAAACCACATAAGCGAAAGCCTCTTTAACGCGTCTGGCGCCAAATACGTTGCGGCGCAAATGCACAAAACGTTCAAACAGAGAGTTTTCAATGTCTGAGTTTCTCCCCGGTTCCGCTCCCGCCTCGGCCCTTTCTGGCAGCATGAGAGATTTCCGCGTGCCGAAGGGGACTGACCTGCTGGCGCGCGTCGGGGAATTCTTCGATTGGCAGAACGGACGTCGCCGCAATGGTCTGTGGCCGTTCTCGCGCGCGACCGTCACGGGTCCGAAGTCGACCGTGATGGCGCAGGACGATTCCGGCCGCGCAATGACGGGCGTCAATTTCGCCTCGCAGGATTACCTCAGCCTGTCGAGCCATCCCGATATCCGTGCGACCGCGCTTGAGACGGTGGAGAAATACGGCGTTCACAGCGCGGGCTCGGCCGCGCTCGTCGGCAACAGCTCGCTGACGCTGGCGCTTGAACGCAAGATCGCCGAGTTCGTCGATATGGAGCACGTGACGCTGTATCCGACCGGCTGGGCGGCCGGCTATGGCGTGATCCGTGGGCTGGTCCGTTCGGCCGATCACATCGTGATGGACGCGCTTTCCCACACCTGCCTGCAGGAAGGCGCGAACGCCGCGACCCGCAACATCTATATGCACCGCCATCTCGACGTCGAGCATTGTCGCCACTGGCTGAGGGCCATCCGCGCCAAGGACAGCGAAAACGGCATCATGATTGTCACCGAAGGCTTGTTCTCGATGGACTCGGACACGCCCGACCTCGCCGCCCTGCAGGCGGCGGCGCACGAATTCAACGCCACGCTGATGGTCGATGTCGCCCACGATCTCGGTGCGCTCGGGCCGGGCGGGCGCGGCCATATCGCGACGGCGGGTATGCTGGGCAAGGTCGATCTGGTGATGGGCAGCTTCTCCAAGACGTTCGCCTCGAATGGCGGCTTCGTGGCGAGCCGCTCGCGCGCGGTGAAGGAATATCTGAAGTTCTACAGCCCGACGACCACCTTCTCCAATGCGCTGAGCCAGGTGCAGGCGGCGGTCATCCTGAAGGCGTTCGAGATCGTCGATTCCGCCGAAGGCGAGACGCTGCGCGGCGAACTGATGGCGAATATCCTTGACCTGCGCGCGAAACTGGCGGCCGAAAATCTCAATTTCTACGGCGACCCGTCCGCCATCGTCGCGGTCAAAATGGGTTCGGAGGGTCTGGCGCGTCTCGTCAGCCGCAATCTGCACGACGCCGGACTACTGGCCAATCTCGTGGAATATCCCGCCGTCGGCAAAGGCGCCGCGCGGTTCCGGATGCAGGTGATGGCCAAACATACGAGCGAGAACGTCTCCAGCGCGGTCGAGATCCTGTCGCGTTGCCGCAACGAAGCGATGCGCGAGCTTGAAGAGATGCAGCGCCCGCGCCTGCAGAATGTGGCGTAACGGGCGGTCGGCTTAGCGCCGGCGCGTGACGGAGCGCAGGACGACGCGAAGGCCCGGCCGGTTGTCAATCGCCTCGGCCTCCATTTCGTGCAGGTCGGCGATGGCCGCCGCCAGCGCCAACCCCAATCCGCTGCCCTGCGCGCTTCGCGCCGCGTCGGCGCGGAAGAAACGGCGGAACAGTTTTGGCCGATCAGCCTCCGCGACGCCGGGGCCGCGATCGGCGACCTCCAGTCGCACGCCCTCCGGCGTTGGCGCGCCATAGACCTCGATCGCGACGCCCTGTGGGTATGGTGCAGCGCGTTGTCGATCAGATTGGCGATCGCCTGTTTCATCAGCGCCGCGTCGCCGCGCATCCCCATGCCGGCTTCAAAACGGGCGGTCAGGACGCGGCCCTGTTGCTCGGCGGCGGGACAGAACGCCTCGACGACATCTTCGGCGGCTTCGGCCAGATCGAACTCCGCGAACGCGGCCTTGCGGGCGCCGCTTTCGATTTCGCCAATCCGCGGCAACGCCTCGAACGTCCGCAGCACGTCCTCGACGCCCGCCATCGCCCGCGCCACCGCATCGTCCCGCCCGCGCTCCAGTTCGCGCAGCACCTTCGCCAGCGGCCGGCGCAATTCGTGGGCGATGTCGGACCCCGTATGCTTCTGCGCCAGCAGCAATGTCTCGATGCGGTCGAACAGGCGATTGAAGGTTCTCGCCAACGCGGCGAGATCGTCGTCGATCGCTGAGGCCGCGATCCGGCGCCGCCAGTCGCCCTCCATCACGGCCTGGGCGGCATTGCGCATCGCTTCGAGACGGTTGAGGAATTGCCGGCAGAGCCAGATTCCGCCGGCGAGGCCGAGCGCCAGCGTGGCCGCGAGCCCCCAGGCAAAGGCGATTGTCGCGCCGCGCAACACCATATCGACGGCGGTGCGCTCGTCGCCGACCACCAGCAGCGCGCCATCGCCGAGCCGCGTGGTCAGCATCCGCACGATGTCCGGCGTGGCTTCGTCCGGCTCCGCATCCTCCCATTCCGGACTTTCGGTCCAGCCGGCGGCGGGTCGGCCGTTGGCGAAAGCGGCGGAGGGCATCCGCCCGGCGAGCCGCGCGCCGTCGGGCGCGTAGAGCCCATAGACCAGCGAGCTTCCGATCGTCGAACGGGCGGCGATATTGGCGATGAGGCGGGCGCGGCCCTCGGCCCGGTCGAGCCGTCCGAACGCCTGGGTCTCTTCTTCGATCCGGTCGACGAAAACGCGCTCCTGCGCGCGCCGGATGTACAAATACGTCAGGCCGTCGACCGCGACGGCCGACAGCGTGAACAGCATGAGATAGAGCACGGTGAGGCTGAAGCTCGACCTCGCGCCCGCCGCGCCAGACTTTTCGCGCCACGAGATCCATCTCCAGCGCTCCGGCGGCAAGTTTAGTGGGCGACGCGCCGAACTGGGGTCGCCGCGCGCGCGCTTCCACCCGCGCCGCAAGCTCCTCGATCGCGAACGGCTTGACGAGATAATCGTCGCCGCCGGCCGCCAGCCCGTCGACGCGATCCTGAATGCCGGAGAGAAAGGTGAGGAACAGCGCCGGCGTCGCCACGCCTTACCTACGCAGACGCGAGATGATCGCCACGCCGTCGAGTTCGGGAATCATGCAGTCGAGGATCATGACGTCGT
>JANLPL010000018.1:0-4036 GCA_031367195.1 Bradyrhizobium sp.
CCTGCGGCGTCTATTAGCTGCCACGCTTTGCCGCCGGGCGGGTTCTTAAAGGTCGAGCCGCCGGTCTTTTCGCGGATCGGCTGCGAGGCTTCGCGCGCGGCCGTGATGCGCTCCATCTCGGCTTCAATCTCAGCCCGCCGGCCGGGCCGGCCCTGAAACGCGGCGCGCGTGAAGATCACATCCTCGGGCGCGTCGCTGTGGCGATAGCTGTAGCCCATGTCAGCGTTGCCGAGCCGGACGGAGCGGCCGGCGCGGTCGAATCCCTGCGCCTCGACCAGCACGTCCTTGACCTCGCCGTCATGCGCGCCCGCGTTCATGCGCAGCGCGCCGCCGATCGCGCCGGGGACGCCGCGCAGGAAGGCGAGACCGTCGATCTCGACTGCCGCCGCCGCCCGCGCGACTTGCGCGTCGAGCGCGGCGGCGCCGGCGATCACGCGATGGTCGGGGGTCGTCTCGACGCTCCCGAAGGCGCGTCCGCCGAGCCGGATCACGACGCCGCGCAAGCCGCCGTCGCGGATGATGAGATTGGAGCCGACGCCGATCACGGTGACGGGAATTTCAGCGGGCAAGGCGGCAAGGAGATAGGCGAGATCGCCGGGGTCGGCGGGCGAGGCGAGCGCGTCGGCCGGGCCGCCGACTCGGAACCAGGTGTAGGGCGCCAGCGGCGCGTCATAACTGACGCGGCCGCGAAAGGCCGGGATAAACCCCGCGATCTCGCTCACTCCGGCTGCCCAAGCTCCTCGGGCAGCGCATAGGCCCATTGTGTGATGTTGCCGGCGCCGAGGAACACGACGTAGTCGCCGGGCTTAGCGTATTCGCGCACCAGGTCGGCCAGCTTTTCCGGTCCCGGCAGGGCGAGCGCGTGGCGATGGCCGTGCGCGTTGATGGCCGCCGTCAGCGCCTCTTTGTCGATGCCGGGGATCGGCGCCTCGCCAGCGGGATAGACGTCGGCGACGATCACAATGTCGGCGTCGTTGAAGCAGCGCGCGAAGGCGTCGAACAAAGATTGCAGCCGCGTGTAGCGATGCGGCTGCACGATGGCGATCACTTGACCCTTGGCGGCGCCGCGGGCGGCGCGCAAGACGGCGGCGATCTCGACGGGGTGATGGCCGTAATCGTCGAAGATCGCCACGCCGTTCCATTCGCCGGTGCGGGTGAAGCGACGCTTGACGCCGCCAAAGCTGGCGATCGCCTTGCGGATGGTGGCGACCGAGGCGCCGAGTTCATGCGCGACGGCGATCGCGGCGGTGGCGTTGAGCGCGTTGTGATGGCCGGGCATCGGCAGCGCGAGTTCGTCGACGTAGGTCGCCGCCCCCGTCTGGCGGTCGCGGATCAGCACGTTGAAGCGGGTCACGCCGCCGGTGAGATCGACGTCGAGCAGGCGCACGTCGGCCTGCGGGTTCTCGCCATAGGTGATGACGCGACGATCCTCGATGCGGCCGACCAGCTCCTGCACCGTGGGGTGGTCGAGGCACATGACGGCGAAACCGTAGAACGGCAGATTCTCGACAAAGGCGTAGAACGCGTCCTTGATCGCGTCGAACGTCTTGAAATGATCGAGATGCTCCGGGTCGATATTGGTGACGATGGCGATGTCGGCGGGCAGCTTCAGGAACGTGCCGTCGCTCTCGTCGGCCTCGACCACCATCCAGTCGCCTTTTCCCAGACGAGCATTGGCGCCATAGGCGTTGATGATGCCGCCGTTGATCACGGTGGGGTCGAGCCCAGCGGCGTCGAGCAGCGTCGCCACCAGCGAGGTCGTCGTGGTCTTGCCATGCGTGCCGGCGATGGCGACGCATTGCTTGAGGCGCATCAGTTCGGCCAGCATTTCGGCGCGGCGCACCACCGGCACCCGCTTGATGCGGGCCGCCGCCAGCTCCGAATTGTCGCGCTTGATGGCGGAGGAGACGACAACGACGGCGGCCTCGCCGATCTGCTCGGCCTTGTGGCCGACGAACACATTCGCGCCGCGCTCGCGCAGGCGCTTGGCGTTGACGTTCTCGGACGCGTCGGAGCCCTGCACTTTGTAGCCCAGATTGAGCAGCACCTCGGCGATGCCGGACATGCCGATGCCGCCGATGCCGACGAAATGGATGGGGCCAAGCTCGCTCGGCAGTTTCATAGGGCGGATCTCTCGCGGAATAGGACGGCCCGACATAGAGCGATTCGAGCAATTCGGCCACACCGGGAACTACGGCCCTGGTCCGGCGTTAATTCGCCGAAGGCCCGCGCCATTCGGTGGGGCCGCGCCCTTCACTACAAAAGGAATTACCCGATGAAAACCCTAGCGCTCGCCGCCGCCGCTCTCACTCTGCTCGCCATGCCGGCTTTCGCGCGTGAAAACGTCAAGGTCGGCCGGCTGCAATGTGAAGTCTCGGCCGGCCTCGGCATGATCATCGCCTCGTCGAAAGAGATGGAATGCCGCTTCGTCTCGACCAACGGCAAATCGGAACTTTATCACGGCAAGATCAAGAAATTCGGGCTTGATATCGGCGGGACGGATCGCGGGACGTTGACGTGGGACGTGTTCGCGCCGACCGACGGACCGCTGCGTCGCGCACTGGCGGGCGACTATGCTGGCGTCGGCGCCTCGGCGACGGTCGGCGTCGGCCTCGGCGCCAATGCGATGGTCGGCGGCTCGGAACGTCTGTTCAGCTTGCAGCCGCTTTCGGTGCAGACACAGACCGGCCTCGACATCGCCGCCGGCGTGGCGTCGATGGAATTGCGCCCAGGGGCGTAAGGCAACACGGAGCCGCCGGCTTATTTACCCCGGCGGATTCGTTCCGAGCGCTCTACTCGCTCGCGTCATTTCGGAATGACGACGCTGGGAACCAATATGGTTGCCCGCCAGCGGGGGCTCAATGCGCTCAGCTCCGCATCTTGAGCCCTTGCGGATCGTAGGCCGGCGCGGCCAGCCGCTTCGCCGACCGGCGCTCGCCGATGATCTCGATCTCGAACCCGTCGGTCGCGTCCGCGTGCGCCTTCTCGATGTAGCCCATCGCGAGAGACTGTCCGACCGTGTGGCCGTAGCCGCCTGAGGTCACCCAGCCGATCACGCCGCCGTCGCGCCAGATCGGTTCGTCGCCGATGGCGTCGGCGTCGCCCGCCTCGACGGCGAAGGTCGAGAGCCGCAGTTTTCCGCCGCTCGCCTTCTCGGCCGCGGCAGCCTCGGCGCCGACAAAGCCGCCGCGCTTGAGATCGACGAAGCGGCCGAGGCCAGCCTCGTAAGCGCCATAGATCGGCCGGTACTCGCGAAACCACGTGCCGAAGCTCTTTTCCAGCCGCAGACACAACAGTGCGCGCATCCCGAACTGGGCTATGCCCAGCGGCTGGCCCTCCTTGAGCAGGAGCGTATGAAGCGCGCGCTGATATTCCGGCCGCACCCAGATTTCGTAGCCGAGTTCGCCGGTAAAGCTGACACGGCCGACCAACGCCGGGATCACGCCAATATCGAGTTTGGCGAAGGACAGGAACGGGAACGCCTCGTTGGAGAGATCGGCGCGGGTGAGCTTCTGCATCAGTTCGCGCGCGCGCGGGCCGGCGACGGAGAGGCCGGGATAATCCGTCGAGGCGCCGCGGAACATCACGCTGGGCATTGCGTGGCGCTCGAACCAGCGCAGGTAATAATCCACCGCCGCCAGCGAGCAGATCAGCAGGAACTTGTCCTCGGCGTAGCGGCTGATCGTGAAATCGCCGATTAGCCTACCTTTCTCGTTCAGCATCGGCGACAGCGCGAGTTTGCCCACCGCTGGGATGCGGCCGGCCATCACAAGGCTGAGAAACTCGGCGGCGCGCGTCCCCTCGACTTCGATCTTGCCGTAATTGGAGATCTCGGTCACGCCAACGCCCGAACGCACGGCCTGACACTCCGCCCCGACATGGGGGAACGCGTTGGAGCGGCGAAAGGTGACGTTCTCGACTGGCTGAATGCCGTTGGGCGCGAACCACAGCGGGTGCTCCAGCCCGCAGCCCTCGCCCATGACGGCGTTTTCGGCCAGCAGCCGGTCGTAGATCGGCGAGGTGCGATAGGGCCGCC
>JANLPL010000020.1:0-34947 GCA_031367195.1 Bradyrhizobium sp.
GTCACGTCCACCGCCGTGACCTTCATCGTCACCGCCGACGCCGAGCCGCCATGTTTGGCTGCGGTCTCGGCGACGAAATTGGCGTAGTCCTTGCCGCCGGCGGTCTCGATGGCCACCGTCATCACCTTGGGCGCCTTGAGCCCGAGCTTGTCGATATAATAGCCGACGCCCGCCTGCGCCATCTGCTTGTAGCCGCAGAAGCCGTTGTAAACCATCGGCGTGACCGGCTCGGACAGCGCCTTGGTCGGCGTGTAGGTGCCGACGATCGGAACCTTGCCCGCCTTGATCGTCGGCGCCAGCGCGACCTGCGAAGCGGAAGTCCCCATGCCGGAAATCGCGATCACGGGCGTCTGGCCGACCAACTTCTCGAATGCGACCTTGTCCGCGGCGGCGTTGAAGCGGTTGTCCTCCGCGAGGATATTGATCTTGCGGCCGCCGATGCCGCCGGCCTCGTTCACCTTGGCCATATAGTCCTGCAGGCCCGTGACCCATGGGCCTTGCGACGACGAGGTCGGGCCCGAGAGATCCATCAACACGCCCCAGTCGATGTGATCCTTGTAGACGCCGTCATCAGGCGCCTCTTGCGCGCGCGCGCCCGTAGCCGCCGTCAGCGCCGCGGCCAGGACCAGATACGACGCTCCGCGGCTCGCCGTCGTTGCGAATGCTCGGTGTTTCATGTTTCCTCCGTACGTGCTTTCTCCGTCCTCGGACGGAATATAGGGTTGTTTGCCGTGTCTGATCGAATTGCGGGATCGCGCGTCAGGTTCCGCTCCATTTCGGCGCCCGCTTCTCCGTGAACGCAAGCGCGCCCTCGCGCGCGTCATTGGAGGTGATCACGCGCTCCAGGATTTCACGCTGACGCGTCCACACCTCGTCAGCCGGCCATTGCGAAGACTCAGTGATGACCCGCTTCGTCATCTCCACGGCGACGGGTCCATTCGCGCAAATTTCCCCAGCCAGCGCGAGCGCGCTCTGGAGCGCCGCGCCCGGGGCCGCGAGCCGGTTGACGAGACCCCACTGACGCGCCTCTGCGGCGGGCATCGACTTACCCGTGAGCGCGTATTCCATCGCGATCTGTCGTGGAATGCGCTGCGGCAGCCGCACCAGCCCGCCCGAGCCCGCGATCAGTCCGCGCCGCGTCTCGGGGATGCCGAATTGCGCGTTCTCCGCCGCGACGATCAGATCGCAGGCGAGCGCGATCTCGCAGCCGCCCGCCAGCGCATAGCCCTCGACGGCGGCGATCATCGGCTTGCGCGACGGTCGCTCGCAGATGCCCGCGAGCCCGCGCCCTTCGATCTCCACGCGTTCGCCTTGCAGAAACGCCTTGAGGTCCATCCCGGAGCAAAAGTGCTCGCCGGCGCCGGTGAGGATGCCGACAAATAGCGTGGGATCGGCGTCGAGCCGGTCCACGGCCTCGGCGATCGCTTTCGACGCCGCGCGGTTGATCGCGTTGCGAACAGCGGGCCGGTTGATCGTGATAGTCAGCACCGGGCCGTCCTGGCGAACCAGAACCAGGGAGGAGCCCGGATTTTCCTCGCGGGTCGGAGTGGCCGCGCTCATGTCCGGGACGCCTTCCGCAAGGCGGCGCGTAAGCCGACGCGATCGCGTATGACGCGGCCCGATCGCACGCGCCCGTCGCTCACGCGCACGATGCCGTTGGCATGAACGGCCGCCGGCTCGCGCGACGCTTCGACTCCGGCGAGGCCGCCGAGATAGAGTCCGGTTTGTCTGGCGTGAAACGCGACATCCGGCCCAGAGGAAAATAGCGTGTCGATTTCCACCCCCGTAACCTCGAAGCGCATCGGCGCGCCGGTGATGTGCTCGTCGTCGCAGCGAACGTCGGCGAGGTCGGTCGGCCATGATCGCGCCAACCAATCGCGAACGACGGCCTCGGCTTCCTCGTCGCGCGGCGCCGCGAGCGTATCCCACGGCGCGGCGGCCGGCGGTTCGACCGCGTCGGCGACGCCTGATTTGAGCTGGCGCTGGCGGGTCATATAATCCTCCTGCGCCACGCAACCTGTCAGGCGCTCCCCGATGCTGCGATAGATTGCGACGCCCGACCAAACCGCCACATGCCCGTTCGAGGCGCCGTGCTCGCTGAACCAGGCCGCCGCCCAATCGTCTCCGGCGAGAGTCTGATGCACGGTCATGCCGAGACCGGGGAATAGCTTCATCTGCTCGTCGACGGCGGGAAGCCATTGCTCGTCGCGGCCGGCGAACACGACATCGCCGATGCGCAACGCATAGTCCGGCGCGATGAACGAGGCGCAGGCCGCGGCGTCGTGGCGATTGAAATAATCAACCACCCAGCGCCTCATCAGCGGCAACGCGGAACTTGCCGGCATCGCTCAGCTCCCCGCGAACAGGCGGCGCATCTCGCGCTTGAGCAGCTTGCCCGAGGCGTTGTGCGGCAGGGCGTCGGCGAAGATCACCGCGGTCGGGCACTTGTAGCGCGCGAGCCGTTCGCGCGTGAATTCGATCAGCTCATGGCCTTCGATCGCCCGGCCCGCCTTGAGCACGACAACCGCCATCGGCGTCTCGCCCCAACGCTCGTGCGGCACGCCGACCACGCCCACCTCCTGAACCGCGGGATGGGCGATCAGCGCGTTCTCAACCTCGGCGGGGTAAATGTTTTCGCCGCCCGAGATGATCATGTCCTTGAAGCGGTCGAACATGAAGACATAACCGTCCTCGTCGAGAAAGGCCGCGTCTCCGGTGCGGAACCAACCGTCTTCGGTGATGGCCTCGCGCGTGGCGTCGGGCTTATTCCAGTAACCCTTCATCACCATGCGCGAGCGCAACCAGATTTCACCGACCTTGCCGACGCCCGCGTCCTCGAGTGTATTCGGGTCGATCACGCGCAGCTCGACCCATGGCAACACGCGACCGCAGGCGCGCAGCAGGTCGGCCCGCGGGCCGCCGGGATCGTGATCGATGGGGTTGAGCACCACCACGGTTCCGGATGACTCGGTCATACCGTAGGCCTGCATGAAGTTGCACTTCAACAGATCGAGCGCGCGCCGCAGCAGCACGTCGCCGATCGGCGACGCGCCATACATCAGCAATCGCATGCTGGAGAGATCCGCGGTCTCGATGCCGGGAACTTGCAATATCGATTGCACCACCGTCGGCACGAAGAACGTATGCGTGACCCGATGCCGCGCGATCAGTTCGACCGCCTTGGCGGGATTGACCTCGCGCATCAGCACGGTATGGCCGCCCGCCATCATCGTGCTGGAACCATATCCACAGCCGCCGATATGAAACATCGGCATCGCCACCAGATTGACGCTGTGCGGACCCATGTCCCACGCCTCTTCGGCGAGGCGGCGCGTAAACGACATGCCCTCGTTGGTCAGCATCACGCCCTTGGGCAGACCCGTTGTGCCCGAGGTATAGAGCAACAAAATCACGTCTTCGGGCGTGCCGACATGGCCTGGGTCTTCCGCGGACGCCGCGTCGCGCCAGTCGTCATATTCGGCGCCGAGAACGACCACGCGGCGCGGGAATTCGTTCAACATCCGCTGCTCTTCTGGGCCAGCGAAAGCGAGGGATGGCCGGGCGTCTTCCACAATGGCCGCGATCTCAGCCGCCGCCAATCGCCAGTTGAGGCCGACCAGGATCGCGCCGACCTTGCCGCAGGCGAAGATCAGCTCGAAGTACTCCGCGCGGTTCTTGGTCAGCACGGCGACGCGGTCGCCCGCCTTCACCCCTTCCGCGATGAGCGCGTTGGCGGCGCGAGAACTCCGCGCGTGCAATTGCGCGAAAGTCCAAGTCTGGTCCTCGAAGCTCAACGCCGAGGCGTTCGGCCGCTCCGCCGCGTGCTCCCTGATGATCTCAGCAAAAGTGCTCATCGCCTGTCTCGTCAAAGTTCAATAGCTCTTGGGCAACCCGAGGCTGTGTTGCGCCAGGAAGTTAAGGATCATCTCGCGGCTCACCGGCGCGGTCTTGTGCAACCGCGCGATGAACCAGAGATCGGCCAGGCCGTATTCGATCGCCAGGCCGTTGCCGCCGTGGGTCTGGATCGCCTGATCGAGCGCCTCCAGCGAGGCGTCGGCGGCGG
The DNA here is from genome assembly GCA_031367195.1 of Bradyrhizobium sp. GTDB lineage: Bacteria > Pseudomonadota > Alphaproteobacteria > Rhizobiales > Beijerinckiaceae > Roseiarcus. The sequence goes on from JANLPL010000020.1 coordinate 4,064, forward strand.
AAAATTTCGCCATATTGGCGGCCTCGCCCGCCTCGCTCGATCCGAGATCGTAGAGCTGCGCGGCCCGCGCCGTCATCAGCCGCGCCTGCTGCACCGCGACATAGGCCTTGGCGAGCGGATGGGCGATGCCTTGATGCGCGCCGATCGGCGTGCCCCAGACGCTGCGCTCCACTGCGTAGCGCGCGCCCTTTTCCAGCGCGTAGCGGGCGATGCCGTTGTTGATCGCGGCGGCGCAGACACGCTCGGGATTGAGGCCGGCGAACAGATGCCGCAACCCCTGTCCCTCCTGGCCGACCAACGCGTCGCCGGGAATTTTCACGTCGTCGAAGAACAGCGTGAACTGGGATTCCGGCGCTTGCAGCGCGGTCTCGATCGGTGTCCGCGAGATGCCCTTCGCATCGGCGGGAACTATGAAAAGGGACAGCGCGCCGCGCCCCTTCTCGTCGAGCGTCTCGCCGCGGGCGACGACCATGATGGAATCGACTTCGTCGACCGCCGAGGTCCAGTATTTGGTCCCGCGCAGCGTCCAACCATTGCCGTCGCGCCGCGCGACGGTGCTGACCTTGTGCGTGTTGGTGCCGGCGTTCGGCTCGGTGATCGCGAAAGCGAGCCGCCGCTTGCCGTTCGCCAGACCTGGCAACCAAAGCCGCTTCAACTCCTCCGTGCCGTGTTGCTCGATGATCGGCGCGCAGATCGAGCCGATCACGAGCGAGAGGATCGGGCAGCCCTGCGCCGCCGTCTCCTCGACGATGACATTGTAATCCGCGAGCCCGCCGCCGCCGCCACCGTGGGCTTCGGAAATATGCGCGCCGAGAAAGCCCGCCTCGGCCATCGCGTTCCAGAGGTCCGTCGCCTTCTCCTTGCGCTTGACGACCTCTTGATAGTAGCGGCGCCCGAACGCGCCCACGACCTTGCCGACGCTTTCGCGCAGCATCGCGTGGTGATCCGCCGTGTCGACGAGTTTCGAGCTGAAGAGGCTAGCCATGTGCGGTTCCAATATCCCCTGTCAGCCCGGCGCCGGCCAGTCGAAAAAGCCTTTACCTGTCTTCTGCCCGAGATCGCCGCGCGCGACCATCTCTTCCAGCAGGCGCGGCGGCGCGTAACGTGGCCCGAGCGCCGCGCTGAGATGCCGCGCGATGTCGAGGCGCACGTCGAGTCCAACGATATCGCTGAGGCGCAGCGGTCCGATGGGATGACGATAGGCGACCACCATCGCGCGGTCGATGTCCTCGGCGCTTGCGACGCCGTCTTGCAGCATCCGTATCGCTTCCAACGACGCGATCAGATCGAGCCGGCTGGTGGCGAAGCCGGGCGTGTCGCTGACCGTGATGGTCGTCTTGCCTGTCGCCTCCGCGAATCGCCGCGCGCGCGATAGCGTTTCCTCGCTTGTGTGTCCGCCGCGGATCAGTTCGACCATCGGCAACGACCAGACAGGATTGAAAAAGTGCATGCCGAGAAAGGTCGAGCGGTCTCGCACGCTGCCCGCCAACTCGTCGATCGAGAGCGCGCTGGTGTTGGTGGCGATGATCCTTGGTTGACGCGAGTCGATTTGCGTCAGCACCCGCCGTTTGAGATCGATCCGCTCCGGCACCGTCTCGATCGTGAGGTCGAGGTTCTCAGGGAGATCGGCGGCTGATGCGACCACCCGCGTCGATTCCACGACATGCCGCGCTCGCTCTTCGCTCAACTTTCCGCGCGCCACGCCCTTTCGCGATGCGTCCACCAGCGTCCGTCGCGCGGACTCGGTCCGCGACGCGTCCGGCTCCGCCAGCCAAACATGAAATCCCGCCGCCGCGAAGACATACACGATGCCGACGCCCATCGTCCCGCCGCCAACCACGGCGATGGAGGCCTGAGTTGCGCTGAGGTCAACCATGGCTGCCGCCGTTGATCTGAATGCCCTGGCCGGTGATATGGCTCGCAAAATCGGACGCGAGATAGACCATCAGATTGGCGACTTCCTGAGGCTCGGCGTAGCGACCGTCCGGTATAGACGCGGCGCGCTTCTGGCGGAGGGTCTCGGCCTCGGCCGGCGACTGTCCGAGTTCGATATCGCGCAGCATCGCCGTATCCACGGGGCCGGGGCACACGGCGTTGATGCGAATGCCTTTGCGCGCGACCTCGAGCGCCGCCGACCGGGTGAGGCCGAGAACCGCGTGTTTGCTCGCGGTGTAAGGCGCGAGATTGCGCGTGCCGATATAAGCGCCCAGCGAGGCCGTGTTGACCACCGCGCCGCGACGTTGCGCCGTCATCACCGGCAATACGTGCTTCAGTCCGAGAAAGACGCCGCGCACGTTGATGTTCATGACCTTGTCGAACAGCTCGACGGGATATTCGACCAGGGGTTGAATGACGCCCTGCCACGCCGCATTGTTCATGAAGACGTCGATGCGACCCCAGGCCGCGCGCGCCGTCTCCACATAGGCCGCGACATCGCGCTCCTCGCTCACGTCCGCGCGCGCGAATACGGCGATCCCGCCGCGCGCTTCGACCAGCGCCGCGGTTTCCCGCCCGCTCGGCTCCGACAGATCCACCGCCAGCACCTTGGCGCCGAGGTCGGCCAGAGTCAGCGACACCGCGCGGCCGATGCCGCCGCCGGCGCCGGTGACGATCGCCACCTGGTTGGTGAAATCGATCTTCATGATCGCCCGTCACCCGCGCTACGCTGAAGCTCCGAGGCAGCGGCCGGCGCCTTGCGCAGCGCGAACCCGGAATAGCCGGCATCAGCGCATTGCTTCAGAAACCGGCGATAGCCGCGCACGCCGCCGGTATAGGGCATGAACACGCGCGGTTTGCCAGAGACTTCGGCGCCGTTGTAGTAGGAGTCCGTGGTCAGATACAGCGTCTCCTTCACGCGCTCGTTGACATGTGCGACCCAGGCTTGCTCCGCCTCCGGCAGCGCCTCGAACTCGACTTTGCCCGCGGCTTCCATGTAGCGCAGCAACTCGCTCAACCAGTCGATCTGTTCTTCGATCGAGACCATGACGTTGCTGAGCAACGACGGGCTGCCGGGCCCCACCACGATCAGCATATTCGGAAAACCCGCCACCCCGACGCCGAGCTGCGTGATCGGGCCGGCCGACCACTTCTGCTTCAGGGTCAAGCCGTTCCGGCCGACGATGTTCGGCTTCAGCAGCGAACCGGTGAAGGCGTCGAACCCGGTGGCGAAGATCACGATGTCGAATTCGCGCGTCTTTTCCGTCGTGCGGATTCCCCGCGGCGTGAACTCGACAATGGGGAACTCTCTGATGTCGGCGAGTTCGACGTTGTCGCGGTTGAACGCCTGGAAATAGCCGCTATCGACCGACGGCCGCCGGGCCGCGAACGGATGTCCCTTCGGAACGAGCTTCTCCCGGACCACCGGATCGTCGATCACGGAAGCGATTTTGCCGCGGATGAAATCGGCCGCGGTGTCGTTGGCGGGCTTGGAAAGCAGGATGTCATAATAGGCGAGCGCGAAGCCGAAGCCGAGGCGATGCCACGCGGCCTCGTAGACCTTCTCGCGCTCAGCCGGCGTCGCGTCGAGCGCTGATTGTTTGTTGGGCATGAACCCGAGGCCGGTGGGAGAGTTCCAGGCCTGTTCGCGCCGAGCCCTATAATTGGCCTTGACCTGCCGGTCCTCCTCTTCCGAGACCGGCGCGTTGGCGGCGGGAATGCTGAAGTTGGCGGTGCGCTGGAAAACCGTGAGCTGCTTGGCTTCCTTGGCGATGACCGGGGTCATCTGCATCCCCGAAGAACCCGTGCCGATGATCGCGACCCGCTTGCCGCGATAATCGACCTCGTGTTTCGGCCAGACCCCGCTATGGATGATCTCGCCGCGGAATCCTTCCTGGCCGGGATAGACGGGCGCCTTGGTTGTCGAGAGCTGGCCGACGCACAGGACGAGGAACTGGGCCGACCATTGCCGGTCGCCGGCGGTGATGATCCAACGCGCGGCCTTCTCGTCGTAGCGCGCCTCCGTCATCCGCATCTCCAGCAGGATATCCTTGCGGAGATCGAAACGGTCGGCGACGTGGTTGACGTAGCGCAGGATTTCCGGCTGGGTCGCGTAGCGCTCGGACCAGCGCCATTCCTGTTCGAGTTCCGGCGAGAAGCTGTAGGAATAATCGAAACTCTCGACGTCGCAACGCGCGCCGGGATAGCCGTTGTGATGCCAGACGCCGCCAATTCCGTTGGAAGCCTCCAACACAACCGCGCTCTTGCCCATCTCCCGGAAACGGTAGAGCGCCCGCAAGCCCGCGAAGCCGGCTCCGATCACGACCGCATCGGTCTGTTGCAAGTCCTACCTCCCTGGTTTCCGCCGCCCCGCCGGGTTTCGGACCCGCATGTTATCGTCCTTGAAAATATGATATTCTACTCTTCGGTAACTTGCAATCCCCGCGCGCAACGATATTCGGCCTAGCGAGAAATATTTGTCGCCAGGCCGAATATCGCTGCGCGCGCAAGTCTCGGCGTCACCGCCGCGGCCTCGCTTGTCGAACCGCCGTTCACTTCACCCGTTCACCCATCGGTTGGCGCTCGCGTCGCTCGCGCGTCGCCGCGCCGACCAATCCAAGGATCGCTTTCGTCATCGACCTCGAGATTTCCGGCAGTGTGAGTCGTCCGTCCGGGCGGTACCAGAAGGTCGCCCAGGTGACCGCGCCGCCGATGCCGAGCGCTGCCACTTGCGCGTCTTCGACGTCGAATTCCCCCGCCGCCTGTCCCTTCTCGATCAGTTTGGTCATCTTGCCGAAAAACTCGCGGCGCATTTCGCCGATCCGCCGCGCGTCGGCGGGCTCCAGATTTTTCTCCTCACGCACATAGACGGCGATATGCTTCTGAACTTCGAGAACCTCGGTCACGTAGCGGCCCGCGAACAGTTCCAGGCTCGCCGTCGGACCGAGGCGCTTGGTCAGCGCCTCGTCGAGCGCGTTCCGCGCCGCTAGCACGCCCAGCGAGCAAATCGCCGCGAGCAGTTTCGTCTTTGAGTTGAAATTGGCGTAGATGAAAGGCTTGGTCACGCCGAACCGCTCCGCGACCTCGTCCAGGGTGGTGTTGTCATAACCTTTTTCATAGAACAAGTCGACCGCCGCGCCGATCGTCCGCTCGCGCTTCAGGGCGGCGACCTCATCGCGTATCTTCGGTCTTCCGCCTGGGCCAGTCGCCATTCGTCATCTCTCTCAAGTCGTGGTCGGGATCGGCGCTTGCCGCGCCGCTAGCGGGACAGGATGTCCCTGACCTCGCGAAAATAGAGCTGGCCGGACGCGACGTCCTCGATCGTGACTTGATGACGGACATAGCGGCGCTCGCGCTTGATGAATTTGTCGATCGCGGTCGCGGTGATGCGGACGGTCGCGCCCACCAGGATCGGCGCGAGGATCTCGGAATCATGGAAAGTATGGATCGAACCGATCGCGAAGGGCTTCGTATGGTCGAATTGCACGCAGAGTACGAAGTGCGACATCATCAGCGCGGGCACGATCGCGGCGCCAAAGGGGGAGCAGCCCTCGATGCGCCAGGTGTTCATCCGCCATCCTTCATACCAGGGATTGAAGTCCTCGACGGCGTCGGCGTAAAGGATCACCAATTCAGGCGTGATTTGCAGCTCGCGCGAGAGTGAAGCGCCGACTTCGATCATATCCCAGTAGGTTTCGCATTTCTCCTCGAGACTCTCGACGAAGGCGCGCGTCTGTTGGATCTGGACGGCGGTCATCGGCCGCAGATCGTCGGTTTGGGGTTCCCGGCTCAAGACTGTCTCCTGCTGGTCAGCGCCTCGCAAGCGTTCAAACGCCGACATCGACTTCGACGAAGCCGATGGTCTTGCGCTCGCCTTCTTCATTGTCCGCCCAGATTTCCACTTTGAAGCGGAAGCCATCGCCTTTCGGCGTCTTTTCACGCACGATTCCGTAGGTCGTGATGATCTCGTTGGCGAAGGTCGACGCGACATATTTGCACTGTATGCGCGCGCCGCGGAAAAAGTCGGCGCCGAAATAGTTGACGCACATCTCCGAGAGATAGGCGGAGGACATTTCGCCCGTCTGGATCGGCGCCTTCAGGCCGGTCGCGGCGGCATAGACGGGGTCCCAGTGATTGGGATTGAAGCGGCCCCAGAGTCGCGACCCCATCAACTGGATCGCGGCTTTCTTTTTCACGCCGATCAGTTCGAAACCGACCGGCGTGTCCCGCGTGATGCGCGTCGCGCCGACACTCGCCGCTTGAGCCGTCGCCGTCATCTCATGTTCCCTTTCACGAAAGCCCCAATTGTTCGATCGCGCGTTGCGTCAGCAGGAACTTCTTCGCTCGGCCCGAGGGCGTGGTCGGTAAATCCTCCGCGCGGATCGGCAGCACGTATTTGGGCGCCTTGAAGCGCGCGAGGCGAGCGAGGCAAAGCTGGATCAATTCTTCCGGCGCGACCGGCGGTTCCGATCGCAGCACGACAAAGGCGACCCCCGCCTCGCCCATGCGCTTGTCCGGCACCGGCACGACATGCGCCTGCAAGACGGCGGGATGGCTGGTCAGCACGTCCTCGACTTCCGTCGGCGTCACCTGCTCGCCGCCGCAGCGGTACGATTCCTTGCGGCGGCCGACCAGGGTCAGATAGCCGTCGGCGTCGAAGCGCCCGAGATCGCCGGTGTGCAACCATCCCTGCGCGTCGAACGCCTCGGCCGTCGCCTCTGGTTTGTTGTAGTAGCCGCGCGTGACGCCGGGGCCCTTGGCCATGAGTTCGCCGACCTCGCCGGAGCCAAGCTCGCGCCCCGTGTCAGGTTCGACGATCCTGTAATCGACGAGCTTGCCGCCCAAGGCGGGATCGCCCGCGGGGCCGGCGTCGCGCAGGCGCCCGTTCGTCGTGAGCAGCCGCTCGAAAGGATCCTCGGGGCGCGTCAATGTCGTAGTCGCGGTCGTCTCGGTCATGCCGTAGCCGGTCGTCACTTCGGCCGGATGCATCAGTTCGAAAATGTCTTTCCAGATGCCGGCCGGCGACCTTTGTCCCGACGAGATTACAGCTCGCAGCGTGGCGAGCTGATATTTCCTCGCGCGCAACTCGTCGAGGATGACCGCTGTCATGGTCGGCACGAGCAGCACATCGTCGGCCTCGTGCCGCTCGATCGCCTGCAAGGTCGCGGCGGGGTCGAACCGCAATTGGGGAATGATGGCGCCGCCGACGAACGGCGCAGTCAGCAGGCCTTCGACATAGCCATAGACGTGATACATCGGCAGCGAGAACACGACGCGCCACGCTTCGTCGAAAGCGCGGCCATAGGCGCTGCTGAAGGCCGCGCGCAGCACCATGTCATGGCTCAGCATGACCCCCTTCGGCGGCCCCGTAGTGCCAGAGGTGTAGATGATGTCGGAAACGGACGCGGGGTCCGGCACGGCGACCCCCGAGTAGAGTTTTCCCGGGGAGTCGAGGGCGCTGAACGGCATGGCGCCAGGGCGGACGGGTGCGCCGGAGGCGGGAAAAACGACGACGCGTTTCAGCCGAGGAAAGGCCTCGCCGCCGCCGCTGCCCTCCCAACCCGGCGCCAACTCGTCGAGCGCCTGGAGATAGTCCAGATCGCGGAACCTATCCATCGTAATGAGCAAGGCCGCGTCGGACTGACGCAAGACATATCCCAATTCGTCGCGGCGATTGAGAAAGTTGACGGGAACGCAAGCCGCCCCCACGCGCGCGATCGCATATTTGACGGCCACGAACTCGGGATAATTGGCGAGCACGATCGCGACGTGGTCGCCCGCGCGAATTCCTGCTTCCACAAGGCCGCCGGCGATTCGCTCGGACCATCGCCTGACGTCTGTGTAGGTATATCGCGCCGTGTCGGTGACCACGTATTCGCGATCGGGAAATTCCGCCGCCGCGAAGTCGAGCATCTGGTCGAGCGTCCGAGGAGTCCAGACCGGAAACCGGCGCAGGAGGTTGTCCTGACGCCCACCTATCGAAGCAGGCATTCCCGCGTCCCTCCCGTAGTGCCGGGGAGGCCCGTTGATCGGGCCCGCCGTCCGATGAAGCTCCAGGCTCTCGCTCTACAGTGGGAGCCGCGCGACTCAATTGCGACGCAAAGGCACGAAACGCTACTTACGCGTAATTCCACCGACGAGCAAGTTTGACGCGAGGGGAAATGCCGTTAGATCCGGGCTTCGCCGCCTTGAATCGGCTCGCCGCTGATTCGGAAAGATGCGAGTCGCGCCCTTCAAAATTTGGTATGGATGGGCGCCTGGATTCCAGCGGGCAGGTGGCGTCCGCATCTTCAACGCTGGTTAGACCCGCTCAAAAATCGCCGCAATGCCCTGGCCTCCCCCAATGCACATCGTCACCAGCGCGTAGCGGCCCTGAATACGCTGCAACTCGTACACAGCCTTGACGGTCAGCAATGCGCCGGTGGCGCCGATCGGGTGACCCAGCGATATGCCTGACCCATTGGGGTTCACCTTGGCCGGGTCCAACTCCAGGTCGCGGTTGACGGCGCAGGCTTGGGCGGCAAAAGCCTCGTTGGCTTCGATGACATCCAGGTCATTTGCGGTGAGGCCGGCTTTTTTCAACACCATCCGGGTCGCGGGAACCGGACCAATGCCCATGTACTTGGGGTCCACGCCGGCGTGGGCATAGGCGACCAGGCGGGCCAACGGTTTGAGGCCGCGGTCCTTGGCGGCGGCTGCTTCCATAAGCACCACGGCGGCGGCGGCGTCATTGATGCCGGATGCATTGCCGGCGGTGACGGTTCCGTTTTCCTTCAGAAACACCGGCTTGAGCTTAGCCAGGTCGGCCAGGTTGCAGTTGGGACGAAAGTGTTCGTCCGTGTCAAACACGGTCTCGCCCTTGCGGCTCTTGAGCCTCACGGGCATGATCTGGCTCTTGAAATAGCCGGCCTCAACGGCGCGTTGGGCGCGATTGTGGCTTTGCACCGCAAACTTGTCCTGCTCTTCGCGCGAGATGCCCCACTTGGCGGCAATGTTCTCGGCGGTCACACCCATGTGGATCGCTTGGAAGGGATCGTGCAGCGCGCCAACAACCATATCCGTCAATTGTGTGTCGCCCAACCGGGCGCCCCAGCGGGTGTTAAGGCTGGCATAGGGCGCGCGGCTCATGTTTTCGGCGCCGCCTCCGATCGCGATGTCAACGTCGCCCAGCAGAATGCTCTGGCTTGCCGAGATGATGGCTTGCAGGCCAGAGCCGCATAGTCGGTTGACGTTGAACGCAGGGGCGCTTTCCGCACAGCCGCCGTTGATCGCGGCCACTCGCGACAAATACATGTCCTTCGGTTCTGTATTGACGACGTGGCCAAACACCACATGGCCGACTTCTGCGCCGTCAACCTTGGCTCGTTCCAACGCTTCGCGGACCACCAGCGTCGCCAATTCGGATGGCGGCGTGTCCTTGAGGCTGCCGCCGAAGCCGCCAATGGCGGTACGCGTTCCGCTGACGACAACGACTTCACGGGGCATTGGAATTCTCCTGTTCGGATTTCAAACGGACCTGGCTGCGGTCATGCGGCATTGTCGAGCAATTCGCAATCGATACAGATCGCGCTTTGCGGATCGCAATTGAAATCAAGGCAGTCCTCGGCGCGGGGATATCGGGCCGCCTTATTGGCTGACGGCAGCCGCGCGCCCCTTCGCAAACGCTGGCTCCTCCGCATCCGCCAATCGAGCGACGCGCTCAAATTGTTCCGCCGCGATCTGTTGGGATAGATCGGACGCCGCATCGAAAGCCTCGTGGCTATGCTCGAAGTCACGCTGCCCTTCTACAAGCAGCCTCGCGTCCAACCCATCGTGCGGCGAAGTCCGGGCTCGTTTTACGCCACTTCAAACAGGCCCGCCGCGCCCATGCCGCCGCCAACGCACATGGAAACGACAACGTATTTTACGCCACGTCGTTTCCCCTCGATCAGAGCGTGACCGGCGAGCCGCGCTCCGGTCATGCCATAGGGATGCCCGACCGAGATAGCGCCACCGTCCACGTTGTATTTTTCCGGATCTATGCCGAGAAAATCCCGGCAATAGAGGACTTGACAAGCGAACGCTTCGTTCAATTCCCATAGGCCGATGTCATCGACCTTGAGGCCGCTCAGTTTGAGCAATTTCGGAATCGCGTAGATCGGCCCGATGCCCATCTCCTCGGGCGCGCATCCGGCCACCGCCATGCCGCGATAGATTCCGAGGGGTTGCAAACCCCGGCGCTCGGCCAGGCCGCTGTCCATGATCACGCAAGCGGAAGCGCCGTCCGATAGCTGACTTGCGTTGCCCGCGGTCACTACGCCGCCCTCGATCACCGGCTTGAGGCTTTGAAGGCTATCGAGAGTCGTTTCGGGTCGATTGCCTTCGTCTCGCGCCAGCGTAACATCCTGGTGCGACACCGCCTTTGTTTGCTTATCGACGACCGCAATCGACGAGGACAGCGGCACGATCTCGGCGTCGAACCGCCCCGCTTTCTGCGCGGCGGCGGTTCGGCGCTGCGACTCCAGGGAGTAACGGTCCTGCGCGTCCCGCGAGATCCCATATTTTCGGGCAACAAATTCGGCGGTCAGCAGCATGGGCATATAGGCGTGCTCGGCATGGGCGATCACGTTCGGATCTTTTTCGCGGCTCGCCCATTCCATATAGGGCGTCTGCACCGCGGAGATGTTCTCGCTGCCGCCGGCCACCACAACGTCCATGCCGTCCACCATGACCTGTTTGGCGGCCGTCGCTATCGCCATCAATCCCGAGGAGCATTGCCGATCCATCGTTTGGCCTGGCGCCGTGAGCGGCAAACCCGACGCGACGCTGGCGTTTCGAGCCAGATTCATGCCGGCTGTTCCCGCCGTCAGCACGGTTCCAATCACGACGTCTTCAATTTCCTCGCCCGCGACGCCGGCCCTCTGGACCGCATACGAAATAGCATGACCGAGCAACGTGGGGGATTTGATATTGTTGAAGGCGCCCCGGTAGGCGCGACCGATCGGCGTACGCGCGGTGGAGACGATGACAGCTTCTCTCATGGGAATAACAACTCCGTGTCGCGCGAGATTTATTCGGGCTTGTCTTCGCCAACGCCGCGACCTGAAGCCGCCCGATCCGCCAGCAACGAACTGACCGCCTAGCAATTACATTCGATTCCGCGGGTATTGGCGAAATGGGCCATTCGCTCGACAGAGCCGATGGAGTCGGCCTTGTGCATCGGACCTCCACGATTATCGGGGAAGCCATAGCGCGCGACCCAAATGACGTCAATGTCGCCGGGGTGACAGGTCTCCGCGACCCTGATGCAGGAAGGCATTGGAAGAACAGCAATTCCAAAAATGCAAATCCCAATCCGACCCGCCCCCCACATAGGACAAAAAAGGGCCACTCGCCGGGGAATTGGCCTCGGTTGCCAGCGCGAGCTTGTCAGGCGACGAATTTGGCGCGGCCGGACGCCTTGCCGTCATTCGAGGGGCTAGACAAGGTCGACAAAATTAATTATCAGACCAATTCTATGGACCATTTTTAAATCCAGCCGCCTTTTTGGGTCGAAAGCCGACCCGCGGCCGGACAGAAGGCGGTTCAGGCCTCGCTCCCCGCGACGGGCGGACAGTCGGCGACATTGGGAGCGCGAAACGCGCGAAGAACGAGCGTCCCCGGAGGAAACAGCGCGATGACTGAGGAGAAGACATCGGAGCGTGCGGCGCATCTCGAACGGGACGTTGTCGTCGTGGGCGCCGGGTTCGCCGGGCTCTACATGCTGCACAAAGTCCGCCAGATCGGACTTTCCGCCATTCTGTTCGAGGCCGGACCGGGCGTCGGCGGCACGTGGTTCTGGAACCGTTATCCGGGCGCGCGTTGCGACGTTCTCAGTCTGGAATATTCCTATTCCTTCTCGGATGAGTTGCAGCAGGAATGGAACTGGACCGAGAAATTCGCCGCGCAGCCGGAAATTCTGCGCTACCTTAATCACGTCGCCGATCGTTTCGATCTGCGCCGCGATATCCGCCTGGAGACGCGTGTCGTCTCGGCGCATTATGACGAAGACGGCGCGCTCTGGAGCGTGACGACGGATCGCGGCGACGCGGTGCGCGCGCGCTATTGCATCATGGCGACAGGCTGCCTGTCCGAGGCGCAGGCGCCGCAGGTTCCCGGGCTCGAATCCTTCAACGGTCCCGTTTACCATACCGGGAAATGGCCGGACGATCCCATCGACTTCGCCGGCAAGCGCGTCGGCGTCGTCGGGACAGGATCATCGGGCATCCAGATCGTGCCGATGCTGGCCCAGGCGGCTGGCCGTCTCTACGTGTTCCAGCGAACGCCCAATTTCAGCATTCCGGCCCGCAACGGTCCCATGGATTCGGAGGAGCAAAGCAACTGGAAGGAGGTTTACGACGACAAGCGCCGGCGGGCGCGCGACACCAGCGCGGGCATCCTCTATGACTACAACACGACTTCCGCCCTCGGCGTTTCGCAGGAGCAACGCCGTCGCGACTACGAAGCGCGCTGGCGCAAGGGCGGCGTCAATTTCGTGCGCACTTACGCCGATCTCGCGCTCGACAAAGCCGCCAACGACACGGCGGCGGATTTTGTGCGCGAAAAGATCCGCGAGCTTGTCCGCGACCCGCGCATCGCGCAGAAGCTGTCGCCGTTCGATCATCCCATTGGCGCGAAGCGCATCTGCATCGACACCAATTATTTCGACACGTTCAATCGCGATAATGTCACGCTCGTCGATATCCGCGCCGCGCCGATCGAAGCGATCACGCCGCAGGGGGTGAAGACCAAAGACGGTTTCTTTGAACTGGACTGCCTCGTTTTCGCCACCGGCTTCGACGCGGTGACGGGCGCGCTCAACCGGATCGACATCCGCGGCCGATCCGGCCGCTCGCTCAAGGAGAAATGGGCGGCGGGGCCGCGTTCCTATCTCGGGCTGATGAGCGCCGGGTTCCCCAACCTGTTCACCATCACCGGGCCCGGCAGCCCGTCGATTCTGACCAACGTCGTCGTCTCGATCGAGCAGCACGTCGAATTCATCGCCGCGGCGATCGCCGATCTCGCGGCCAAAGGCCTGACGGAAATGGAAGCCGAGGCCGCAGCGGAAGACGCCTGGGTCGAGCACGTCGCCGACGTCGCGAATCGCACGCTGCTGGTGACTGTCAACTCCTGGTACATGGGCGCGAATACGCCAGGCAAGCCGCGCGTCATCTTGCCTTATGCCGGCGGATTCAACGTGTATCGGCGGCAATGCGACGAGATCGCCGCGAGCGGTTACGTCGGGTTTCGCATGACATAGCCGACGATCTCGCGAAGCCTTGACGGCGAGGTCGATTCAACCAGGAGGGCAACTGCTCTAAGCGCCGCCAGGGTCGAAGCGCTCGCCGCCTCGTGAACACCCTGGCGGGCGCCGGCTCAGGCGTCGACGGGGTTTCGAAGCGCCTCCGCCGACTTGGTCGCGACGTCGCGGTAGCCGCTGACGTGCCGCTCCATACGTCGGAATGCGGCGCCGCCATCCTGCTCCGCGATCGCCTTCAAGATCACGGCGTGCGCTTTGACGGCGGCGGCGCGCAGGTCGGCGGTGGTCACGTGCTGGTATTCCTGGGCGTCGCTGATCGGCGTCGCAATGGCCTCCATCAGCGCGGTCAGCGGCTCGTTGCCGCTCGCCCTCGCCACAGCCAGATGCCACTCGATATTGATGCGCTTGTAGTCGGAGACGTCGTCGACGGAGGCGACGAATTGCCGGTGGATTTCGGTCATTTCGTCAAGTTCCGCCTGCGTGCGGTTGGCGGCGGCGAGCCGTGCGAGCGTCGGCTCGACGGCGACGCGGCACTCCAGCAGCGAGGCGAGACGGATGCCGTGCGTACGCACGAACAGTTCGACGGAACGGGCCACGGAATCGCGGCCCGGCAGTGTCACGATCGACCCGCCGGTGCGGCCCGCCTTGGTCGTGATCAAACCCTCGGATTCGAGCACGCGCAGCGCGTCGCGCACCGACGTGCGGCTGAGGCCCGCCTCGACGACCAGATCGCGTTCGGTCGGCAGCATGTCGCCGGGCGAGAAATGACCCTGGACGATCAGATTCCGCAGCCGCTCGGCCAGCACCTCGGAGGCCTTGGGAACGACGATGGGACGGATCAGCGAGTTCGATATCCTTTTCATGGGCGAGCCCTGGGGTTAGATTTCGCGAATCGCGAGAATTCCTGCAGCTAGATTAGAGCAAAGCCTATAATCCCATGTAAGTCTCTTGAAGTTGCCGGTCATTGCGCAATTGATCGGCCGGACCCGACCGCACAATACGACCATGGTCGAGAATATGGGCGCGATCGGCGATCTCGAGAACTTCGGTCACCCTCTGCTCGACGATGATCGCCGTCAACCGCTCGGTCCGCACCAGCCTGGCGATCGTATCCAGCACGCGTTCGCTCATCAGCGGCGAGAGGCCCACCGACGGCTCGTCCAGCATCAGCAGCGAGGGACGACACATCAACGCCCGCGCGATCGCGCACATCTGCCGTTCGCCGCCGGAAAGACGCCCCGCGAGCTGCTTCCGGCGCTCGTTCAGCACCGGGAAGATCGCCATGACCTCGTCCATGCGCTGTCGAACCGTGGCGCGCGCTTTCGGCGCATAGGCGCCAAGCTCGAGGTTTTCCTCGATCGACATGAAGGGAAACAGCCGCCCGCCCTCGGGAACCAGCGCGAGCCCCCTGCCCGGCAGTTCGTGCGCCTTTCGCCCCGAAATGAGCTCGCCCGAAAACGTCACCCGCCCGCGCCGGGGCGCCAACAGACCCGCGATGGCGGACAGCAGCGTCGTCTTGCCCGCGCCGTTGGCGCCGACTATTGCCGCGATCTCGCCCTGCGCGACATCGAATCGGACGTCGTGCAGGATCGCGATCTCGCCATAACCGGCGTCGAGACCCTCGACCTGGAGCAGCGGCGAAATCGTCATTCCCGCCTCCGGCCGATATAGGATTCGATCACGGCGGGATCGTTGAGAACCTCCTCGGCGCGCCCTTCGGCGAGCAAGGCGCCGCGATTGAGCACGATGACCCGGCGTGAGAACGCGCGCACCACCTTCAAATTGTGCTCGATCACCAGGAAAGTCAGTCCCTGCGCATTGAGACGCCGCACGAGGTCGACGATTTCGACCACTTCGGTCTGATTGAGTCCGGCCATGACTTCGTCGAGCAGCACGATCCTGGGCTCCATCGCCAGCGCCCGGGCGACTTCGAGCCGGCGCCGCTCGCCCAGCGTCAGCGCGCCGGCGCGATCGGCGGCGCGGGCGCCGAGCCCGACCAGATCGAGCGCGCGGGCCGCCGCGTCCGCCGCGTCCGCGATTCCGCGATGATGCAGAAAGGCGCCGACCATGCCGTTTTCGAGCACGCTCATCGACGTCAGCGTCTGCGAAATCTGGAACGTGCGTCCGAAGCCGAGCCGGGCGCGGCGATCGGGCGCGAGGCGGCTGACATCGCGCCCCTCGAACAACACTCGCCCCGCCGTGGGCGCGAGCTGGCCGGTCAGCAGGTTGAAAAGCGTCGTCTTGCCGGCGCCGTTGGGTCCGATCAGGCAGACGAGTTCGCCGGCCTCCACGGAGAATGCGACGTTATCTACGGCTCTCAGGCCGCCGAAATGCTTCGATACGCCGTCGATCCACAGGAAGGCGCTCATGCCGTCCTCCCGCCGAGGCGCACGAACAGGCTCGCCAGCGCGCCATAGAGGCCGCGCCGCAGAAACAGCGCGGTCCCGATCAGGACGAGGCCGAGAACGATGAGGTTTCCGCCGGGAATGGAACCGCCGAGTTCGGCGCGCAGAAAATTCTCCAGCACCACGACGAACAGCGCCCCGAGCAACGGCCCGTAGATTGTCCCGATCCCGCCGATCAGGGTGATCAGCGCCATCTTCACGCCGACGTCGAACAGCGAGAACAGGGTCGGCGGATCGGCCACCCGCACGTACATCAGAAACAGCGCCCCGCCGATGCCGGTCAGCGCGGCGCTGACGGCCATCGCGACCAGTTTTTCGCGCAGGACGTCGATGCCCGCGGCGCGCGCGGCGTCTTCGTTGTCGCGGATCGCCTGCAGGCGATAGCCGAGGCGGCTGCGCGCGATCGCGCTGAGCACGAACAGCGCGACGGCGAGAAAGCCGAGCATCAGCAGCGCGTAGGAGAACCTGTCCTTGAAGATCATGTTGGCGAGCCCGGCGCGGAACGGCACCGAGATTCCGCGCGAGCCCCCTGTGATCCCATCGAAATACATCGCCAGCGAAAGCAGCACTTCGGTGAAGGCCATGGTCGCGAAGGAGAAGAAGGGTCCGCGCAGCCGGAACACCGGCCACGACACCGCGACCGCCACTACGGCGGCGAGCCCGGCGGAGGGGATCAGCGCCAGCCAGGGCGAAATCTGAAACTTCAGATAGAGGTTCGCGGTCGTATAGGCGCCGGTCGCGAAGAACACGCTGTGCCCGAGCGAGAACTGCCCGCAGAAGCCGCCGACGATGTTCCACGCCGTGGCGAGCCCGGCGAACAGGAAGGCGGCGGCGAGAATGTTCAGCGTGAAGCTGTCGGCGCGGAACGCCCAGACCAGCGCCCCCAGCGCCGCGAGCACCGCGAGGTTGATCGGCAGTTCGAACGCGAAGGTCGGCACGCCATGCGGCCTCGCCCAGGCGAGGAAGCGGTCAGCTCTGTTCACGAAGACCGACCTCCTCTGCGCCCGCATGTCCGAACAGGCCTGAAGGGCGCACGATCAGCACGATGATGAACACGAGGAACAACACTGCGTCCTTCAGCGAGGGATCGAGGTAATAGCCCGCGAGCGCCTCCGTGAGTCCGACGATGAAACCGCCGACATAGGCGCCGAGCACGCTGCCCAAACCGCCAAGCACAACGACCGCGAACGCCGGCATGATGAAATTCGTGCCGATCTGCGGCGACATCGTATAGAGCGGCGACAGCAGACAGCCGGCCAGGCCCGCCAGGGCCGCGCCGACGCCGAAGCTGATCGTGTACACGCGCTCGACGTCGATGCCCATCAGTTGCGCGGCCTTACGGTCCTGCGCAACAGCGCGGATCGCCTTGCCCTGCAGGCTCATCTTCAGGAAAACGCCGAGACCGGCGGTGACCACAGTCGAGGCCGTCAGCGCGAGCACGCGCACGAGCCCGAATTGCAGCGGGCCGATCGACACCGAACGCGAGGAGAGCACGGAATCGACGCTATAGGCCGCGCCGCCGGAAGCGGCCAGGATGACATTCTGCAACACCATCAGCAGCCCGAAGGTCGCGAAGATCTGCATCATCGGTTCGCCGCCGAGCGGGCGCAGGATCACGGCGTAAACGGCGGCGCCAAGCAGGAACAACGCCGGCGTCACGATTACGACGGAGACATAGGGGTCCATGTGCAGCGCGACCTGCGCGGCGAAGGCGCCATACATGCCGAGCATGACGAATTCGCCCTGCGCGAAGTTGACGATCCGGATCACGCCGAAGATCAGGTTGAGACCGACGCTGACGAGGCTATAGACGCCGCCGAGCAGAAGCCCGACGGCGACGATGTTGAGAATTTCCGTCATTGCGAACGCAGCCCCTTTTCGCCGACAGGTCAGGAACGCGGCAGGTTGACGATCTTGACGCCTTCGGCCGCCGCGTTGGCGGGGAACACCGCCTTGACGGCGCCGCCCTGCCATTGCGCGATGATGGGCAGCGCCCGCGTGTTCTGCATCTTGTCGTCGAACTTCACGCCGTAGCCGGTCTCGTAGGTTCCGACCGGCCGGTCGAGCTTGGCGGCGGCGGCGATCACCTTCTCGTAATCGACCGAACCGGCCGCGGCGATCGCCTCGAACAGGATTTTCAGACCGACATAGCCGTTCATGCTCTGCGGCGCGATCGGATCGCGGTTGTATTTGGTCTGGTAGGCCTTGAGATACGCGGCGGCGCCGGGTCCGTAGGTGGGATTGATGTCGGGCCGGGGATAGGAGACCAGCATCACGCCCTCAAGGAATTCGGCGCCGAGCGCCGCCAACGTCTCCTTGGTGTCGCCGGTGCCGAGCAGCACGATCGCCTGCGGCTTGAAGCCCTGGTCGCGGATCGCGCGCAGCAGCAGGTTGGTGTCGACGACATAAGCCGTGCTCATCCAGACGTCGGGCGCCGCAGCCTTGGCGCGCAGGATGGAATCGGTGACGTCGATCGACTTGGCGCTATGCGCGCCGACGCCGACCTTCACGCCGGCCTGCTTGAACAGGGCCTCCTGCTCCTTGGCGATTGAAGTTCCGTAGGCGGAATCTTCGTGTTCGAGCCAGATGTTGAGGTCGTGCGGCGCCTTGCCGAGGCGCGAGGCGACGAGTTCGAGCACGCCTTCGACCGAACGTTGGGCGAATTCGCGCCCGCTGGGGCCGGAGCGCGCGAAATTCGGCAGGCCGCGGTCGGTGAGGTCGCGGGCGAGCGCGTTTGTCTCCCAGTAGAGCTTGTTGTAATTCAATGCGCTTTCGCTCGCCGCGTTGGAGATCGCCGTCACATAGGTGCCGGTGAGTATGTCGACATTGTCGCGGCCGACGAGCTGTTCCACCGCCGCGATGCCCTCCTGCGCCGAGGCGGCGCTGGCGCGCACGATCTGCACCTGACGACCGAGAACGCCACCCTGACCGTTGATCCAGTCGGCGCAGAGTTCGAACCCGCGCGTGACTTCGTCGCCATAGAGCGCCATCGCGCCGGTATAGGGGTTGACCGCGCCGATCTTGATCGGATCGGCGGCGAACGCACGGCTGGCGCCGCCGACGAGGGTCGCCAGGGTCACCGCGCCGAATTGCCGTCGTGTCAGTCTCATTTCATCCTCCCGGGAGTGTTTCTTGTGATTCAGGTCGTCGCGGGGACGCGCTCGGCGCGTTCCGTCCGCGAGCGATGATTGTGGAGCGCCCGTCGCTTTTCGGCGCTGGCGTCCGGATCGAGCCGAAAGACGTCGCGGTCGAAGACCTTCCGCCTATGCGCGACAACCACGCCGTAAATCGTCTCCGCCGCTTTCAGATCGACGAGACCCGCATTGAGGTCGGCTTCGACGAGTTCGATCTCGCGCGTCAGCGGGTCGCCGAAACCGCCCCCGCCGGGAGAGCCAAGGTGGAAGCTGTCGCCCTTGTGGAACGCAACCTTTTCCGCCTTGGAGCGCATCGGCGGAATCCAACTCTCGCCGTTGGTGCGGAGCACGACGCTGTTGGGCGCGGCGGGGCCGCCGCCTTCGACGCCGAACGGCGCGTGGTCGACGCGGTCGCCCAGGATCGAGACCAGCGCGGGCCCCAGGGTTTCGATGCCGTAGCGCGTGCCGCAACCGCCGCGATGCCGGCCGGGGCCGCCGGAATTGTCGCGGATGCCGAGATAGGCGAAGCGCACGGGATAGCGATGTTCGGACATTTCGACCGACATGAATTTCGCCATCGAGCCCGGCGGCGTGCCGTTGATCAGGCCGTCCGAGTCGTGGCTCGCGCCGTAGCCGCCGGGATAGGGATAGACCGCGATATAATATTTGCCGGTCTCGGGGTGGGTTCCCGACACGGTCGACACGCCCGTGGTGCCGAACGGCGCTGCCGGGGTTTTCAGCGGAATCGCTTGCGCGAGCGCGCCGAACACGACGTCAACGACGCGCTGGATCACGTCGGTGGTGCCGCCGACCGCGGAAGGATATTCCGCCGCGAAAATACAGCCTTTCGGGATGGTGAACCGGGTCGGTCGGAACGCGCCGCCGTTGACGGGCACTTCGGGAAAAATATGTTTCAGCGCGACGAAGCAGAGCGATTTCGCTGTTGTATCGGAGATGTTCATCGGGCCGCGCGCCGCCGACGCGGTGCCGGTGAAATCGAAATGCAGTTGCGAGCCGGCGACGGTCAGCGCCAGCTTCACGGTCAGCGGTTTGTCGTCGACGCCGTCATTGTCGAAATAGTCGGTGATCGCATAGACGCCATCGGGAATTTCCTCGATGTAGGAGCGCATCTGAGCTTCCGAGCGACGGATCATTTCGTCGATGCAGCTCTTCAGCGTAGGAGCGCCATAGCCCGTCACGAGCGCGTCGAGGCCCTTGCGGCCGATCGCGAACACGTTGGTCATCGCCGCCAGATCGCCCAGCAATTGCTCCGGCATACGCACGTTGGCGGTGATCATCGCGATGACGCCGTCGTTGCGCCGACCCGCGTCATAGAGCTTGAGCGGCGGAATGATGATGCCTTCCTGATGGATTTCACGCGCGGTCGGAACCCAGCCGCCCGGCGCGCTGCCGCCCATGTCCATCCAATGGCCGGTGTTGGCGAACAGCGTGAACAGCTCGCCGTCGACGAAATAGGGCGACACGAGAATGACGTCGTTGAGATGCGTGCCGCTCTTGTAGGGGTCGTTGAGAATCCAGATGTCGCCCTCTTTGAAACCGCCGGCTGCGGCGGCGATCGGCAGCAGGCCCTGCACCGTGAACTGCATGTTGGCCAGAAACTGCGGCAGCCCGTAACCGCCCTGGGCGATCGTTTCGCCGGTGATGGGATCGTAGAGCCCATGCGCGCAATCGTGGGTCTCGGAAATGATCGGCGAGATCGCGGCGCGAATGAGATGCAGGTCCATCTCGTCGGCGATCTGCTCGAGCGCGCCGCGCACGACGGCGAGGGTGACCGGGTCCATCAGGCGAGCTCCACCAGAATATTGTCCATCGCGTCGATGCGCGCGCTCAGGCCCGGCTCGACGACGCAGGTCGTGTCCGCCTGTTCGACGATCGCCGGTCCGTCGAACGTCATGCCCGGCGCAAGATCGCGGCGCTGATAGATCGGCGTCTTGATCCAGCCGCCGAAATAGACCTCGCGATACGAAGCGGGGGTCGCGGCGCGCACCGGGCCGAGCATCCGCAACCCAGCGTCGGGCTTCACCCTGACCCCGCTCACCGCGGTCTTCAGGCTGACGATCGTTTTGGGAATATCGCCGAGCGTGTTGCCGTATTCGGCGCGATAGACGCTCTCGAACGCCTCGACGATGCGCGCCAGCGTCCATTTCGACTCGATCGGAACCCGCAGCGTGTGGATTTGCCCGACGTAGGACATCTCGGCCGCGTGCGCGACGACGACCGATTCGAGCGCCGCGCCGCTGTCGGCGAGCCGCGCCTCGCCGTCCGTGCGCTGGCGCGCGAGCACGTCGTGGACATCGCTGGCGTTGATCTCGGCGACCGGCCGCTCCAGCGTTTGCGAGAGGTCGTAGCGGATATCCGCCATGGCGCAGCCGAGCGCGCACAGCACGCCGGGATGCGGCGGCAGGAGCATGGTGCGGATACCGACGTCGCGCATGATCGCCGATCCGTGCAACGGCCCCGCGCCGCCGAATACGACCAGCGCGAAGTCGCGGGGATCGTGGCCCTGCTCTACCGACAGAAGCCGGGTCCGCCGCGCCATGATGTGGTTGACGATGGTCAGGATCGCTTCCGCGGTCTTTTCGATTCCGAGCCCGAGCGAAGCGCCCAGCCGGCCCATCGCCTCGCGCGCCGCCGCAATGTCGAGCCGGCTGAGATGCTTCAGTCCGATCGGGCTTTCCGCGTTGATGCGCCCGAGCACCGCATTGGCGTCGGTGACAGTCGGCTCCTGGCCGCCGCGACCAAAGCAGATCGGACCCGGAACGGCGCCGGCGCTGCGCGGCCCCACCTGCAACGTGCCGCCGCGATCGAGGTAGGCGATGCTGCCGCCGCCCGCGCCAATCGTGTGGACGTCGATCATCGGCAGTCGCAGCGGCACGCGGAAATCGAGTTCGGTCGTCTGCGCGATGCGCGGCTCGCCTTTGACGACCACCGCGACGTCGTAACTGGTGCCGCCCATGTCGCCGGTGATGACGTGATGGAAGCCCGCCTGCGCGGCCATCCGCGCCGCCGCCATCACGCCCGCGGCCGGGCCGGAGCGCACGATATGGGCGGCGCGCTCGGCCAGTTGCGGCAGCGGGATCAGACCGCCGTTCGACTGCATCACAAGCGTTTGCCCGGCAAAGCCGAGTTTCTCCAGCCGGCTCGTCAGATTGCGCGCATAGGCGGAGACCAGCGGTTGCAGATAGCCCTGCACGACGGCGGTGCTGGTGCGTTCGAATTCATAATATTCGCGCACGACCGCGCTCGAAATGACGACCTGCCAGGCCGGATTGACGCTCTCGAAGATGCGCTTGGCCTGCTCCTCATGCGCGGGATTGGCATAGGAATGCAGGAAGGAAATGACGATCGCCTCGATGTCCTCCTTGGCGAGCGCCTCGGCCAACCCTAGGACATGGGCCTCGTCGAGCGGCTTCAGCACCGCGCCGCGATGGTCGATGCGCTCCGGCGCTTCCCAGCGCCGCGCGCGCGGGATCAACGGATTTTGCACGCCGGTCAGTCCGTACATGCGCGGGCGGTCGCGACGGCCGAGTTCGAGCACGTCGCGGAAGCCCTCGGTCGTGACGAGCGCGCAGCGCGCGCCCTTGCGTTCGATCACCGCGTTGGTCGCAATCGTCGTGCCATGCAGGATGAGGTCGAGCGCGGCGGGGTCGATATCGGCGGCCATCAACGAGTCGATCAGGCCGCGGCTCGGATCGTCCGGCGTCGAGGGCACTTTCAGCACGGCGTCGACGTGAACGCCGTCCCGGGAATAGAACAGGTCGGTGAAGGTTCCCCCGACATCTATGCCAACGATCCCGCCCATGTTGTCCTTTTCCCTGAGCTTCGCTTGGGCCGTGCGGCCCGCGAAGTTTCAATCCGCGACTTTGCCGAGTTGGTCTTCGCTCCAACCGAGCCGCTCCGCCAGCACCGCTCGGGTGTCCGCGCCGAGTTTGCGGCTCGGCGTCAGCGCTCGCAGGGGAACGCCGACGAATCGCAGCGGCGAGTGCTGCACGACGATGCGACCGAGCTCGGGATGATTCTGCCATTGCAGCGAGCCGCGCGCATGCATGTTCGGATCGTTCATCACCTCGGTCAGATCCCGCACCGGCGCGCACGGAACGTGATTTTCCATCAGCGTCTCGAACGCTTGCTGCTTTGTGCGCGTTTTCGTCCATTCGGCAACGATCGCGTCAACCGCGTCGATCGCCTCGACCCGGTCCTTCAACGAGGCGAACCGGGGATCGACGACGGCGTCCGGCCGGACCATCGCGCCGCAGAGATTTCGCCAGTGCGCGTCGCCGACGCAGATGATCGCGATCCAGCCGTCGCTGGTGGGATAGACGTTGTAAGGCGCTTCGGCCATTCCGCCGTGGCGGTTGCCGGTGCGGGGCGGCGGCGCGTCGGGCATGCCGATATTGCCCCAGTGCATCCCCAGGCTAGAACTGAGCGAGGCGTAAACCGCGTCCTGCATCGACACTTCCACGCGGCCCGCGCGACCGGTGCGTTCGCGCTCGTAGAGCGCGGTGGCGATCGCTCCATAGAGATGCACGCCGGCGAAGAAGTCGCACAAGGCGGGTCCGGCCTTGACGGGCGGCCGATCGGGGAAGCCGGTCGTCGTCATCACGCCGGCCATCGCCTGGATGGTCAGATCCATCGCGGGATAGTCGCGATAGGGGCCGTCCGCGCCGTAGCCGGAGCTGGAGGCGTAGATCAGGCGCGGATTGAGCGCCTGCAAGGATTCGTGGCCGAGCCCGAGCCGCGCCATGGTGCCGGGCGCGTAATTCTCGACCAGCACATCGGCGTCGGCGACGAGCCCGCGCAGCGCCGCCTTGCCGGCTTCGCTCTTGAGGTCGAGCGCGACCGAGCGCTTGCAGCCGTTCAGCATCGCGAACGGCAGCGCCGCGCCGCCGACGACGCTGCGCCGGCGCAGCGGCTCGCCGCCCGGCGGCTCCACCTTGATGACGTCGGCGCCCGCCGCCGCCATCAGGAAGGTCGCGTAGGGCCCGTTATAGATCTGGCTGAGATCGATCACGACGAGGCCGTCCAAGGGCTGTCGGGCGTCGATCTGCGGCGTCGGCTGGTTCACGCGGTCTTCTCCTTGCGCGCTTGCCGGCGGAATGCGGACCAGCGATGCACCGGCCACATGTCCTGATCCTCCCCATGTCCTTTTTTCCCGTTGATCGTCCAGGCGATCAAGCCGTTGCTGTCGATAAAGCTGTGCCGATTGATGATGATGCCGCTCAGCCTTTCGCCGACGGCGAGCAGATCGCGGCCGAATTCGTCGCGACCCTCGATCGTGATGCGGGTCACCCAGCCCTGCGCGAGATCGCGCTCGACGATCCGGCGGCCTGAAACGAGATCGCCGATCTTTCCATCGCGAATCATGAAGCCATAGGCGATCGGGTCGGTCTCGTCGTTCCACTTGGTGACGGCCAGAAACGCATCGTCCGCGGAGGCGGCGCCGGTGACATAGGCGCTCTTGCCCGGGCGGTGTTCGGGCCGCGGCCCCCAGCTGCGGTCGCGCATCGAGATGCAGTCGATCGCCATGCGCTCGCCATGCAGCGTTATCTCGCCTGTCACGCGGCCGAACTGGTCGAAATGGTTGAGGTTCTTGAACGAGGATTCGGCCTTGTGCAGCGCGCGCGGCGCCATCACGGCTTCATAGGTCAAGTCCAGGCTCAGCCGTTCCTCGTCGCGATAGCCGAGGCGATAGCGCTTCAAGGGCTCCAGCGCCTTGAGGGTCACGCCGGTCGGCAGGGCAATATCGCTCAGATCCTGCCCCTGAGGAATCCTCAGCGCCGTGTAGTTGGTGGAATAGGGAATTTCCCACGGCAGATGCGCGGATCCATCCCAGATCCAGGCGCCGCCGGCGACGGTGCCGATGTTGGGGCGGAACATGCTGTAGAGCCAGCCGCCGAGCTTGCGTTCGGGATGGCAGAAGGAAAACCAGGCGGTCTCGGTCTCCCACCAGCGGTCGCTCATGACGTCGAAGTGAAAGGAATCGTCGCGCGCGGAAAAATCAGACACGGGAAGCTCCGTCGTCTTCGATCGGGGGAAAGGTTCGGTGCGCCAGACCGCCCGAGGCGGACGCCGCGAACAAGGCTTCGCGCTCGACGCTGCCGGCGAAGAACGCGAGCGCCTGAGCGAACGACAATCGACCCGCGTGCATCGCCTCGACGACAGCAAAACGGCCGGCCGCGACGCTGTCGGGACGGCGCCCCAGCAAAGCCTCCAGCGCGGCGAGTTCGCGCGCCTCGACGACGGCGCCGTAACGATCGAAGTCGCGGAGGTACTTGAGCACCTTGGCGGAGAGCTTCGCCGCCGAGACCACCCGCGGCTCCCCGCTCGCCGCGGCGATCTCATCGCGCAGGTCGGTCAGGACGCCATCGTAGAGTTCGGTGCGCGGCGTCGGCGCCGCTTGAATCGTCTCCGGCGCCGGCAGTTCGACGCCGTTGGCGGCGGCGAGCGCATCGACCAGCAGGCGCCGGTTGAGCGCGCGCGAAACCAGGGAATTGCCGGGCTGGCCGGTCACGTTGCGGTGGCGGATGATGACGACCCGCGCCGACACGAACACACGGTGGTAGAGAATGCGCGCGCGGTCCGGCGCAGCGCCCATCAGGCGGCCATATTCGCGCAGCCGCTCGGCAAAGTCGGGAACCGGCTCCATCACGACGCGCATCGAGAACCAGGCGAGATCCTCCATCGGATCGCCGGCATGGGCGAGCTCCCAGTCGATCAAGCCGGTCATCCGGCCATTCTCGAACAGGAAATTGCCCGGCCCCGCGTCGCCGTGCACGAACGCGGGCAGCCCTGCGACGTCGGGCACGTTCTTTTCGAGCCAGTCGAGCGCCAGATCTATCAGCGGTTCGCCTGCGCGCGTTTCCTCGTACATCGCGCGCCAGATGTGCAACTCCTGGCGCACGCAATCGGCGATGCTCGCGCCGGGAGAAAGACCCGGCAGCCCGCGTTCCTGCAATGGCAGCTTGTGCAGTTGCGCCAGCGCTTCCACGAACTGTCTGGCGATGGTCTCGCGCTCGCCCAGCGTCGAAATTCGCCGATAGTCGGCGCGGCCCGGCACATGCTCGGTCAGAATCGCGGGCAAATCGGCGTTCGCCGCAATCAGGCGCGCGGCGGGAACCGCGCTGCCCTTCAGCGCGCGATAGACGTCCGCCTCGCGCAGCACCGTGTAGGGCTCCGCCGAAGCAGGCCGCGGCGGCTGATAGCGCAAATAGACCTTGGTTTCAGTGAGCGCTCCCGCGCGCTCGAGATCGAGCGACCAGGACTGGCAGCGATTGCCTCCGGAAATCAGCTTTCGGCGCGTCACTTTGGCGCCCGTGACCGCCTCGACCCAATTTATCAGTTCATCCTCGGATGCGGCGCCTTCGAGCGCCGCCGAGGTTTCAGCGATCGGGGTCCGCGGGATCTCTCTTTGGGTCGCCGTTTGCACCTGAGAGCCCGCCTTTCCTCGTTCCCCTCGTCATAAAGGACTCGACACGGTCGATCAAGTCAATTATCAGACCAAAGCAAAGAGCAACCTTATTTGAGCGGAAAAGGGTTGGGACGGACATGGGCGGACTGTTGTTTGACGATCTCGTGATCGGGCATGTGTTCAGGCACGAGATTCGCCGCACCGTCACCGAGGCGGACAACGTCTGGTTCTCGGCCGTCACCCACAACCCGGCCTATCTGCATCTCGACGAGGAATATTGCCGGACGCAAACCGAGTTCGGGCAAAGGATCGTCAACAGCGCCTTCACCTTGGGACTGATGGTCGGCATTTCGGTCGGCGATACGACTCTGGGCACCGCGATCGCGAATCTGGGCTGGGACGTGGTGCGCTTTCCCAAGCCGGTCTTTCATGGCGACACGCTGCGCGTCGAAACCGAAGTCGTCGAAAAACGCGACAGCCGGTCGCGGCCGGACGCCGGCATCGTCACCTTCCTTCATCGCGCCTACAATCAGCGCGGCGAACTCGTGGCCCATTGCCGTCGCACGGGTTTGCAGCGCAAGCGGGCGCCGACATGAGCCTGCGCTCGCTCCTGTTCGTCCCCGGCGATAGCGAGAAGAAGCTCGCGCGCAGCGAAAGCTATGGCGCCGACGCTTTGATCCTCGATCTCGAGGATTCCGTCGCGCCGAGCCGCAAACCGACGGCGCGCGAGATGGTTCACGCGTTTCTCGCCGCGCGTCCGTCCCACCGATCTTCGGAACTCTGGGTTCGCATCAATCCGCTGGAGGACGGCGGTCTTGACGACCTCGTCGCTCTGGTCCGTGCCGCGCCGGATGGCTTCGTGATCCCCAAGAGCCATCATCCCTCGGATATCGCGCGCATCAGTCACTTCCTTGACGCCCTCGAACGCCGGGACGCCTCGCCCCGCACGATCCGTCTGCTGCCGGTTTCCACGGAGACCCCGCGCGCTCCCTTCGGTCTGGCGGCCTATCCCGACACGCCCCTGCCACGCCTGTTCGGCCTGACCTGGGGCGCCGAGGACCTCAGCACCGCGCTCGGCGCCAGCACCAATCGCGATCCAACCGGAGGTTGGGCCTCTACCTATCGCATGGTGCGCTCGATGTGCCTGCTGGCGGCGAAAGCGTCGGGCGTCGCGGCGATCGAAACGCTTTACGCCGATTACGCCGACACCGACGGCTTAAGACGGGATTGCGAGGAAGCTTCGCGAGAAGGATTCACCGGCCGCATCGCCATTCACCCGGCGCAAGTCTCGACCATCAATGCGGCGTTCACGCCGTCAGCGAAGGAGATCGAGCACGCCCGACGCGTCGTCGACGCCTTTGCCGCCGAAGCCGGCGCCGGCGTCGTCGGGATCGACGGCAAGATGTACGACATTCCGCATTTGCGTCAGGCCGAGCACGTCCTTTTGCGCGCGGTCGGCTTCGCCCAGCGTCAGGCGCCGCGGGCATGACAGGGATGCGCGCCGCCGCGACGAACGGGAGCCGAACCGGCGGCCCGCGGCGCCTTCGCTCGCTCAGCGACGCCGTGCACAGTCTGCCGGCGGGCAGCCGCGTCTTCTTGCCGGGCTCGACGGGCGAGTCCGTGTCCTTCACGGAAGCGCTCTGCGCCGCCGACGCGCCGCCGCTCGCCATCACCGCCAGTTTCGTGCCCGGCATAAATTCCGCGCCATTGGGTGAATTGCCGGAGGGGACGACCTTCTCCAGCCTGTTTTCGCCTCTGGCCGCCCCCAGAGCGAAGCCGCGCGCTGCCTTGCGTCATCTCCCGCTGTCCTATGGCGGCTTCGTCGCCTATTTGAGGGACCGCGCGTCTTTCGACGCCTGCGTGGTTCACGTCGCGCCGCCCGACAACCAAGGGCGTTGTTCGCTCGGCCTCGCCGTGGAGTTCACGCTGCTCGCCGCCGCCCGCTCGCGGCGCGTGATCGCGGTGGTCAACCGCAACATCCCACGGCTGCGAGGCGCGGACTTTCTGCCCTTGTCGAAAATCGACGAGATCGTCGAATGCGACGGGCCGCTGCGAGAATACGATATTGGCGCGCCGAACGCGCAGTCGAACGCGATCGCGGCCCATGCGGCCGAGTTCATTCGGGACGGCGCCGCGTTGCAGATCGGTCTGGGCAAGGTTCCCGACGCTTTGTTGCGGCTTCTGGCCGATCGCCGACGACTACGGTTGCATTCGGGCATGTTGTCGGACGGGGTTCGAACGCTCGCCGAATCCGGCGGCCTCGATCCGGATTGGACACCGATGAGTTGCGTGCATGTCGGCTCCGCCGCCTATTACGCCTGGCTCGCGGATCGGCCGGATTTCGCCGTTCGCGGTTGCGACTATACGCACGATCCCGGCGTGATCGCCTCGGTTCCCGGCCTCGTCGCGGTCAATTCCGCGCTCTCGGTCGATCTCTTCGGGCAAGCGAATCTCGAGATGATAGGCGGCCGAATGATCAGCGGCGTCGGCGGCGCCGCCGATTTCGCGCGCGGCGCCACGCTTTCGCCCGGCGGCGTCAGCATCGTCGCATTGCCCGCGACATCGGCCAACGGCGAAGCCGCGCGAATCGTTGCCTCGCTGAATGGCGTCTGCTCGTTGCCTCGCACTGACATCGGCGTCGTCGTAACCGAGCACGGAGCCGCCGACCTCAGGGGTTTGGATGTCGTCGAACGCGCCGAGCGGCTGATTGAGGTGGCCGCGCCGCGACATCGCGGGAATTTGCGGGACGCCCTGAGAGATATCGTCGAGCGACTTTGATCCCGGCGCTTCGCCAGCGCGCATTCGAGGATAGAGATGAAACGAGCCGAGAAAGTCATTATCAGTTGCGCCATCACCGGCTCAATCCACACGCCGAGCATGTCGCCGCACCTGCCCGTGACGCCGGCGGAGATCGCCAGCAGCGCGATCGGCGCGGCGCAAGCCGGCGCCGCGATCCTGCATTTGCACGCGCGCATTCCCGGGACCGGCCGCCCGACGCAGGACCCCGAGATCTACAAGCAATTTCTTCCCGTCATCAAACAAGGCTGCGACGCGATTCTCAATATCACCACCGGCGGCGGGCTCGGCATGACTCTGGACGAGCGGCTCGCGGCGGCCAAATGGGCGCGGCCGGAAATCGCGTCGATGAACATGGGTTCGTTCAACTTCAATATTTCCGGCGCCGGCGCTCGGATCGCGTCGTTCAAGAACGAGTGGGAAAAGCCCTACCTGGAGATGACGAAGGACTTCATCCTCTCCAACACATTCACGCAGATCGAGCGCGGCGTGCAGGAACTGGGCGAAATCGGCACGCGCTTCGAATTCGAATGCTACGACGTCGGCCACCTCTATAATCTCGCGCATTTCGCCGACCGCAAACTGGTCAAACCGCCGTTCTTCGTTCAGTGCGTCTTCGGGATTCTGGGCGGCATCGGCCCGGACCCGGACAATCTGATGCACATGCGAAATATCGCCGACCGGCTGTTCGGCGCCGATTATTACCTCTCGGTTCTCGCGGCGGGCCGGCATCAACTGCCGTTCGTGACCCTGGGCGCGATTCTCGGCGGCAACGTCCGCGTCGGCCTCGAGGACAATCTCTATCTCGGCAAAGGCCAACTGGCGACCTCCAACGCCGATCAGGTGCGCAAGATCCGGCGCATCCTGGAAGAACTGTCGCTGGAGATCGCCACCCCGGACGACGCCCGCCGCATGTTGGACACCAAGGGCGCCGACAAAACCGCGTTCTGATCAGGAGCCGCCGCGATGCCGACCGATGTGCCGTCCTATCGTCTGCCGGAGACGAACCGCCAGGTTCTGCTCATGCAGCGTCCCAGGGGCGTCCCGCGGAGCGGCGATTTCGCCATCGCCGCATCGGCGGCGCCCAAGCCCGGGCCGGGTCAAATCCTGATCCGAAACATCTATCTCTCGGTGGATCCGGCGCAGCGCGGCTGGGCGTCGGCCGAGGCCAACTATTCCACACCCGTCGCGCTGGGCGGCCCGATGCGCGCGCTCGCCGTCGGCGTCGTGGTTGAAAGCCATCATCCCGATTTCAGCGCCGGCGAATTCGCCTACGGCTGGTTCGGCTGGCAGGACTATGCGGCTGTCGATCCCAACCAAATCGTGCTGCGCGCGAGACATGACATCCCGCTCGCCGCCTTCGCGTGCCTGCTCGGCATCAACGGTGTAAGCGCCTATATCGCCCTGAGCGAACTGGGTCGACCCAAGGCCGGCGACACTCTGCTGGTCTCGACCGCGGCGGGTTCGGTGGGCAGCTTTGTCGGACAACTCGGCAAGCATTGGGGCTGCCGCACGATCGGACTGACAGGAGACGACGCGAAGGTCGCGCGCTGTCGCGAGCGTTATGGCTACGACGCGGCGATCAACTACAAGACCGCGGATTTGCCGGCCGCCGTCGCGGCTGCGGCGCCGGCCGGCGTCGACGTCTATTTCGACAATACCGGCGGGCCGATCCTCGACACCATCCTCAGGCGCATGGCCGTGCGGGGACGCATCGTGCAATGCGGCACCGCCTCGATCGGTTCATGGGATCCTGCGCCCACGGGGCCCCGCAACGAGCGCGAAATTCTGACGCGTCGCCTCGTCTGGAGCGGCTTCGTCATTTTCGATCACGCCGCCCGCTACGCCGAAGCCGCCGACGCGCTCGCCAAACTCTATCAGGACGGGGCGATCGTCTATGACGTCGA
>JANLPL010000041.1:0-4716 GCA_031367195.1 Bradyrhizobium sp.
GGAGCCGATCAACGCGATCTATCGCGAGCGCGGCGTCGCGCTGCCGCCGACATCGTCTTCCGCCGACGCGACGAAATCGGCGCTCGTGATTGCGCCGCCCTCCGCGTCTGGTTCGCCCTGGATGCGACGCTTCGGCAATTACGCCGACGCCTTCGCCAGTGGCTGGATGCAGGTGAGGGGCAACCGGCGCCGACGCGGCGTCGATCGCGGCTTCGTGCTTTCCGATCACGCGGACTGGGGCGGGTTGCTCGCCGCGATCGACGCCACCGGCGCCTCGCGTGTGCTTGTCACGCACGGCTCGGTGGCGACGTTTGTGCGCTATTTGCGCGAGAAAGGCCTGCAAGCCGATGGCGTCGCCGCCGAATTTGGCGACGAGGATTCGGGCGAGGCCGCGTGAAAGCCTTCGCCGGTCTCTATCGCGAACTCGACGCGGCCACCGCGACCCGCCACAAAATCGAGGCGCTGAAAGCCTATCTCGCCCTCGCGCTCGCTGATCCCGCGAAATGGGGCGAGGCGGCGTGGATCGTCTATTTCCTCGCCGGCGGCAAGCCGAAGCAGATGATCCCGACCCGCGCTTTGCGCCGGCTCGCGCGGGAGGCGACCGGCCTGCCGGAATGGCTGGTCGAGGAGAGCTACCAGAACGTCGGCGATCTCGCCGAGACGCTGGCTTTGCTGCTGCCGCCGTCGCAGGCCGCCGAGGACGTGAGCCTGGAGACCTGGATGGACGAGCGCCTGCCGGGGTTGCGGAAACTCGACGACGAAGAACGCTATCAGCGACTCGCCGCCTACGCCGCCGCGATGCCGAATTCAGACCGGCTCGCCTTTTTCAAGCTGACGACTGGCGGCCTGCGAATTGGCGTCGCCAAGGGGCAGGTCGTGCAAGCTTTGGCCGAGGCCACCGGGCTCGACAGCCCGGCGATGGCGCAGAGGCTGATGGGCTACACGCAAGCAGGCCGCGCGGTCGGCGCGCAGGATTTCGCCCGCCTCGTCGCTCCTGCCGAGGCCGGGGCCTCGCCCGACGACGCGCGCCCCTATCCCTTCTTCCTCGCCCATCAGCTCAACGCGCCGGTCGAGGAACTCGGCGAGAAGCTTGGCCCGACGGAGCGCTGGCTCGCGGAATGGAAATTCGACGGCATCCGCGCGCAATTGCTCACGCGCGGCGGCGACTGGCGGCTATGGTCGCGCGGCGAGGAGTTGATCTCGGAGTCCTTCCCCGACCTCGCCGTGCTCGCCGCCGCGCTGCCCGATGGCGTCGCGCTCGACGGCGAGATCGTCGTCGCCCGCGCCGGCTCGGGCGTCGACGGGATCGAGCCGTTCGCGCGGCTGCAACAGCGGCTCAACCGCAAGACGCTGACCCGCAGGCTCATGGCGGACCTGCCGATCGCCTTCATCGCCTACGATCTGCTGCGGGAGCAGGGCGTCGATCTGCGCCCGTTGCCGCAGATCGAGCGCCGCGCGCGGCTGGAGCTTGTCGTCGCGAAGGCGCAAGCGCGTGGCGCGTCCGCCTTGCGGCTCAGCCCGCGTGTTGAAGCGCCGGATTGGCCCGGTCTGCAGGCTTTGCGGCTGAAGGCGCGCGACATCGGCGCGGAGGGCCTGATGCTGAAGGGCCGCGACGCGCCCTATGGCGTCGGGCGCAAGCGCAGCGGCGCCGGCGAGCGCGATCTGTGGTGGAAATGGAAGGTCGATCCTTTTGCCGTCGACGCCGTGCTGATCTACGCCCAGAAAGGTCACGGCCGCCGCGCAAACGTCTATAGCGACTACACCTTCGCCGTCTGGAACGGCCCGGAGGGCGCTCCTGGTCGCGCGCTGGTTCCCTTCGCAAAGGCCTATTCCGGTCTCACCGACGAGGAGATGCGCGAAGTCGACGCCATCATCCGCGGCGCCACGGTCGAGAGTTTTGGCCCCGTCCGCAGCGTCAAGCCGACCCTGGTGTTTGAACTCGGCTTCGAGGGCATTGCCTTGTCGACGCGCCACAAGAGCGGCGTGGCGACCCGTTTCCCGCGCATGTTGCGCTGGCGGCGCGACAAACCGGCGGCGGAGGCCGACACGCTGGAGAGCTTGCGCGCGTTGCTGCCGGGTGACGCAAACGTCCCGTAAGAAGCCGGGAAGGGGGCCGCAACCGCCTTCGGCCCGGGAGAAACAGCGCCATGAGCTACGATCGAAAGCGCGCGATCGATTTGGGCGCGATCAACTTGGGCGACCTGCTGACGGCGGCGGGTTACTCCTCGATTCTGTCCCAGCTCACCGCCGCCCAAAGCAATCAGTTGCAGCGCTATCTCGACGCGCAGGTGGTCGATCCCTCGGTGCAGAACGCAGCCAACGCCATCCTTCGCAAGGGGACCAAATATTACGGGCAACTCGTCGTCACCGACCCCGAGGCGCAACGCAAAGCCGACCGGACGATGCGCGAATATATCCCCGTCAACCAGCTCGACGATACCGTTCGCATCGATCTGTCGAAGGCGCTCGACCCCAAGGCGCTGGCGCCGACCACCGACAATCCCGACGAAGCCGCTTATCTCGATACCGTCCGCAAATTGCTGGATCAGCGCGGCGTCTGGTTGCGGATCGCCTGGAAATACGTGCATGACCCAGACGACCCCTCGCGGTGGATCATCGACGGCAAACATTTCGAGGTCTTTCTCTCGCTTGGGGCCCGCGGCGACGCGATCCCGACCAAGACGGGCCGGATCGACCGCGAGGCGCTGCTGTCGACCCAACTCATCGGCGCGAATTATTACACCAGAGTCGATACCGGCCCGGTCCAGCGCGCGCTCGACGCTCAAGTCAAGACGCTGCGCTCGCAGATCGAATATGGCATGGCGCTGCACCAGGAAATGACGAAAATCCGCAACGACGCCGCGATTGGCGTTGTGGCGATCTCCGACGTGCTCGGCGGCGCCGATTTTCCCAGCTTCAACATATGGGAAGGGCCGAACGCGCTGGTGCTGCGCGCCATGAACATGATCAACGCCGGGCGCACCTGGGGCGCCGGCAATATGCTGGTGGTGGCGGCGATCAGCGTCCGCAATACCGCCGATCTGCTCAATACTTATATCGACAAGACGACGTCAGGCGCGGCGCGGTCGGTCAAAGTGCTGAAGGTCGCGCGCACGGCGGGCAAGGTCGCCGAAGTCGGGCTCGCCGTCATGTCGGGAGCGGCGCTGGTCACTGGCGCCGGCGCCGCTTCGGGGGTCGCCGCGGGCGATGCGGCGGTGGACGCGCTGGCGGAAAAGGAGCTGGGCAAATATCTCGCCCGCAATCCCGACATCGCCGGGGAACTGAACTCGGTCAAACTCGTGCCCGGTCCGCGAGGAACGGTGCTCGGCAACATCAAGGGCGGTCATAGCGCCGGCGGCGGTACGGGATTTCACAAGTGGTGAGCTGCGTCGGTTCGACGCGCAACCCGTTTCGAGATCAGTCGTAATGATAGTCGATGCCGATGTGTAGCGTATTTTCGCGGATCGCGCCCGAGGAATGACCGAGATAGGCGGTCGAGGGCGGCTGCTGGAGGGGCAGGATTCCCGTACCCGTCACGGCGGCGTATTCGGAGAACCGATATTCGCCCGTCAGCGACCAGTTGCGGCTCAGCGCCCATTCGGCGCCGGTCCCCAACGTCCAGCCGGCGCGAAGCGTGCTGCGGGAGAAGTTCTCCGTCTCGTTGCCCGGCGCAAACGGGGGAACGAGGTTGTCCCAGAACGACGACGCGTAAGTGAAATGTCCGGCCGCGGCGCCGCCGGTCACATAGACAAGCAGATTGTCGAGCGGGGTCATGCCCGCCCGCAGGCGCAGCGACCCGCGCCAGTCGGCGCTGAGTTTCTGGTTGATGATAAAAGGCAGCCCGACCAGCGGAAATATTCCGCTCGTCGTCCGGCTGCCGCCAAGGTTGGTCCAGCCGAGGTCGCCTGCGACCCCGAGATAGAAGTTGTTCGCAACCTTCCAGTCGTAGCCGGCCTCGACGCCGAGATCGAAGCCGCTCAATTTCAGGCCCTGCGACCCCGCGCCATTGACGAAGGGAATGAGGGTGGGAAGGT
Source organism: Bradyrhizobium sp. (assembly GCA_031367195.1). Lineage (GTDB taxonomy): Bacteria > Pseudomonadota > Alphaproteobacteria > Rhizobiales > Beijerinckiaceae > Roseiarcus. The sequence goes on from JANLPL010000041.1 coordinate 4,035, forward strand.
TGGCCGTCAGAAAGGTCGAGGAAACCGAATAGCCCTGCGAGGAATTGGCGAACGAACCGCCCGCGAAGCCGCCGAGGTGGAATCCCGTCCAGTCGTGCGTCAAGGGCGCTTCGACAACGGGCGCGTGCGGAGATTTGTGCGCCGGCAAATCCGCCGCCAGCGACGACGAAAGCCCGGCGACGGCGGCGGTCAGCGCTGCGGCGAAGGCCAGACCTTGTTTGCGTGTATTTTTCATCAAACGGACTCGGAGTTCGCGTCTTGCCTCGACTATTAACGAGAATATCAATAACAAATGGTTGAGAAACTGCCGGTCGGCGACTCTCCGTCAAGAAATCCGCGGCGCGCGGAATCGAACCCGACGCCGCCGGAAAGGTGAAAGCGCAAACCGCCGCTGCGGGCATAAAATGTTGAAATCTATCAACTTTCGTAGCTAGGGGCGAGCTTCCCCAAGGTTTGCCCGTACATTTCGAGGGGAAAAAGATCGGGTCGCCCGATGGGGGAGGGGGCCGAAAGATCCTCGAAAAAAATGACGATCCGATTCCGCGCCCCCGATCGACCGCTCGCCGCGGCGCAATTATCCTAGGGTGGGCGGCCTGCGCCGGACGCCCGCCAGCGCCCGCTCCATCGCCTGTCCGAACGATTCGATATCCGTTTGTCCGGACGCCCATCCCAGGCTTAGCCG
>JANLPL010000125.1:0-11086 GCA_031367195.1 Bradyrhizobium sp.
GTCGAGCCGGGCGCGGTCGGAGGCGAGCGTCGTATCCCGCGCATCGACGCGGGCGAGCAGGTCGCGGGCCAAGGCCCCGCCGGGTTCGGCGAGGCGAAAGAACGCCCAAGAGCCCTCGCGATGGCGCTCCGCGAGACCGGCGTCGACAAGCAGCTTGAGGTGGCGCGAGATGCGCGGCTGCGACTGGCCGAGAATGCCAACCAGTTCGCTGACCGTCAATTCGGCTTCGCATAACAGGCCAAGCAGGCGCAAACGCGTGACCTCGCCCGCCGCTTCCAGAGCGTCAAGCAGGGCATCGAAGGAGAGCGGCGGGCGCGTTGCAGACATAAAGATATGTTTATGTCTTTTGCGACGCCGTGGCAAGCCCAATTCGCAGCGGGTCGCCTGGTTGGTTTTGCCGAGCGCCCCGCCAATTGGAATGCTCTCATATAGAGATTCCCACGGGGAGGAATGCATGGTTTCGCGACGCGCCTTGATGGCGGGATCGCTGTCGCTTGTCGCGACGCGCGACCTGGCCGGGAAGCTGATCCGCTTCGCGCGCCGTGATGAACTCGGGTTTTCTGAATGAGAAGGGTTGGGACGGCGAGCTGACCAATTTGATCAAGATATTTGGCGTCGATATCGACGAAGCGGACGCCAAAGCGATCAAATCGTATCTCTCAAGCAAATACGCCAAGTGAACACTCGCACGGCGCCCGCATTTCGCGCTTGACGGAGCGTGGTGTTAACGACGATATAGCGCCGAGGACGGGGGATAACGCCCACAAGCGTCCGACAAACGGGAGGAATTCGCGTGACGTTTGAGACGCCCGCCGTCAGCCGCCGTACGCTGGTCAAATCCGCGTTGGCGCTTGGCGCCGCCCAAATCGCCAGCCCCTTTGTGATCACAGCGCGAGCGGCCGATACGGTCAAGATCGGTTTTTGCAATCCTCTGAGCGGCACCTACGCCGCCTATGGCAAGAACGAGACGATCGGTTGCCAGCTCGCCATCGAGCAGGTCAACGCGAAGGGTGGAATTCTGGGGCGTCAGGCCGAAGTTCTGGTGGAGGATTCCACCAGCGGCGACGCGGGCACAGCGGTGCAGAAATCCCGCAAGTTGATCGAGCGCGACAAGGTCGATTTCCTGGTCGGCAACGTCAACTCGGCGCTCGCGCTGGCGATGGCGCAGGTGTCGAGCGAAAAGGGCATTCTGCATATCGTGCCCGGCGGCCACACCGACGCCGTCACCGGCAAATCCTGCCATTGGAACGTGTTCCGCGTCTGCAACACCACGCAGATGGAAGCGTCCGCCGTCGCCGCCGCGTTGATCAACTCCTATGGCAAGAAATACTATTACATCACGCCCGACTACGCCTTCGGCCATACGCTCGAAGAGGGCATGATCAAGGCGATCAAGAAGCTCGGCGGCGAGCGCGTCGGCGGCGATCTGACGCCGCTCGGCACGGTCGATTTCTCCTCCTATCTGATCAAGGCGCAGTCGGCCAACCCAGACGTGATCATCTTCCTGGTGCAGGGCGACGATGCGCTGAACGCCTTGAAGCAGGCGGTTCAATTTGGCTTGCAGAACAAGGTTCACCTCGCCGGCGCGCAGGTTGAGCTGGAAGTGATGGAAGGCCTGCCGCCGGAAGCGCGCATCGGCGCCTGGGTGGCGGAGTGGTACTGGAACCAGCCCGACTTGCCGCACGTGAAGGAGTTCGTCGAGGCGATCAAGGCCAAGACCGGCCGCGTGCCGTCGGCGCGTCACTGGTTCGGCTTTGTCGCGGGCCACACCTGCGCGCTTGGCGCGGAAAAAGCCAAGTCGTTGAAGGCGGTCGACATCGCCAAGGCGTTGCAGGATTTCGAGCTGCCGCCGGAGATCGCGCTCGGTCCCAACAGGGCGTATTACCGCGCCGGTCAGAACCAGCTGATGTCGACGCTCTATGTCGGCGAGATGCAGGCGAAGGGCTCGGCGCCCGACGATCTGTTTAAGATCATCAAGACCTACGCCGGATCCGAAGTTGCTGATCCGCTCGAAGAAACCGGCTGCAAATTGGTCTGGCCGACTTAACGACGTTCGGGTTCGCTTTTCGCCGATGACGCGCAGGCCGCGCGTCGTCGGCTTCTCATGTCCGCGGCCATTGATCGCCCGATGTCGCAGCTCATTCTCTTCAACGTCTCCAACGGCCTGATCGTCGGCGCGTTCTACGCGCTGATGGCGCTGGGCCTGTCGCTGATCCTCAATCTCAGCGGCGTGATCAATTTCGCCCATGGCGGATTTCTCGCGCTGGGCGCCTATTTCGCCTATTCGTTGACGCCCTACATCGGCTTCTGGGGCGCGTTGCTCATCGCGCCGGTCCTGGTCGCCGGGTTGGGGTTGATCGTCGAGCGCTTTTTGATCCAGCCGCTTTATGGCACAGATCCGTTATATTCTCTGCTGCTGACATTCGGCCTCGCCTATATGATCGAGGACGGCACGAAATATATCTGGGGCGCGCAGAGCTTGCCGTTCCAGCCGCCGGTCTGGCTGTTGAAGCCGCTTTCCAGCGAATATTTCTTCCTCACCGGCTATCGCGTGTTCATGATCGTCATCGTGTTCGCGGCGGTGGCGGGCCTGTTCGGCGTGCTTGGCTATACGCGCTTAGGGATGCGCATCCGCGCCGGCACGCGCGATCTCGAAACCGTCTCGACGCTCGGCGTCAACACGCGCGTGCTGCGCAGCCTGAACTTCGGCCTCGGCGTCTATATCGCGGGGCTTGCCGGCGTGCTGGCGGCCGGATTGCTGGGCCTGTCGCCGACCATCGGCGCCAGTCTGATCATGCCGAGCTTCGTGGCCATCATCGTTGGCGGCCTGGGCAGTCTGGTCGGCACGCTGCTGGGCGGAATGCTGATCGGCGTCGCCTCGGGGTTGACGGCGGTTTTCTGGCCTTCGGCGACGGAGGCGGTGATTTATGTGATGATGGGGGTCGTCTTGCTGGTTCGTCCACGCGGTCTGCTCGGTGAAGAGGGGAGGATGCATTGAACCCGCGCGCCCGGGCGCTCGACGCCCTCGTCATTGTCGCGCTCGTCACCTTTCCGTTCTGGCTCGCGGCGGTGGGCGGTTACACCGAACTCGCCACCCGCGTGGTGGTGATGGGCCTGGCCGCGATGTCGCTCAACTTTCTCCTCGGCTACACTGGCGTGTTGTCGTTCGGCCACGCCGCCTATTTTGGCCTGGGCGGCTATGGCACGGCGATGGCGATCAAATTTTTCGGCTTTGGCTCGGTGCCGGCGATGTTGTTCGGCGTATTGATCGCCACGGTCGCGGCGATGGCGATCGGCGCGCTGATCGTGCGCCGACGCGGCGTTTATTTCGCGATGGTGACGATCGCCTTCGGACAGGTGTTCTATTTCATCGCCTTCCGCTGGAATGTGGTGACCGGAGGCGATGACGGCCTCACCGGCTGGAGCCGGCAACCCATCGACCTCGGCTTCTACAAGCTCGACATCGCCGGCAACGACAAGGCGTTCTACTATTTCGCGCTGGTCGTGTTCGCGATCTGCGTCGCGGGCATGGCGCGGTTGATCCATTCGCCGCTCGGCCGCTCGCTGGTGGCGATCCGCGAGAACGAGCGGCGCGTGCGGTTTCTCGGGCTCAACGTCGAGAGCCGGATCTGGTTGTCGTTCGTCATCTCCTGCTTTTTCGTCAGCGTCGCTGGCGGCCTCTATGCTCTGCTCAACAATTTTATTGATCCGCGCGCCTTGCGGTTCGATCTGTCCGGCAATTTCGTCATCATGGCGGTGATGGGGGGGATGCGCTCGTTCTGGGGGCCGTTGCTAGGCGCGGCGATCTTCGTGGCGTTGCAGGATTTCGTGTCCAGCCACACCGAGAACTGGATGTTCATGATCGGCCTCGTGTTCGTTTTGGTGGTGCGGTTCTTCCCGCGCGGCCTGCTCGGCGTGCTCACGCGCGGGAGCTCGGCATGACGCTCCTGCGGGTCGAGAACGTCACCAAGCGCTTTGGCAATTTGACGGCGATCGAGAATGTCTCGCTGACGATCGAACCGGGCGAGCTGCGCGCCATCATCGGTCCCAACGGCGCCGGCAAGACCACTTTCTTCAATCTCATCAGCGGCCTGTTTCCGCCCTCCTCGGGTACGGTGCGGCTCGACGACAAGGACGTGACCGGGCTGTCGCCCGAGGAGCGCGTGCGCCGCGGCATGGCGCGCACGTTCCAGATCACCGAGATCTTCCCCGAACTCAGCGTGATCGAGAACCTGCGCGTGGCGGTGGAGATGGCGGAGGGCCACAGCCTGTCGGCATGGCTCTCGCCGGCTTCCAAGCGGGCCGTCAATCAACGGCTCGACCAGTTGCTGACAACAGGCAATCTGACGGGCAAGACCGACGTGCGCGTCGGCGCGCTCAGTCACGGCGACCAGCGGGCGGCGGAAATCATGATGGCGCTGGCCCTGAAGCCGCGTCTGTTGCTGCTCGACGAGCCCACCGCCGGCATGGGCGATCAGGAGACTTACAACGTCGCGCAGCTGGTGCGGCGGCTACATCGCCGAGAGGGCCTCACGATCATGCTGATCGAGCACGACATGCGCGTCGTCTTCAACCTTGCCGACCGCATCATGGTGCTGGGCGAAGGCCGCGTGCTGGCGGAAGGCACGCCGCAGGAGATCGCGGCCAACGAGGACGTGCAGCGCGCCTATCTCGGCGAGGTCGCCAAATGAACGCGCTCGAGGCGAAGGGGCTGCACAGCTATTACGGCAAGAGTCACATTCTCCACGGCATCTCGATCGAGGTGCGGGAGGGCGAGATCGTCGCGCTGCTCGGCCGCAACGGCGCGGGCAAGAGCACGACGCTGAAGAGCCTGGTCGGCCTGGTGCGGCCGCGCGAAGGCGAGGTGCGGATGTTCGGCGAGACGACGACTGGCCAGCCGCCGTTCCGCGTCGCCGCGATGGGCGTCGGCTATGTGCCGGAGGGGCGACGTGTGTTCGCCAATCTGACGGTGGACGAGAATCTGCGCGTGCCGGTGGAGCGGCCAGGGCCGTGGACAGTGGAGCGGGTCTATAAGGAATTCCCTCGGCTCGGCCAGCGCAAGAGCAACAAGGGCGCCCAGCTGTCGGGCGGCGAGCAGGAAATGCTGTCGATCGCCCGCGCGCTGCTGCTGAACCCGAAGCTCCTGATGCTCGACGAGCCGAGCCAGGGCCTGGCGCCGCTGATCGTGGCGGACGTGTTCCGCATCATCGTCGAGGCGCGCAAGGAAGGCATGTCGATCCTGCTGGTGGAGCAGAACGTGCGCGCGGCGGTGACAATCGCCGACCGGGCCTATGTTCTGGCTGACGGGTCGATGGTGTACGAGGGCTCCGCGCGCGAATTCGGCGCCGACGAGGAGCGGGTGCGCGAACTCGCCGGCGCGAGCGCCGAAGTCTGGGACATGGGGGACTGAGAGGCGCCCTTCGCGGTCAGGGCTTCTTCGCCCTCCGCTTTTTCGCTGGCGCCGCCTCTCCCGCGTCGTTACGCTGCCCGCACCATCCCGGCAGGTAATCCGCTTGCGGCGTTTTCGCCAGCGCCAGAGCCTGCGTGATCGCGCCGTGATAGTCGCGCCTGATCTCCTTGGCTGTCAGGCGCGAGCGGAAGAAATCGGCCCAGACGAATTCCGAGAACGGGGTTGAATCCTTGGCGAAACCGCCGGCCCGGCGCAGCGCGCCCGCCAGCGAGCGGTAGGGATCGTCCGCCAGTGCGGCCACGGTCTTGGGCAGCTCGCCATAAGCGCAACGCCGGCCCCCGGAATCGAACGGATGGGTCCAGCCGTGATAGTCCATCAGGGTCCAGAAATGCGCGGAATCGGCCTTGTGCAGGTCGCCGATCACCATGACGAACACGTCCCGCTGACCATCATCCCATAGCGCGCGCGCGAGGTGGTGGTGGTCGACGATATATCGCAATTCGCCGGGTCCGATCACCACGGGGATCATATGCGAGGCGAGCGCCTCGGTCTTCTTGGCTTCGCCCTTTGCGTGCCAGTCGCCGCGCTTGCGTTCGACTTCGAGCAGGCCGACCGTCATCTGCGTTGGCCGCAGCTCGGCGATGTCAGTGGGGTGCAGGACGGGGTCGCGTCGTGAATAGGACATGGCGCCAAGTTTCCGGAAAATGTCGCAAAACCGTCGTAACCCGCCGCCCTGTCACAACAAAGCGCTTTTGTGCAAAGAGATTTGACCGCATCGGCAATTCATGTTTGATCCGCGCGCTTGGTGATCCCCTTTGCAAACGAGACTTACCCCCATGACGCGCCCCGAGCGTTACAACGTGCGCGAATCCGAGCCGAAATGGCAGAAGATCTGGGCCGACCGCGCCGTCTTCGCCACGTCGAACGACGATCGCCGAGCGCGCTACTACGTACTCGAAATGTTCCCTTATCCCTCGGGCCGCATTCATATGGGGCATGTGCGCAACTACGCCATGGGCGACGTGGTGGCGCGCTACAAGCGCGCGCGTGGGCACAACGTGCTGCATCCCATGGGCTGGGATGCGTTCGGAATGCCCGCCGAAAACGCGGCGATGCAGAACAAGACGCATCCCGCCCTTTGGACCTACGCCAATATCGATGCGATGCGAGCGCAGCTGAAGTCGATGGGGCTTTCGCTCGATTGGTCGCGCGAAGTGGCGACCTGCGACGTCAGCTATTACGGCCATCAGCAGAAGCTGTTTCTCGATTTCCTCGCCGCCGGACTGGTGGCGAGGAAAAAATCGAAAGTGAACTGGGACCCGGTCGACCAGACCGTGCTGGCCAACGAGCAGGTGATCGACGGGCGCGGCTGGCGCTCCGGCGCGGCGGTCGAGCAGCGCGAGCTGACGCAGTGGTTTTTCAAAATCTCGGATTATTCCGAGGAGTTGCTGTCCGCGCTCGATGGGCTCGACCGCTGGCCGGAGAAGGTGCGCCTAATGCAGCGCAACTGGATCGGCCGGTCCGAGGGGCTGATGGTGCGGTTCGCCATGGATCCGGCGTCGACCGGGGCGCTGGCCGAGCCGCCCACCGAGTTGGAGATTTACACGACGCGGCCGGACACGCTGTTTGGCGCGCGCTTCATGGCGATTGCGCCCGATCATCCGCTGGCGGCCGCCGTCGCCGCGCGTGATCCAAAACTCGCCGCCTTCATCGCGGAATGCCGGCGCATCGGCACCTCGGTCGCGGCCATCGAGACCGCGGAGAAGAAGGGTTACGACACCGGATTGCGGGTGAATCATCCCTTTGACGAGAATTGGACGCTGCCGGTCTATGTCGCCAATTTCATCCTGATGGATTACGGCACGGGCGCGATTTTCGGCTGCCCCGCGCATGACCAGCGCGACCTCGATTTCGTCAATGTCTATGGCCTCGGCGTAACGCCAGTGGTCTGCCCGCCCGGCGTCGATCCCGCCAGTTTCAAGGTCACGGACACGGCCTATGACGGCGAGGGGAACATGATCAACTCAGCGTTCCTCGATGGCATGACGCCGGACGCGGCTTACGCCGAGGTCGCCAGGCGGCTTGAGGCTCGTCCGATGGGCAACCGGCCGCAGGCGAGGCGGCAGGTCAATTACAAGCTGCGCGACTGGGGCATTTCGCGGCAGCGCTATTGGGGCTGCCCGATCCCGATCATCCACTGCCAGGATTGCGGAATCGTCCCCGCCGCCGACCTGCCGGTGAAACTGCCCGACGACGTGACCTTCGACCGGCCCGGCAATCCGCTCGACCATCACCCGACCTGGAAGCACGTCGCCTGCCCGCAATGCGGCAAGCCGGCGCGGCGCGAGACGGATACGATGGACACGTTCGTCGATTCGTCGTGGTATTACGCGCGCTTCACCGACCCGTGGAACAAGGACCGGCCGACCGATCCTGATATCGCCAACGCCTGGCTGCCGGTGGATCAATATATCGGCGGCATCGAACATGCGATCCTGCATCTGCTCTATTCCCGCTTCTTCGCCCGCGCGATGAGCAAGACCGGTCATCTCGCCGTGGCGGAGCCGTTCGCCGGCTTGTTCACGCAAGGGATGGTGGTGCACGAAACCTATCGCGACGCCGAGGGGAAATGGGTCGCGCCGACCGAAGTGCGGATCGAGGGCGACGCGGGAGGGCGCAAGGCGTTCAAGCTCGACGGCGGGGCGCCGATCGAGATCGGCTCCATCGAGAAGATGTCGAAGTCGAAGCGCAACACGATCGACCCCGACGAGATCATTGCGAGCTACGGCGCCGACACCGCGCGCTGGTTCATGCTGTCGGACAGCCCACCCGACCGCGATGTGATCTGGACCGAAGCGGGCGTGCAGGGCGCCTATAAGCAGACGCAGCGGCTATGGCGGCTCGCCTGCGAGATCGAGCGCGTCGTCGGGGCCAAGCGGCCGGCCAAACCGCCAGCGTTTTCGCAAGCCGCCGCCGACATCCGCCGCGCCGCGCACGGCGCGCTGGCCAAGATCGAGGACGACATCGAGCGGTTGCGCTTCAATGTCGCCATCGCCACGATCTACGAATTCGCCAATATTCTGTCCTCGGCCGTCGGCGCCATCGACACGGCTGAGATCGCCGACGACCTGCGCTACGCCTTCGCGGAGGCCGGCGACATGCTGGTGCATGGCTTCGCGCCGATGATGCCGCATCTGGCCGAGGAATGCTGGGCCGTGCTCGGCCATGAGACCCTGGTCTCGCAGAGCCCTTGGCCGCTGGTGGACCGCGAGCTGATCGTCTCGAATGAGGTGACGATGCCGGTGCAGGTCAACGGCCGCAAGCGCGGCGACATCACTGTGCCGCGCGACGCCGATTCCAAAACCGTCGAGGCCGCCGCTTTGGCGCTCGACGCGGTGCAGCGGGCGCTGGATAATAGACCACCGAAGAAAGTGGTCATCGTCCCCAACAGGATCGTCAATGTCGTGGTCTGACCGATTGCGCTTTTTCGCCGCGCTGAGCCTCGTCGCGGCGACGGGCGGCTGTTTCCAGCCGCTCTATGGCGAGGCCGCGCATCCCGGCCTCATCCAGGCGATGCGCGAGGTCGAGGTGACGCCGATCCCCGACCGGATCGGCCATTACCTCGCCGACGACCTCATCAGCCGGATGAACGGCTCCGGCGAGACGCCGAAGCCGAGATACCGGCTGACCGTCAAGCTGTCGAAAAGCGTGCAGACGCCGACCATCGAATCGCAGATCCAGACGGCGGACGCGGCGACTGTCACCGGCACGGCTCTGTTCACGCTGACCAGGATCGAGGGCGACAAGCCGATCTATGCGGGCTCGGCGACCAGTTCGGCGGCCTACGACCGCACGTTGCAGAGCTACGCCGACCTGCGCGCCAGCCGCGACGCCGAGTTGCGCGTGGCGAAGTCGCTGGCCGACGAGATCGAGCTGAGGGTCGCCGGGGCGCTGTCGAAAACGCCCTGAAGCCATGCCACGCCTGTTCACCGCGCTGGAGCTTCCGCCCGACGTCGCCGCCGCGCTGGCGCTGACGCGCGGCGGGCTGCCCGGCGCGCGCTGGATCGAGCCAACGGATTATCACATCACGCTGCGGTTTATCGGCGACATCGACGCGCGCACGGCCAACGAGGCAGCGGCTTCGCTGAGCGAAGTTCGTCGGGAACCTGTGCCGGTGGCGTTCGAGGGGCTGACGTGGTTCGGCGGCGACAAGCCGCGCGCCATCGTCGCCAAGGTGAAGCCGGCGTCGGCGCTGGTGGAACTTGCCGCCGATCACGAACGGCGGATGCGTCGGCTGGGCCTGCCGCCTGAGACGCGCAACTTCATGCCGCATGTGACGCTGGCCTGGGCGCGCGGGGTCGGACCGGCGGCGGTGGCGGATTATCTCGCGTCCCGAGGGCGGTTGGAGGCGTCGGGATTTGTGGCGGAGAGGTTTGTGTTGATGTCGGCGAAGGCCGGGATCGGCGGCGGGCCTTATGTGGCGGAGGGGGAGTATGGACTGGGTTGAATCGCTGCTTTCACAGCGGCGGGAATAGCGCAGCGAGATTTCGGTGTCCGTCGACGACGCGAAGCACTTCCACCGCCTCCGCGCCGATCCGGTAGAGCAGCACGGTCGGGTAGATCACAATCTGGCGAACGCCCGGCCTGAGATCGTCCCGTGCTCGGCCGACGAAAGGCGCAAAACGGAGAAGGTCCGCCGTCGAATGAATGGTTCGGACGTGTTTATCGGCGGTGGCGGGGGAAAACTGCTCGGCGCCCCGTCGCCAGATCGAAGCCAAATCGCTTTGCGCTTCCGGCGACCAAACAAGTTTCGCCTTTTCAGACCGCATCGGCGCGAGCGCGCGCAAGGAATTGGTCTATGTCAATTTCCTGGCCATCGCCCGCGTCGAGAGACTGCGCGGCCTCATCGATCATCGCGCGCAGAGTTTTGAGATCCTCGATATACGCATCGAGGTTGCGGCCAAGACGCTCCTGATCCGCCGCCGGTAGGGCGGCGGCCTTCACGAGGGCCTTGCGGAGGGCTTCGGCGGTCATAAGTCGAGGCTAACACGGAAGCGCGAAACCTGGAAGGTTCGGGTCGCGTGATGGGGATTCCAAGCGTCGCGAGCAAAACTTGCATTTTGAAACAATTTTCAGGAGCGCGTCGAGGCGCAACTTTACGCCGCACGTGACGCTGGCCTGGGCGCGCGGGGCCGGACCGGCGGCGGTGGCGGATTATCTCGCAGCGCGTGGGAGGCTGGAGGCGCCGGCATTCGTGGCGGAGCGGTTCGTGCTGATGTCGGCGAAGGCCGGCGTCGGCGGCGGGCCTTATGTGGTGGAGGGGGGAGTATGGACTGGAGTACTGAGTCGATTTTAAATATATCGCAGCATGGCCCTGAACGAGGGAGAGGGAAATGGCGCGTTTGGATGAAAACGATATGGTAGATATAACTAGAAAATTTAGCAGGGTTTTTGACTCAAACTCGGAAACAATTTCGTTTGCGGACTTCGATTGGATGAAAATTCCGGAAACGATCCCGGGAGGTTGGTTGGTGTATTTTAGAATGCTTGAGGATTTTTCGAGGATTGTTGCCAATAATATCAATACACTTGGGTATTATTGTGAGAAGATGCGTGTTTGGAATATAGTATTAGAAGATTATAACGTTGATTTGCGCGATGAAATTTTGTTTGAAT
>JANLPL010000163.1:0-2929 GCA_031367195.1 Bradyrhizobium sp.
GGGTTTGTACAGATCGGCACAGCCCTCCAGGACGGCGATGAGGCCGGCGACGGTGCGCTCGGCCAGCTTTCGCAGCACGCTTTTCAGCTTGGAGATCGCCATCTCGATGGGGTTGAAGTCGGGGCTGTAGGGCGGCAGGTATTTGACCGTACAGTTTTTTCTGGCGAGGATTTCCGCCACTCTCGGGCTCTTGTGAGCCTTGAGATTGTCGAGCACGACGATGTCGCCTTCCTCCAAAGTCGGCAAGAGATAATGCTCAAGCCAGGCCTCGAACGTCTGCGCGTTCATGGCGTGGTCGTAGGCTTTGGGCGCGACGACGCCTCGCAGGCGCAGGCCGAAAACGAACGTGATCGCCTTGTAATGGCCGTGCCGGACGCCGCAGCGCAGGCGTTGACCGCGCCGACGGCGGCCGTAGCGGCGCGCCATGTTGGTCGTCGCGCCGGTCTCGTCGACAAACACCAGTTTCAGCGGATCGAGGTCGAGTTGGCCGTCGAACCATCGCCGCCGCCGTTCGAGGACGTCCGGGCGGTCCTGTTCGCTTAGCGTCGCGCCGATTTTTTTTAAACGTGATGTCGTGGCGGTCGAAAAAGCGCCAGATCATCGACGGCGACGCCTTCTCGCCTCGCGTGCGCTCCAGACGGCCGCAGAATTCGTTGAGCGTCAGGTCCGGCTCGCGCCGGTGAATGCGCGAGCCGAGTAATCGGCATGCGCTTCGACGCGCCTGGAACGCGTGTCGCCGCCCATCGGCAACGGCGCGCAGCTTCCGCGTTCTTGCAGCGCCGCCACCCACCGGATCGCGCTGGCGAAGCTCACGCCGAACCGCCGCGCCGCCGCCCGGCAACTCATGCCCTCCTCGCCAACCGCCGCAACCACCCGCTTGCGCAAATCCACTGACAAAGGACCCATCGCGCGCCGCCTCCGAATCGACGCACTTCAAGAATCAGATTTGACGAGCTTTGGGAACCCCAGCCGATTCAACCCGGCCGGAAACCGCTTGTCTTATGACTTTTCGCGCCGTTGAGGCAGAAAAGGAACCGCTGAGATAGGGTGGCAGCCCTTTCTCAGCGGCGAGGGTCGGATCGTGAAACCGCGGACCGTTTAACGGGTCGAGCTAGAGTTGGATCGCCCTCGTCTTTTCCTGATGGCCTGCACGGATACCTGGGGGAAAGCCCCGAATGACAAGCAGAGGCGCGGAAAAGATGAACAACGACACCATCGGCGTCGATATTTCGAAGGACTATCTCGACGCGCATCGGTTGATTGACGGCGTAAGCCGACGTTTCTCCAACGACAAGAGCGGGCACAAGGCTTTCTTGCGATGGTTTTCCGAGAAGCCAATGGAGCGGATCGTCTTTGAGCCGACCGGCCCCTATCATCGTGCGTTCGAACGCGCGCTTGCCGAGGCTGGCGTTCCGTTCGCCAAGGTCAATCCCCGCCAAGCGCGCCGGTTCGCCGAGGCCACGGGAAAGCTCGCCAAGACGGACCGGTTGGACGCGGCCATGCTGGCGCGAATGGGGGCGGTGCTTCAGTTGCAGACGCGTCCGGCCAGAAGCGAAATCGTGATGGAGCTCAAGGAACTCCACCTCTCCCGCGAAGCCCTTGTGAAGGACCGGACCGCCGCCAGGAACCGGGGCAAGGTTCTTACGTTGCCGCTCCTGAAGCGCCAGAACGCGCAGCGTCTCGAACAAATCGAACGCCAGATCGCGGCGATTGAAGCCGCCATGCTCGACATCGTCCAAGCCGACGGCGACCTCGTGGTCCGCTTCTCCATTCTGATAAGCATTCCCGGCGTCTCCGCCGTCACCGCCTTCGCGCTCTTGGTGGAGATGCCGGAACTCGGCGCCCTCGAGGCCGGGGAGGCTGCATGTCTGGCGGGCTTGGCGCCTATCGCCCGCCAGTCCGGACGCTGGACCGGTCGATCCTTCATTCGCGGCGGACGGGCCGGCCTTCGCAAAGCCCTCTACATGCCGGCCCTCGTCGCCATGCGGTTCAACCCCGACTTGAAGGCCAAATACCGGCAGCTCGTCGACGCCGGAAAGCCCGCCAAAGTCGCCATCACCGCCATCATGCGAAAGCTCATCGTCCTCGCCAACGCCCTGATCAAAGCCAACCGCCCTTGGCGGCCGGAAGCGGCTGTCGCCGGTTCGCAGGCCCAGCAGCACGACGGCCAAGCCGCGCAGCTCTCGCCTTAAGCCTCATGGCGGCGAAAAAGCGCGGTGACGAGGCCTAAGTCAAGGACGCGCCTTTGGCGCGCGACCGAAGGTCGTGACGCGAAGCGGCATCCTTGAGTTAGAACTCGTCACCGCGCCACAATCAGCCAAAAAAGGCGCGGGGAACAGGGGAGGCGCGGCTTCAAAGAGACGCCAAGACACCCTTGACCAAGACGGATACTCAAGCCTGCGACCCCCGCTGCGTCCCGCCGCGCGAGGCCGTCTCGGCGTCGATCGCTTCCCTTGCCCGCCGCAGTCGGCCTCATAGAAAGAGCGACGCCCCGCCCTTCTGGGTCTGAAATTCCCCCTTCATCGCGGCGATTTTCATCGGCTGATATTTTAGCGTATTGAGACCGTGCGCGTCGCCGGCCAGGATCTGGCTCGGCACGACGACAGCTGCCATCCAGATCGGCATGGAGAACATCATCCTCGAACCTTCGCTTCCGCCTGACCGGGCGCGGCGGGCGGCGACCAGATGATAGGTGCCGACCGCGCCGACTACGAGCGCCGTAGTGAGATAGGCGGCCAGCATCCTATCGACGAGACGGTAGCGAAAGGAGGGATTGAAGATCACCTCTCCCCAGTCGAGCGGCACGAATCGGACACGACGCCCATGCCGAAGGCGATGGCGAAAATCTTCAGCCGGTAGCGGAACAGGTCGATGAATTCGGGTCGCCCCGTTCCCAACCACAACGCTTCGAGCGCCGCCAGAAAGCTCG
>JANLPL010000191.1:0-2188 GCA_031367195.1 Bradyrhizobium sp.
CGCCCCGCCTCGCCCGCGCGGGCAGCGAGCGGGGAGGCGATGGCGGCGCTGAGGCCGGTGACGAATGCACGGCGTTGCATGGCGGTGCCTCCTATTCGATAACCTCGTCGGCGCGGGCGAGGATGAGTGGCGGGATAGTCAAGCCGAGTGTCTTTGCGGTCTTGAGGTTGATCACGAACTCGAATTTTGTCGGGCGTTCGACCGGCAGGTCAGCTGGTTTTGCGCCTTTTAGAATCTTGTCCACCATCCCGGCGATTTGGCGGTAAATCGCAGGTATGCTTGCGCCATAAGACATCAGACCGCCATCCACGACGGCTTCGCGAATCGCATAGAGCGCTGGCAGCCGCTGTTCCGCCGCGAAAGCTGCGATGCGGCCTCTGTAGACGTAATTGACCGGCCCTTCCGATGCATAGATGGCGTCCGCCCGCTCGCGCCGAACGGTTGCGAAGGCCTCTTCATATTGATCAGGACCGTTAACTTGCGCAAATACAGAAGGAAGCTCGGCGGCCGCCTTGTGATAGGCCTCCCAGAGGTCTTGCGGGCCGAGAAATGCCACCCTGGCGATACCGGGCGCTATTTCCTTGAGAATCTGGAGCCGCTTTGTCACAAACTCGTGGCCAGTCGCGGTGGTCAATCCAGTCAGATTTCCACCAGGCCGCGCGAGGCTCGCCACCAGCCCGTCGGCGACCGGGTCCTTGCCGATGAATACGGCGGCAAGTGGAATAGACCGCGTCGCTTGCAGTGCGGCTTCAACTGACCACTTCGTTCCAGAGAACGCAATCACATCCACACCCCGCGCCGCCAGTTCCGCGAACAGCGCCGGAACACGCTTTAAATCACCTTCCCCCGACCGGCGCTCAATAACAATCGAGCGACCCTCGACCCAGCCATGGTCGCGCAAGCCGCGCACGAACTCTCCCGCAACCGGGGAAATGGGCTCCGGTCCCGCCATTTCCGCCAACGGAATATTGGCGAGGACCAGCGCCACCACCGGCAGCCGCCCCGCCTCGCCGGCGCGGGCATTGAGCGGGAAGGCGGCGGCGGCGGAAAGGCCGGTGACGAATGCGCGGCGTTGCATGGCGGTGCCTCCTATTCGATGATTTCGTCAGCGCGGGCAAGCAGCAGCGGCGGGATGGTGAGGCCGAGGGCGGTTGCGGTTTTCAGGTTGATGACGAGTTCGAAACGCGTTGGCCGCTCGACGGGAATGTCGGCGGGTTTTGCACCCTTCAGTATCCTGTCGACGATCCCGGCGAGCTGACGCCAGGACTCTGTTGTGACCCTGCCATAGGACGTGAGGCCACCATCCGCGACCGCCTCGCGCCACGGATAGGCAGCCGGTAGACGATGTGCCGCCGCGAAAGCCACGACGCGGCGCCTCTGAGCGTACATCACCGGACCCTCCAGCACGCTCAGTGCATCGATGCGCTCGCGTTCAATCGCTTCAAAAGCCTCGTCAAGTTGTTCGGGCCCATCAACCTGAGCGAAGAACGCGGTGGGCCCCGCGACGGCACGTCTCGCGTAAGACTCGAGAAATTCCCGCTGTCCAACGATGGCCACGCGCACGATGCCCGGCGCGATCTCCTTGAGTAGTTGCAGCCGCTTCGCGACAAACTCCAGACCGGTGTCGACGGTCACGCCCGTAAGGTTGCCGCCCGGCCGCGCGAGACTTGAAATGAGCCCGTCGACGACGGGGTCGGTCGCGAAAAGGGCGGCGGTCGGGATCGTCGGCGTCTTGTTCGCCGCGTCATAGGACGACCGTATCCAAGTATAGACGATGACATCCACGCCGCGTGCCGCAAGGTCCGCGAAGATCGCCGGCGCTCGCTCAGGCCGACTCTCAAGCGTCCGGCGTTCGATGACGACGGTGCGTCCCTCCACCCAGCCGTGGTCACGCAAGCCTTGCAGAAACGCGCGCATGATTGGGTAGACAGGTTCGGGCCCGGCTATGTCGCCGACCGGGGGGCTGCCAAACACAATTCCTACCACCGGCAGCCGCCCCGCCTCGCCCGCGCGGGCTTTGAGCGGGAAGGCGGCGGCGGCGGAAAGACCGGTGACGAATGCGCGGCGTTGCATGATGGTGCCTCCCCGGTGTTCAGATGGCGGGTGCCTGTGCCCCCGCCGCCGCCAGCGCCCGGCGCACTAAATCTGGTTCAAGCGCAATAACGTCCAGATAGGCGCGCGCCGCCTG
>JANLPL010000243.1:0-8100 GCA_031367195.1 Bradyrhizobium sp.
TCGCTGGTCGGTCAGGCGCTGGCGCAGGCGCGGGGAATTCTGCCCAAGTCGGGGATAAAACAGGTCGACCGGTTGCTCAGCAACGTGGGCGTCGTCCCGTGGGACCTGTTCGCTGCGTGGGTGCGCGAGGTCGTGGGCGAACGACGCGAGATCGTCGTGGCGATGGATTGGACCGATTTTGACTCCGACAACCAATCGACGCTCGCCCTGCATCTGGTCACCAACCACGGAAGAGCCACTCCGCTCATCTGGCTCACGGTCGACAAGGACGAATTGAAAAACCAGCGCAACGATTTCGAGGACGCCTGCCTGTCCCGCCTGAAAGCGCTGCTGGGCGAGGACGTGGCCGTCACGATCCTGGCCGACCGCGGCTTTGGCGACGTCAAGCTGTTCAAGTTTTTGGAAGGCTTGGGCTTTCACTACGTCATCCGCTTTCGCGGCAACATCCACGTCAGCGCCGCCGACGGCGAAACGCGGCTGGCCGCCGATTGGGTCGGAAAGGGCGGCCGAGCGTGCAAACTGCGCGACGCGGAAATCACCGCCGCCCGCCGACAAGTTGGTGCGGTGGTGTGCGTGAAGGCTAAGGGCATGAAGGAGGCCTGGCATTTGGCCGCAAGCGACGGCGCGCTCTCGGCCGCGCGGATCGTCGCGCTCTACGGCAAACGTTGGACCATCGAACCGAGCTTTCGCGACACGAAGGATCTGCGCTTTGGCATGGGCATGAGCGAACCGCGGATCAACGATCCCCAGCGCCGCGACCGCCTGCTCCTGCTGAACGCCTTCGCCATCCTTCTGTTGACCCTCCTGGGCGCGGCCGGCGAAAGCCTCGGCATGGATCGCCAACTTCGCACCAGCACCGTCAAGCGCCGCGTCCATTCCCTGTTCCGCCAGGGTTGCCTACTCTACGAACTCATCCCCAACATGCCGGAACAGAGGTTGCGGCCCCTGATCGAAAAATACGCGGAATTACTCAACCAAAACAGCATCTTCACACAAACCTTCGGCCTCGTCTAAAATGAGGGGATGCATGAGCGACAGACCGGGCCATTCGGCCAGTAAAGCGCCTCAAGATGCTCGCGGGCTTTCTCGGCGTCGGTGAAAATAAGGTTGAGCAAATCGCACATGGGAATGTCTCTCTCTGCCCTTTCCCATACGCCTCCCGTAAACCTACGTCAAGTATATAATCGCCGGTGGGCGGGCGCCGACCATGCCAATCCCTATTTTTTTACACCCGTTGGCGAATCGTCATCGCCCGCGAACGGGAAAAGCTTCAGGGCAGGCCCGGACAGATCGCTGCGCCGCAATATAAATGGTCGTCAAATTGCGCGCGGGTGGCGGCTCGTATCCCAGATATTTAATTATTTCAATAACTTAAGCGGAAGACTGGACTTAAGCGGAAGACTGGATTTAAGCGGAAGACTGGCGGAGACGGAGGGATTCGAACCCTCGATAGGGCTTTACAACCCTATAACGGTTTAGCAAACCGCCGCCTTCAGCCTCTCGGCCACGTCTCCACAACGCGATGTCAGCGTGGACCCGTCATATGCCCGAGGCCAACCCACATGGCAAGCAGAACCCTCGGACTATCGCGCAGGGCGGCGAGCCGAAACGCTGACCAGCTCGCAAGCGGGGATCGCCCTGTAATTTTCTTGCAGCGGGCCCATCACGCGCCATCCGGCGCTGACTTTACGCCAGGCGAATTGCCATGATCCGCCCGATCCCAATCCGGCGCGTTCCAATAGAAAACACTCTCCCGAAGGGAGTGCGCCTGCAACCTATTTTCTGGCGCATCGCGCAAATTCACGATGCGCCCCTCAACCAGATAAAACCTATGAGGTCAGTTTTCCGATCCGGATTCGGACGTCGGCGTCGGCGGCGTTTCAACCGGCTTCGCCGCGCGCTTTGCGGGGCTCTTCTTGACCGCTGCTTTCTTCGGCGCGGCGCGCGTCACCTTCTTGACGACCACTTTCTTGGTCGCCGCTTTCTTCACAGGCGACTTTTTCGTCGTGGCCTTGCGCGTCGCCTTCTTTGCGACGACCTTCTTGGTCGTGGACTTCTTAGTCGCCGCCACCGCCTTCTTCGCGGGCTTCTTCGCCGCCGCCGCCGCCGCCTTCTTCGCCGCCGCCTTCTTCACAGGCTTTTTTGCCGCCGCCTTCGCCATGTCAATCCGTTCCTCTCTCTGATTCTTTCGCTCGCGCGCGTTGCGCGCGACAATTCGACGTCAACTAAAGTACGCGTGTTTTCTCGCGCATCAAGCTGCGTCTCGTAGTTACGCGAAGTGGAATGCGTTCGTCATCGAATTATCCTGCGCGCCGGCGCCTCCCGCATCCCTAAGAATTCGCGGCTGCGCGCGTCATCCGATTGCGCCGCGATGGCGAAACAGGCCTGCGCGGACTGTCGCGCCGGGTCGGACGATATGCCTTCTCACCAAAGAATCTGCGCGGTCGCGCGTATGTTTGTTTGATCGACGCGCCGCTCGTCATCCGCGTCGCGAGCGCCGTCGGCGCATCCGGCCTGGCGCCGCGCGCATGCGGCGCGAAGCGTGTGAGCCGCGTGAGGCAATCGAATTTTTCTGCGAAGAAGCTGTGAACAATCTTGGCGATTCGAGGCGCGCGAGGCTTGCTTGTTCGTGCAAGCCTCGCGAATCGCCCTGTTCCTGCGCCGCTCAGTCCAGTCCGAGCTTGCGTTTCAGCGCGTCGCTGACGCTCTGCGGGTTGGCTTTGCCGCCCGTTGTCTTCATCACCTGACCGACGAACCAACCGAGCATTCCGGGCTTCGTCCTGGCCTGTTCGGCCTTGTCGGCGTTGGCGGCGATCACAGCGTCGACCGCCGCTTCGATCGCGCCCGTGTCGTTGACCTGCACGAGGCCGCGCGCCTGCACAAGCGCGCGCGGATCGGCGCCTTTGTCGGGGCCGAGCAACAGCGCCAGTACGTCCTTGGCGATCTTGCCGGAGATCACGCCCTCGCCGATGAGATCGACAAGCGTGGCCAGCGCGCCGGCGCTAAGGCCAGCGTCGGCGACCGTCAGGGCATTGGCGTTGGCGTGGCCTGAGAGATCGCCCATGATCCAGTTGGCGACAATCTTGGCGTCGCGCTTCTTGGCGCCGTCGCGCGCGGCTTCCTCAAAGAACGCGGCCGTCTCGCGTTCGGCGCACAGGATCGCGGAATCATAGGCGGAAAGGCTATATTCCCGCATGAAGCGGGCCTTTTTGTCGTCTGGCAGTTCCGGCAAATTCACCCTCAGCGCCTCGACAAACGCGTCGTCGAATTCGAGCGGCAACAGGTCGGGATCGGGGAAATAGCGGTAGTCGTGCGCTTCCTCTTTGGAGCGCATCGAGCGCGTCTCGCCGCGGCCGGGATCGTAGAGGCGGGTCTCCTGTTCAATCACGCCGCCGTCCTCGATGATCCCGATCTGGCGGCGCGCCTCGACCTCGATCGCCTGGCCGATGAAGCGGATCGAATTGACGTTCTTGATCTCGCAGCGCGTGCCGAGCGGCGCGCCGGGCTTGCGCACGCTGACGTTGACGTCGGCGCGCAGGTTGCCCTTCTCCATGTCGCCGTCGCAGGAGCCGATATAGCGCAGGATGGTGCGCAGCTTCGTCACATAGGCTTTCGCCTCGTCGGACGAGCGCATGTCGGGCCTGGAGACGATCTCCATCAACGCCACGCCCGATCGGTTGAGATCGACGAAGCTCATCGTCGCGGACTGGTCGTGCAGCGATTTGCCGGCGTCCTGTTCGAGATGCAGCCGTTCGATGCCGACCCGGATCGAATGCTCCGGGGTCAGATCCACCTGGATCTCGCCCTCGCCGACGATGGGGCTCTTGTACTGCGAGATCTGATAGCCCTGCGGTAGGTCGGGATAGAAATAGTTCTTGCGGTCGAACGAGGAGCGCTTGTTGATCTGCGCCTTGAGCCCCAGGCCTGTCCGCACGGCCTGGCGCACGCATTCTACGTTGATGACGGGAAGCATCCCCGGCATGGCGGCGTCGACCAGCGACACATGGGTGTTGGGTTCAGCCCCGAAGGCCGTGGAAGCCCCGGAGAACAGCTTGGCTTTCGATGTCACCTGCGCGTGGACTTCGAGGCCGATGACGACCTCCCAGTCGCCGGTGGCGCCCTTGATGAGATTGGCCATGATGTTGCTCCTCTCTCAATCCCACCAGGGCGCGGGCGCATTCAACTTTGGCGCCGCCTGCTCGATCGCCGCACCCAGCGTGAACAGCGTTTCCTCGTCGAACGGGCGGCCGATCAACTGCAAGCCCAGCGGCAGGCCGGTCGCGGAAAGCCCCGCCGGCGCGACGAGACCGGGCAGGCCCGCCATGTTGACCGTCACCGTGAACACGTCGTTGAGGTACATCTCCACCGGGTCGGCCGAGCCTTTCTCGCCGATGCCGAACGCGGCCGAGGGCGTGGCGGGGGTCAGGATCGCATCGACGCCGTCGGCGAACACGGTCTCGAAATCGCGCTTGATGAGCGTGCGGATTTTTTGCGCGCGCACGTAATAGGCGTCGTAATATCCCGCTGACAGAACATAGGTGCCGATCATCAGGCGCCGACGCACCTCGGCGCCAAAGCCCTTGGCGCGCGTTTGCTCATAAAGGCCTACGATGTCGCCGCCGTCCTCACGCAGCCCGTAGCGCACGCCGTCGTAGCGCGCCAGATTGCTCGACGCCTCGGCGGGGGCGACGATGTAATAGGCGGGCAGGGCGTGCCGCGTGTGCGGCAATGTCACATCGACGATTTTCGCGCCCGCCGCCTTCAACCATTGCGCGCCTTCGCTCCACAGCGTCTCGATCTCGCTCGCCATGCCGTCGAGCCGATATTCCCTGGGGATGCCAATGGTCATGCCCTTCACCGAGCGGCCGATCGCGGCCTCGTAGTCTGGCACGGGCGCGTCGTAGCAGGTGGAATCCTTCGGGTCGTGCCCGGCCATCGAGCGCAGCATGATCGCGCAATCGCGTGTGGTGCGCGCGATCGGCCCGGCCTGATCCAGCGAGGAGGCGAAAGCGACCATGCCATAGCGCGAGCAGCGGCCGTAGGTCGGCTTGATGCCGACGGTGCCGGTGAACGCCGCGGGCTGGCGGATCGAGCCGCCGGTGTCGCTGGCGGTGGCCGCCAGACAAAGCCGCGCAGCAACCGCCGCGGCCGAACCGCCCGACGAGCCGCCGGGCGTCAGAAGCCCCTTCTTGTCGCCGGTCAACGCGGCTTTCGCCTGTTCGGGCGCCCAGTTCGGCGGCAACCAGGGCGAGGCGACGGGGCCGTAGTAGGAGGTTTCGTTGGACGAGCCCATCGCGAACTCATCCATGTTGAGCTTGCCGAGCATGACCGCGCCGTCGCGCCACAGATGCGACGTGACCGTCGACTCGTAGGCCGGTTTGAACTTATCGAGGATATGGCTGCACGCCTGCGTGTGGACGCCTTCGGTCGCGTAGAGATCCTTGATGCCTAGCGGCAGACCTTCGAGCGGGCCGCCTTCGCCTCGCGCGAGCCGGGCGTCGCTCGCCTGCGCGCTCTGCAAGGCGCGCTCGGCGGTGACGGCGACAAAAGCGTTGAGGCCCTTCGCCTTCTCGATGGCGTCGAGATGGGCGCGGGTCAGTTCGACGCTGGAGATGGATTTCTCGCGCAGCGCCTTGCGCGCGTCGGCGAGCGTGAAATCGGTCAGGTTGGTCAAGCTCGGCGTCCTTATTCGACGACTTTGGGAACGAGGAAAAATCCGTTCTCGGTCAGCGGCGCGTTGGCGAGCACCTGGAGCGCGATCTCTCCGTCGGTGACGACGTCCTCGCGGAGTGGCAGTTTCATTGGGATGACGGAAGTCATCGGCTCGACGCCCTCGACATCTACGGCCGACAACTCTTCAACGAAGGACAGGATCGCGTTGATCTCGCCCTGGAGATGCGGGATTTCATGCTCTTCGACGGCGATACGCGCGAGCCGCGCAATGCGGCGCACCGTGGCCTGATCCACGGACATGGGATCTCCTGTCTCTTTGCTGAAAAGTCGCCGCTCTCTTAGCCCGCGTCGCGTCGCGAGGCAACGCGGGCGTTCATCAGGGTCGCCGCGAGATCGCCCGCGGCGTCCACCACCTGCCAGCCCGCTTCAACCAGCGGGGTCGCGATTTGCCGACGCGCGACATCAGCGTCGGCATCCGAAGCGTCGCCGCGCCTTTGCGCGATCCGGCCAAGCCGGACCTCCAGCGGGGCATCGAGCCAAAGCCCTGTGAAGGGCACGCCGATTTCAGCCGCAAGCGCCGCCGCCGCCGCGCGCTCTTCGCCTCGCGCATGGGTGGCGTCGATCAGCGCGGACGCCCCGGCTTGTAACGCGCGGCGGGCCTTGTCGATCAGCCGCGCATAGGTTTCGCGGCCGGCTTCGTCGCCATAGGCGGCGAGGGCAAGCGCGGTTAGCTCATCGACGCCAAACAGGTGCTTGCGCTCGACGTCGCTGCGCAACCAGACCGCGCCGGGGGCGGCGCCGATCGCGGGGCCAAGCGCGGCCGCCAGCGCGCTCTTGCCTGAACCGGAGAGACCGCCAACGGCGACCAACCGCGCCGGGGCGGGATCAAGAAACGCGTGCGCGAAAGCGAAATAGCGCCGCGCCGATTGCGCCGTGAGCCCGCGCTCGGCCTCGCTCACGCGGTCGAGCGCGCCGGCCTCAACCTTGGCGCGGATCGCCGCGCGCAGCGACAGGAACAGCGGCAGCAGGGCGAGCGCGGAATAGGTCTGCGCGTCGCTCAACGACAGATAAACGTTGAGCAGCAGATGGGCGTGGCCACGCAGATCGCGCTCCCACAGGTCCATCACCGCGAAGGCGAGGTCATAGAGAATGTCGCCGGTGGCGATAGACTCGTCGAATTCAATCGCGTCGAACGGAGTCGGCCGCCCCTCGATCAGCGCGATGTTGCGCAGATGCAGATCGCCGTGGCAGCGGCGGACGAACCCCGTCGCGCCGCGCGCAAGCAGTAACGGCTCTGCGCGATCGAGCGCGGCGCACGCAGCTTTCGTGAGCGTCAACGCCTCGTTGGCGGGAAACAGATCGGGCCGCTCCGCGAAGGCTTGAGCATTCTGCGCGATCCAACGCCGCATCGCGGCAAGCGCGGGCTCGGCCGCGCGCGGTTGCGCGCGTGCGTGCATGGCGTGGATCGCCCGCGCGAGATCGCGGATAGTCTCGCGGGCCAACTCGCCGCGCGCGGCGAGGCGGTCGAGCGTCGCCTCTTCATCAAAGCGGCGCATCCGCGTCGCCCATTCGACGATCTCGCCATCGCCCTCGAAACCGTAGCCGTCGCGGGTTTTCCGGATCGGCGCGGCGTCTCTATATATATGGGGCGCGTTGGGTTGATTGAGCGCGATCTCGGCCTCAGCCGCCGCGCGACGTTTTTCGAGCGTGGAGTAATCGAGAAACGGCAGGCGGATCGCGCGCCTGATCTTGAGCGCCGTATCGCCCTTGAGCAGAACAATAGCGCCCTGCGTGTCGATGCGTTTGGCGCCGCGCGCGAAATGCGCGACGATGGCGGCCTGCGTTTCCTCAAAACTCATCTCGTCCTCTCAAGGCGACGCGACGATGAGGCCGGAAGGCCGCGGCGGCGCGCGGTCGCCCATGGGCCCAGGCTCGTCGGCGCAAGCGACAATCCAGCGGCCGCTTCACCCGCTCAACGCCCGCAGCGCCGCCTCGGCGTCGGCAAGCTCCGCCGTTCGCCGCCCGTAGCCGCAGGCCGCGACCAGCTTGCGCGCCTCAGCGAGGTCGTCTTGCGGCGAGGCCCAGGGATATTTGGCGGGGCGGTTGGCGAGGAGGCCGAATAGGCGGGCGCGATGCAGATGGATGTCGGCCAGATGCAGCCGCATCGGCCCACGCTCGGCGATCTCGAACGCCTCGTCGAGATCCTCGCGCGCGCCGTCGAAGTTTTCCGTGACGGCGCGGTGGAGGGCGCGGGTGAGGAGGGGGAGGGGGAGGTATAGTTGCTGGCCCGCGCGGCGAACGACATCGACGGCTTCGTTGACGTGATCGCCGGGCGGCGCCTCGCCGCGCAGCACGGCGGCGTAGAGCGTGGCGCGGGCGAGGGTGAGGTGGTCGAGTCCGATGTCGAGCAGCGCGGCGTTCGCGGCG
>JANLPL010000265.1:0-25929 GCA_031367195.1 Bradyrhizobium sp.
AACAGCGTCTCGCAATTGGAGCGACCGTGCCCAACCCCGGCGCGAAGCTGCACTTGGTAGGAAAGAAACGACGGGCTCTGCATGAAAAATGCGGAAAACGCCGCCATGCCGATATCGGCCATCGTCCCATGCGAATTCCTATCCTGCCGCTTGTCCGCCACGCCGGCGCAGGTCTGTCGAACCCTTCCAAGCAAATCCGCCAAAACCGCCACACGAAGCTTGAACCAGAAACCGATTCAGCCCGATAGACCAAAGCCTAAAAAAATCCCGCAATTCCAAAATGAGAATCGCTGACATTTTCATAGCCGTCCTGTCCGCGCTGCATAATGCGGGCAGGGCTATACGGGTCGAAAAAATGACATGTCACTGCAATGTCAGCCTTGACATGGCGCTGCAATGTCAGTATCTCGAGATTATGAAGTCGCTGGAGTTCGACTTTCGCAGGGAGGTTTAGAGATGTCGGCAGATGTCGTGCGGCTAAATCGCCTGACTGGATCGGCGCGCCTCCTCCTGAAGGATGAGGCCTATTCGAAGATCAGGGCACTCCTCCTCGAGGGAGATTCGGAGCGCACCTATTCAGAGCGCGCGCTTGCGGCTTCCCTCGACGTCGGACTTGGTCCAGTCCGTTTCGCGCTTGAGCGCCTGCGCGCTGAAGGGCTGATCATTGTAACCGCAAACAGCGGCATCCGTTTGCCGGAAATTACCTCGCGCGAAATCCTGGATTTCTACGAGTTACGCATGGTGATTGAATGCCATGTCGTCGCCTCGCTTGCGGGCTGTCTGTCGGGCGAGCAGGCGCAGACCATCGACAAGATCCTCATGGAGCAAGAGGCTACCGCAGCCAGCGGCGATACGCTCCGATACCACCAGCTCGATCTCGAATTTCATGCGGCGTTCGCCGAATGCCATGGCAACGCGGAGATGGAGCACGCCCTTCGCCGCTTGCGCGACAAGATGTACCGCCTCGCGCGACGCATGCACGGCGCCCACCCCGAACGGCTAGCAGTCAATGCGGCACAGCACCGCGGCATCTTTGAAGCGGTGCGCGCGGGTAACGCGGACAAAGCCCATTCCCGCATGAAGACGCATCTCGACTGGGGGCGTCGCTTCACGCTGGATCCAGACCGTCGCCTCGGCGCGGACTGGCAACGCACGGGGAACGACCGGGACATCTAACCCGGTCGGTTTCACCAATTTAACCCGCCGGTCAGGCAGGCCCGAGCCGGCGCTTCAGGAGGGACGTCTATGGTTACGACTACGAATGTGCGCGCCGCCGGCGCGCGCAAGAAGCTTTTGCGCGGCTGCGCTTTGGCGCTCGCCCTTGTTTCGCTCGCCGCGACAGGCGCCGCGGCGAAGGACAAGATCAAGGTCGGCCTGATCCTGCCGAGCTATGATCAGATCCGCTGGCAGAATGGCGACCAACCCTGCTTCGAGAAGGAAGCCGCCAATCTCGGCATGGACTACAGCACCGTCGCCTCGCAGATGTCGGAGACCGTGCAGGCCTCCCAGGTCGAAAACATGCTGACCCAGGGCGTGGACGTTCTCGTGTTGCGGCCCGTTAACGCCGCAGCCAGCGCGGCGCTGGTGAAGAAGGCCAATCGCGCCGGCGTCCCCGTCGTCGCCTACGACTCGCTGCCGATGAACGCCGATGTCGCCGCTTTCGTGGCTCGCGACGCCATTGGGATGGCGGTCGAAATCGCGGAAGCGGCTGTCAAGGCGCATCCCAAGGGCAACTACATTCTCGCGCTCGGCGACGAGGGCACTAATGTCGCCCAGGAGGAGAAGCAAGGCTATTACAAGGTCCTCAAGCCCTATCTCGACCGCGGCGACATCAAGATCGTGTCCGAGCAGTTCAATAAGAACTGGTCGACCGAGTCGGGCCGCGCGCAAATCGAGAACGCGCTGACCAAGACCAACAACGACGTCGTGGCGGTATTGGCCGGCAACGACGGCGTGGCCTACGGCGCCATCCAAGGGTTGCAGGGACAGAAGCTTGCGGGCAAAGTTTGGGTCAACGGCGTCGATGCCGAACCACGCGCGCAGGAGCTGATCCGCCAGGGCAACCTGACGATCTCGAACTTCACCGACTATTGTCAGTCCGGTCAAGCGGCGGCGAGAATTGCGCTGAAGCTCGGCAAGAAAGAGGATCTCGGCCTCACGGCGACCTTCAACAACGGTCTGAAGGATGTGCCGTGGTTCCAGGTCGACCATTTCAACGCCAGCAAGGACAATCTCGACGAACTCGCCACACGCTTGCCGTGGTGGTTCAAAAAAGCCTCCTGATATGTCGACCCCGTCCCGCGCTCCGGCCGCAAAAGTCACGGATGTCGACAAGCGGTTTGGCGGAGCGCACGCGTTGCGCGGCGTCTCGTTGACCTTCGAGATGGGCGACGTTCACGCCGTTGCCGGCGAGAACGGCGCCGGCAAATCGACGCTGATGAAGATCCTGTCAGGCCTGATCGGCGACTATGACGGGACATTGGAGATCGAGGGCGTCGCCCGCCGCTTCTCCAACATCCGCGACGCGGAGCGGCACGGGGTCTTTCTTGTGCCTCAGGAACTGAATATCGTGCCGGAACTCAAGGTTGGGGAATATTTGTTCCTCAACCGCGAGCCGCAACGCTGGGGCCTGGTCGACGTCAAGAAGCTGTGGTCCGACACCGCCTATTGGCTCGACGCGTTCAAGCTCCGGGTGTCGCCGGTGGCGCGGATGGGCGACTTGTCGACCCACGAGCAGCAGCTCGTCAGCATCAGCCGCGCGATCACCCAGGGCGTCAAACTGCTGATCCTCGACGAGCCGACGGCGAGCCTGACGGATCGAGAGACCGAGCTGCTGTTCGACCGCATCTCCGATCTGCATCTGCACGGCGTCACGACGATCTACATCTCGCACCGCCTGCACGAATTCGAGCGCATCGCCAATGTCGTGACGGTGATGCGCGACGGCTCTATCGTCGATCATTTCGCTCTCAAGGGCGAACCCGACACGCCGCGTCGCGTAATCCGGTCGATGGTTGGCCGTGATCTGGCGGAAATGTACCCCAAGACCGCCAACAAGGTCGGAGCGCCCGTGCTGGAGCTCAAGGGCTACACGCTGGCGAACGCGCATTCCGGCCGCCGCCTGGCCGCCAGCAACCTCGACCTCACCGTTCACGCCGGCGAGGTGGTCGGGGTCTACGGCTTGCTCGGCTCCGGCGCCTTCGCGCTCGCGCGTTCGCTGTTCGGCGCGCATCCCGGCGCTGTATCTGGCGAGCTCAAGATAAAGGGCGCGCCGGTGAAGCTCAACACGCCGCGCGACGCGATCCGACGTGGCGTCGCCTATCTGCCGGCCGAGCGCAAGCGCGACGGCCTTATCACGTCGCATTCGATCGAGACAAATATGTCGCTCGCGGCGCTCGCGAAATTCACGCGCGGCGGCTTCATCGACCGCAAGGCCGAGTTGCAGAGCATTCAGCAATACGCCACGAACCTGCGCGTCAAGCTGCATTCGATCGAGCAACCGATCCGCGAGCTCAGCGGCGGCAATCAGCAGAAGGTCGTCGCCGCCAAATGGCTGTTGACCGACCCGGAGCTGTTCGTGCTGGAGGAACCGACGCGCGGCGTCGATGTCAACGCCCGCGTCGAATTCTACGAACTCATCAACACGCTGGCCGCGGCGGGCAAGGCGATCGTCCTCGTCTCCACCGACCTGCCGGAAGTCCTGGGCATGTCCGACCGCGTCCTCGTGATGTGGGAGGGAAAGATCGTGCGCGCCTTCGGGCGCGGCGAAGCCACCGAAGAACAAGTTATGACCCACGCCGCCGGCGAACATGAGGTTGCCGCATGACGCGTTCACGTAGTTTGACCGCGCCCGCCGAGGCGCCTTCTGTCCCGAGAAGCCGCCACTCTCTCACGGAGTTCCTGTCGCAAGGGCGCTTCCGCCTGATTCCGATGATCGCGGTTCTGATCGTCGTCTGGATCGTGCTGGAGCTTCTGACGCACGGTCTGTTTCTCAGCCCCCGCAATCTCACCAATCTGAGCGGTCAGGTGGCGATCTCCGCGGTGCTGGTGGCGGGCGCTGTCATGCTGATGGTGCCGGGCTATATCGACCTTTCGCTCGGCGCGACCGTCGCCGCCTCTGGGGTCGTCGCCGCCTTCGCCAGCACCGTTTACGGCTTCGGGTTCTGGCCAACCGTCTTCATCACCGTCGGCTTCGGGCTTGTTCTGGGACTCTGGCACGCCTATTGGATCGCCTGGATGCATGTGCCCGCATTCATCGTGACGCTGGCGAGCCTGCTCGCCATTCGCGGTCTGTCGCTCGTCATCACCAATGCTGAGACGATCTCGCCAAGCGAGGACATGCTCGTCATCTCCGACGCTTCCCTTCCGCCGCTCGTCAGCATCGTCCTGCTGATCGCGATGTGGGGCGTCTTTTCGCTGCTCCAGTTGCGAGAATACCGCGCGCAGACTTCGGCGGGCGTTCCGGCCTCGTTCAACATCCTCGTGGCGCTTCCGGTCGTATCGGTTGGCGTCATCACCCTGCTCGGCATGTTCATCTCGGCGAATTACCGCGGGATTCCGGTTCCCGTCGCGCTCGTGCTGGCGGTCGTGGCGATCAGCGGCGGCGTGCTGCGCTACACCCCGTTCGGCCGGCGGCTCTACGCCATCGGCGGCAATCGGCAGGCGGCGCTGCTCGCGGGTATCGACGTGCGCAACCACATCACCATCGTGTTCGCGGCGATGGGCGCGCTTTACGGTCTCGCCGGCCTGATGCTGGTGGCGCGGCTCTCCAGCGCGCCGCCGACCGCCGGCCAAGGGCTCGAACTCAATGTGATCGCGGCGGCGGTCATCGGCGGCACGAGCCTGATGGGCGGACGCGGCACGGTGGCGGGCGCGGTGATTGGCGCGGTGCTGATGGAAAGCCTCGCCAACGGCATGAGCCTGATGAACCTTCCCTCCTCTTACCAGTCGATCGCGGTCGGCCTGGTGCTCCTGTTCGCCGTCTACATCGACGTGCGGGGCCGCGGCGGTCGCGGCGACGACTAACTCACAATTTCCTGGGAGAAACGCGATGATTGACAAATTGAATTCCCCATTCCGCGCTGAAGCGACGCGCCGGAAGGCGCTCGGCGGAGCGGCCGCCGGACTGCTGGCGCTGCTCGCCGGCTTCAAAAGCGCGAATGCGCAAGACAAGAAGCTGAAAGTCGGGCTGGTCATGCCCAATTACGATCAGCTTCGTTGGCGCAACGCCGATCAGGCGTTCTTCGAGAAGGAGGCCGCCAAGCTCGGCATCGAGGTGCTCGCACAGTCCTCCAACGCCAACGAAGCTTTGCAAGCCTCTCAGGTCGAGAACATGCTGACCCAGGGCATCGACGTGCTGGTGCTGACGCCGGTCAACGCCAACGCCGCCAACGGCTTGGTGCGCAAGGCGAAGGCCGCTAAGGTTCCAGTGATCAACTACAACTTCCTCATCAACAAAGGCGACGTCGTATGCTTCCTCGGCCGCGACGCGATCGATATGGGCGAGAAGATCGCCAAGGCGGCTGTTGAAGCCCACCCGAAGGGCAATTATGTGATCGCCGCCGGCGAGGAGAGCACCAGCGTCGCGCGCGAAACCCGGCAGGGCTTCCTCAACGTGCTCAAGCCCTTCCTGGACCGTGGCGACATCAAGCTCGTCTCCGATCAGTTCAACAAGAACTGGTCGACCGACACCGCCCGCGCCCAGGTCGAGAACGCGCTGACCAAAAACACCAACGACATCAAGGTCGTGCTGTGCGGCAACGACGGCACCGCTTACGGCGCGATCCAGGCGCTGCAGGCGCAGGGGCTCGGCGGCAAGGTATTTGTAACCGGCGTCGACGCCGAACCGCGCGCGCAGGAGCTCATCAAGCAGGGCTTGATGGCGCTGTCGAACTTCACCGCCTTCGATCAGATGGGCGTCAAGGCGGCCGATGCCGCGATGGCCGTCGGCAACGGCAGGCCGATCGAGGCGAACGCTTCCGTCAACAATGGCGCGAAGGACATTCCCTGGATCAAGATCCTCAACTTCAACGTCACGAAGGAGAATCTCGAACAATCCGCCAAGGACTATCCCTGGTGGTTCCAGAAGCAGGGCTGAACCGCAAGCGGCGGGGCGGCGCCAGCGCCGCTTCGCCCTTGGTCTTTTATTGGAGGTCCCCGACATGATTGTTCAACAAGTCGCCGACGACGGGCTCGCGTCTCAGGTCGCCTCGACGCTGCGCGGCATGCGCGTCGTCGATCTTTCGCCGACGCTGCAACGCGGTATTCCGAACTGGCCGATGCATCCGCCGCTCGTCATCGACAAGGCCCGCGAGATCGAGCGCGACGGCTATTACTGCCAATTGCTGATGATCTCGGAGCACACGGGAACGCATGTCGATTCCCCTGTGCACTTCCATCCCTCGATGATGCACATGTCGATCGACACGTTTCCGGCCGACAAGCTGATCGCGCCTGCGGTCCTCTATGATTTCGCCGACAAGAACCTGAAGCCGGGCGAACTCATCACGCTCGACATGGTCAAGGCCTACGAGCAGGAAAAGGGCGTTCAGGTCGGCAAGGGTGAGATCGCGCTCATCAACTTCGGCTGGATGCAGCGCTACTGGCGCACCGATGCCCAGAGCGTCTGGTTCGTCAAGAACGCGCCCGGCATCCGCGAAGATGCGATCATTCATTTCAAGGAGCGCGGCATCCGCGCCATCGGTTGCGACACGGTCGCCTGCGACATGGCCGTGATCGACGGCGTCGGTCAGGAGACCACCGGACACACCACGCACTGGCTGCCCAACGGCATCCTGATTATCGAGATGCTGACCAATCTCGACAAGCTGTCGCTGCGCAGCCTGTTCGTCGCGACGCCCCTGAAGATCAAGGAAGGGTCCGGCTCGCCAATCCGTCCTTTGGCCTTTTGCGAAAATTGAGGTTCCCATGAGCACCCCGCTGAAGCCCGCCGACCCGGCGTCGAGCGAAATCCCCGTTGGCCGGAGCCGCCTGGAAGGCAAAGTGATTCTGGTCTTCGGCGCCGGCAGCGTCGGCGAAGGCTGGGGCAACGGCAAAGCGACCTCCGTCGCCTATGCGCGAGAAGGCGCAACCGTGATCGCCGTCGATCGCGAGAAAGCGGCGGCGGACGCCACGGTCTCGATCGTCGAGGCGCTGGGCGGCAAAGCGCTTAGCTTTGCCGCCGACGTGACCAACTCGGCCAGCGTCAAGTCGGTGGTCGATGAAGTCATGAAGGCGGAAGGGCGCATCGACGTGCTGCACAACAATGTCGGCACGACTATCATGGGCGGCCCGGTCGAGCTGAGCGAGGAGGACTGGCACACCGTGCTCGATGTCAATCTGACGAGCGCCTATCTCACCTGCAAACACGTGCTGCCCGGCATGATCGCGCGCGGCAAGGGCGCGATCATCAACATCTCGTCGATCGCGGCGATCCGCTACACCGGCTATCCCTACAGCGCCTATTACGCGGCGAAAGCCGGCGTCAACCAATTCACCGTCGGACTCGCCCTCCAATATGCGCGGCAGGGCATCCGCGTGAACGCCATCATGCCGGGTCTGATGAATACGCCGCTGATCTATCAGCAGATCAGTGGGCAGTATTCCGACGCCGAAGCCATGGCCCGCGCGCGGCACGAGGCGACGCCGATGGGTCGCATGGGCACGGGCTGGGACATCGCCGCGGCGTCGGTGTTCCTCGCGTCCGACGAGGCGAACTACATCACCGGCGTCTGCCTGCCGGTCGATGGCGGCCTGACCTGCAAGGCGGCCTGAGAGGCGCATGACAACAACCCCTCCCCCCCGCCGCGATTTCACGGTCCGTTACCTCGTCGAGACCTATGAATCGCTCGACAAGGCGGCGGAGGTGATCGCGGGCGAACAATCCTGCGGCACGTTCATCACGCTGCCCGGTGAGACCGCTGATCTAAGAGAACGGGCACGCGCGCGCGTGCTGAGCATCGAGCCGTTGGAGGAGGCCGCGGCGCCGTCGCTCCCAAACGCCTTCGCGGACCGCAAGGGCGTCGGAGGGCCTTACAAACGCGGCGTGGTGACGGTCAGTTTCCCCATCCACAATGTCGGGCCGAACCTGCCAAACCTTTACGCCACGATCGCCGGCAACCTGTTCGAACTTGGCGAGTTGACCGGGCTCAAAGTACTCGATCTGGACCTGCCCGACGACTACGCGGCCGCATTTCCGGGACCCGCGTTCGGCGCCGAGGGAACTCGCACCGTCGCGAAGGTGCACGGCCGGCCGTTGATCGGCACCATCATCAAGCCGAGCATCGGCTTGACTCCCGACGACACCGCGACGCTCGTCGATTTGCTCTGCTCGGCCGACATCGACTTCATCAAGGACGACGAGTTGATCGGCAATCCGCCCTATGCGCCGTTGGAAGCGCGCGTGAAGGCGGTGATGAAGGTCGTCAACCGACACGCCGACCGCATGGGCCGCAAGGTTATGGTCGCCTTCAACATCTCCGACGACATCGACGCCATGCGCCGCCACCACGACCTCGTCGTGAAGGAGGGCGGCACGTGCGTCATGGCCAGCGTCAACTGGACGGGACCCGCCGCGATCACGGCGCTGCGGCGACACGCGAGCGTGCCGATCCACGGACATCGCAACGGCTTTGGCATGATGAACCGCGCGCCGTCGCTCGGCATGGACTATCAGGTCTATCAGAAGTTGTGGCGGCTCGCCGGGATTGATCAGCTTCACGTCAACGGGCTGAAGAGTAAGTTCTGGGAGCCGGACGACAGCGTCGTCGCCTCGGCGCTGGCGTGTATGCAGCCATTCGCCGGCACGCGGCCGATCATGCCGGTGTTTTCGTCCGGTCAGACGGCGGCGCAGCCGCCGGCGACCTTCGCCGCCGTCAAATCGACTGACCTCATTTTCCTGGCCGGCGGCGGCATCATCGGCCATCCCTCCGGCGCGAAGGCGGGCGTTGAGAGCCTCGTCGAGGCTTGGGCCGCGGCCGTCGAGGGCGTTCCGCTCGATGCGTATGCGCAAACGCGGCCCGCACTGCGGGAAGCGCTCGCCGCTTTCGGCGGCCGGGTGAAAGGGTGACCGACGTGAGCGTCAAACCTCTCATCGCTTTCTACGGCGACGACTTCACCGGCTCGACCGATGCGCTGGAATGTTTGGCGGCGGCCGGCCTTCGTGCGGTGCTGTTCACAGATGTCCCTTCGCCCGCGCTCTTGGCGCGGTTCGAAGGCTTGCAGGCGATGGGCATCGCCGGCAACAGTCGCGGCCTGACCCCCGAAGAAATGGACGGCGTTATTCCCGACGCGCTCGATGCGCTGCGCCGCTCCGGCGCGCCGATCTTGCACTACAAAGTTTGCTCGACCTTCGACTCCTCGCCGACGATCGGCTCTTTCGGCCGCGTCATGGACCTCGCAAAGCGGGTTCTCGGCGACGGGATAATTCCCATCGTCGTCGGCGCGCCCAAGCTCGCGCGTTATTCGATGTTCGGTACGCTGTTCGCGCGTCACAATGTCGATGGCGCCATGCATCGCATCGACCGCCATCCCACGATGAGCGTGCATCCCACGACGCCGATGCGCGAGGCCGACATGCGCCGCCATATCGGCGCGCAGACCAATCAATCGATCGCGCTGCTCGCCGCCCCCGCTATCGCGGGCATGGAAGCGGACGCCAGGGCGGCGCTCGAACACGCGCTCCAGCCGCGTCCCGATGCACTGATGATCGACATCGCCGATGAACGCGCTGAGGCGCGGGTCGGCCTGTTGCTCGAGGAGATGGCGAGCCGCGAGCCGCCGCTGTTCGTCCTCGGATCGTCCGGCGTCGAATATGCGCTCGTCGCGTCCTGGCGCGCCAAAGGCGTCTTGCCCGCGCAAGTCGCCATGCCCTCGCAAGTCGCCATGCCCTCGCCGGGGCCCGTCGATCAGATGCTTGTCGTGTCGGGCAGTTGCTCGCCGGCGACGGGCGCGCAGATTGCGGCGGCGCGGGCGGACGGTTTCGCGGAAGCCGCGCTCGATCCGGTGGCGCTCATCGTCGAGGGCCAGGATGGCCCCGCCGCGCGGGAGGCCGCGCGCAGAGTCCTGACGCTGCTTGAGGGCGGCCGCAGCGTTGTGGTTCATAGCTCGACCGGACCGGACGATCCGCGCGAGCGGGCCGTCGCCGATCATTTCGCCCGCGCCGGCGCGGCTCCGGAGCAGGGCCGCCTTCGCGGCGGCCGGGCGCTCGCTGTCGCGGCCGGGCGGCTGTTGGAGCGGGTGCTGCCCGAGGCCAAGCTCAAGCGCTTTGTCGTCGCTGGCGGCGACACATCGACGACAGCCGTGAAAATGCTGCGCATCGACGCGCTTGAGATGATCGCGCCGCTGACGCCCGGCGCGCCGCTGTGCCGCGTGCTCGCGCCCGGCCACTATCTCGACGGCTGCGAAGTGGTGCTGAAGGGCGGTCAGATGGGCGGTCCGTCATTCTTTTCTCAGGCGAAAGCCGGCCGGGTCTAATCGGGAGCCTTCATGGACGAGCTCGTCCTACATCATTATTCGACATCGACATTCTCGGAGCGTGTTCGGCTCGCCTTCGGGCTGAAGAGCCTCGCCTGGCGCTCCGTGATGATTCCGCCGGCGATGCCGAAGCCGGATCTCCTGCCGCTGACCGGCGGCTATCGCCGCACGCCCGTTCTACAAATTGGCGCCGACGTCTATTGCGACACGCAGCTCATTCTACGGACTATCGAGCGTTTGCATCCGCAACCCAGCCTCTATCCCGAGGGAAGTGAGGGCATTGCGCTGGCGCTTGCCTGGTGGGCGGACAAATCGATCTTTCCTCCCGCGCTCGGGGTCGTCGCGGACACGATCGGCGAAAAGATTCCACCCGCCTTCGTCGCCGAGCGTAAGGCCTTCGGCTTTCCGCTGGCGCGCGAGGACATCGGACCCTTCGTGCAGCGCTATCTTCAACAGGGCGCGGCGCATCTCGTCTGGCTCACGAAAATGCTGGCGGACGGACGGCCGTTCCTCTTGCATCAGCCGAGCGCGGCCGATCTCGCGGCTTTTTGCCCACTTTGGTTGCTGCGCCACCAGGGCGGCGTGGAGGCGGAAGCCAAGCTGCCGCTTGCGCCGCTGCGCGGCTGGTATGATCGCGTCGAAGCGATCGGCCACGGCCGCCCGACCGAAATGAGCGCCGCCGACGCGCTCGGTCTCGCGCAATGTTCGCAGCCGCAGGCGCCGACGATTGCCCACGACGCCGATCCCTCAGGGTTGAAGCCAGGCGCCGAGGTGATCGTCACGCCCGACGACACCGGGCGCGATTCCGTACGGGGCGCGCTGGTGGCGGCCGATGCGGAGGAACTTGTCATCCGCTCAACGCATCCGCGCGTTGGCAAGATCAATATCCATTTCCCGCGCGCCGGCTTCGACGTCGCGGCGGCTTGAGAGATCATCGGCATGTTGTATGAACGTCTCGGCCGCAGCGGACTGGAAGTGTCGCGGATCTGCCTCGGCGCCATGATGTTCGGCGGCCGCGCCGACGAGCGCGAGGCGAACGCCATCATCGCGCAGGCAAGCGAAGCCGGCGTGAATTTCATCGACACGGCCGATTCCTACAATGGCGGTCATTCGGAGGAGGTGGTCGGGCGGGCGATCGCGAGCCGGCGCGGCGACTGGATCCTCGCCACCAAGGCCGGCAATCCGATGGGTGAGGGCCGCACGCGGCGCGGTTTAGGCCGGCGCTGGTTGATGATGGCGTGCGAGGAAAGCCTGAAGAGGCTGAAAACCGACTGGATTGATCTGTTCTATCTCCATCTCGAGGACCGCGAGACGCCGCTCGAGGAAACCGTCGGCGCTATCCGCGACCTGATCGCGGCCGGCAAGATTCGCTACTTCGGAGTGAGCAACTTTCGCGCCTGGCGCATCGCCGAGATTTGCAATCTCTGCGACCGCCTGGGCGCACCGCGACCCATCGCCTGCCAGCCCTATTACAACGCGCTCAACCGCACGCCGGAAGTCGAGGTGCTGCCGGCCAGCGCCTATTTCGGCCTCGGCGTCGTCGCTTACAGTCCGCTGGCGCGCGGTGTGCTGACCGCGAAATACAGCCCATCCGAAAAGCCTCCGGAAGGATCGCGCGCCGCCTTGGCCGATGCGCGCATTCTGGAGACAGAGTGGCGGCCGGAATCGCTGGCGATCGCGCAGAAGCTGCAAGCTCACGCTGCCGCGCGAGGCTTCGCCGCCGCCGACTATGCGCTTGCGTGGCTCCTCGCCAATCAGTTCGTTACGTCCGTTCTGGCTGGGCCGCGAACGCAAGCGCAATGGGCCTCGTATCTGCATGCGCTCGACTATCCGTTCGACCAGCGGGACGAGCGCGTGCTCGATGAACTGGTGCCGAGCGGACACCCTTCGACGCCTGGTTACACCGATCCGCGCTATCCGATCGAAGGTCGAGTTCCGAGGTTCTCCGTCGCCAAGCCGTCAAATCAAGAGAGCAAGACATGACTTTCGCCAAGCGTCAGATCGGCCAGACCGATGTCGCCGTCACCGTGTTTGGCGTCGGCGGGGGACCATTCGGAAATCTGATGAAGTCGATGAGCGACGATGATGCCCGCGCTACTTTGCGCGCGGCGTGGGACAGCGGCTTCCGCTATTTCGACACCGCGCCGGTCTATGGCTTTGGCCTCAGCGAGCGGCGCGTCGGCGAAGCCTTCCGCAGCCTGCCGAGAGACGAAGCGGTAATATCAACCAAGGTCGGTCGGCTGTTGCGTCCGGACCCGTCTTGGCATCCTTTTCGCAAAATGTTCATCGACGCCGCGCCGTTCCGGCCCGACTATGATTATTCCTATGACGGCGTGATGCGTTCGTTCGAGGACAGCCAGCAAAGGCTCGGCCTCGTGCGTCCCGACATTCTTTACATGCACGATATCTCGGCCGAGACCCACGGCGACGCGTTCCCTCCGCTGTTCAAGACCGCAATGGCAGGCGGCTATCGGGCGATGGACGAGTTGCGTCGCAACGGCGACGTGAAGGCGATCGGCCTCGGCGTCAACGAATGGGAGGCCTGCGATCAGGCGATGGACCACGGCAAGTGGGACGTGTTCCTGCTCGCCGGCCGCTACACGCTGCTGGAGCAGGCGCCGCTCGACAAGTTCCTGCCGCGTTGCCAGCGCGAGAATGTCTCGGTCGTGATCGGCGCGCCGCTCAATTCCGGCATTCTTGCGAGCGGCGCGGTTGAGGGCGCCACTTACAATTACGAGCCGCCGCCGCCAGAAATTTTCTCCCGCGTCAAGGGCATCGAAGAGGTGTGCGAGTCCTATGGCGTACCGATCGCTGCAGCCGCCTTTCAGTTTCCGCTGACCCATCCCAACGTAGTGTCTGTCATCCCGGGCATGGCGTCGCGCGCGCAGCTTGAAGGAAACGTCGAGCGGATGATGCAGAAGATTCCGCCGTCTCTTTGGACGGATCTCAAGACGCAAGGGCTGCTGCGCGCTGACGCCCCGGTCCCCGCAGCCGCATGATCGCAGGAGAGCATAGAGATGAGCGTCACCAGACTGCGTGTGGGTTCCCGTCTATCGCAGGCGGTCATTCACGGCGACACAGTTTATCTGACCGGCTGCATCGCCGAACAGACCAAGGGCAAGAGCGTGCGCGAGCAAACGCGCGAGATTCTCGCCACGATTGATCGCCTGCTGGCTGAGGCGGGTTCGCACAAGACGAAGATCCTCACCGCGAGCGTCTATCTCTCCGAAATCTCGACCTACACCGAGATGAACGCCGAATGGGACGCATGGGTTCCCGAGGGCGAGACGCCGGCGCGCGCGACCTTCCAGGCGAAGCTGCCGATCTCCGCGACTTCGGTGATGATCGTCTGCGTCGCCGCGCGGAGCTAGCGGCGTTCATCCGCGATACTGGCGAGGAAGCTTCATGTCCGATATCATTCTGCATCACTACGCCATGTCGACTTTCTCCGAGAAGGCGCGCCTCGCCTGTGGGCTCAAGGGCCTTTCCTACCAGCAAGTGCTCGTTCCGATCGCCTCGCCAAAGCCCGACCTTATTGCGCTGACCGGCGGCTATCGGCGCGCTCCGGTCATGCAGATCGGCGCCGACATCTACTGCGACTCGCATCTTATCTTGCGCAAGCTTGAACAGCTTCACCCCGAGCCGACGTTGTTTCCAAACCACTGCGAGGGTGAGGCGGCGGCGCTGTCCTGGTGGGCGGAGCGCTACATCTTCATGCCGGCGCTCGGCTTCATCGCCTATATCAACGGCGATCTCTACGCACCGGATTTCGTCGAGGAGCGTCGGAGGTTCGGCTACACGCTCGACAAGAAAGAGCTTGAGCCGCAGTTTCCGCGTCACGTGCAGCAACTCGTCGCGCATCTCGCGTGGTTCAAGACCATCCTCGCTAACGGCCGCCCCTTCCTGCTCGGCGAACAGGTCAGCGCCGCGGATCTCGCCGCCTATCCCTCGATCTGGTTTCTGCTGAAATGGGGCGGTGAGGAGACCGAGCGGCGCTTGCCGATCCAGCCGTTGATGGGCTGGGTCGGGCGCGTGGCGGCGCTCGGCCACGGGCGTCCGATCGAGATCGCCGGCGCAGCCGCGCTCGACATAGCCCGTCAATCGACGCCCGCCGCCCTGGAAGTCTCGGTGAACGGCGATCCCACCGGCCTGAAGGCCGGCGCGAGAGTGACCGTCACGCCGGACGACGTCGGGCGCGACCCGGTGGAAGGCGATCTGATAGGCGCCGACGATCGGGAAGTGGTGATCCGCCGCTTCGACCCGCGCGCTGGCGTGTTGCACGTGCATTTTCCGCGCGCCGGCTACGACCTAGCGCCTGTTTGATACAAAGGCTGAACAAGCGGTCGATGAACTTCCAAGGAGTATGCATGTCAAACGTGAGTGACTCGAAGATTGCCTTGGTGACCGGCGCGGCGGTGGGGATCGGCATGGCGATCGCGACGCGTTTGGCGGAAGACGGCCTGACCGTTCTCGTATCTGATCTGGATGAGGCAAAAGCCGGCGAGACGGCCGCCGAGCTTCGCGGCAAGGGACTTTCCGCCGAACCGCTGGGGCTCGACGTTTCCGATCCCGACTCCATCGCCGCCGCCTTCGCCAAAGTGAAGGACAGGCACGGCCGCTGCGATGTCGTGGTGAACAATGCGGGCGTCGCCAGAACATTCCCGTTTCTTGAATTTCCGCTGGACAATTTTCTCACAACCATGAGGGTCAACGTCACGGGGGCTCTGCTGTGCTCCCAGCATGCGGCGCGTCTGATGGCGCCGCGCCGGTGGGGTCGGATCATTAACATCGCCTCCGTTGCCGGGATGCGCTCGGTGGGCAGCGGTCGCACCGGTTACGGCACGTCGAAGGCCGCCCTGATCGGCCTGACGCGGCAGATCGCCAGCGAACTGGCCGAACTCGGGATCACCGCCAACGCGGTGGCGCCGGGCCCGGTGGACACGCCCATGACAAAAGTGCTGCATTCCGACGAATTCCGCGGCGCCTACACTGCGGCGATCCCGATGAAGCGCTATGGTTCGCCAGAGGAGATTGCGGCGCTGGTGTCTTTCCTGGCGTCGGAGAACGCGAACTACATCACAGGGGCGGTGATTCCGGTCGATGGCGGTTTTATGGCCGCCGGCGTATTAGGTTGAGCACAAACTTCAGCGGAGAAACGACTATGGGTGCGCATGTGATCGACAAGTCGAAACTTCCGAGCCGTCATGTGACGGAGGGACCAGAGCGTGCGCCGCATCGGTCGTACTATTACGCGATGGGGCTGACGACGGAGCAGATCCATCGGCCTTTCGTCGGCGTGGCGAGTTGCTGGAACGAAGCCGCGCCCTGCAACATATCGCTCATGCGCCAAGCCCAAGCCGTCAAGAAGGGCGTGGCAGCGGCCGGCGGCACGCCGCGCGAATTCTGCACGATTACGGTGACGGACGGCCTTGCGATGGGTCACCAGGGCATGAAGTGTTCGCTGCCCTCGCGCGAGGTGATCGCCGACTCGGTCGAATTGACGATGCGCGGCCACGCTTATGACGCGCTCGTCGGTTTGGCCGGTTGCGATAAGTCTCTCCCCGGCATGATGATGGCGATGTGCCGTCTCAACGTGCCGTCGATCTTCATCTACGGCGGTTCGATCCTACCTGGGACTTTCAGAGGCAAACCCGTCACCGTTCAGGACGTGTTCGAGGCGGTCGGAAGACACTCAGTTGGGGCCATGTCCGACGAGGATCTGGAGGAGTTGGAGCAGGTCGCCTGCCCCTCGGCCGGCGCCTGCGGCGCGCAGTACACCGCCAATACGATGGCCACGGTGTCGGAGGCGATTGGTCTCGCGCTCCCCTATTCCGCCGGCGCGCCGGCGCCTTACGACCTGCGCGACCGGTTCTGCACCATGGCCGGAGAGATGGTGGTCGAACTCATCGCGCGCCAAATTCGCCCCCGCGACATTGTCACGCGGAAAGCGCTTGAAAACGCCGCGACCCTGGTGGCGGCCTCGGGCGGTTCGACCAACGCCGCTCTGCACCTGCCCGCCATTGCGCATGAGTGCGGCATCAAATTCGACCTTTTCGATGTGGCCGAGATTTTCAAGCGCACGCCCTACATCGCCAATCTTAAGCCTGGCGGCATCTACGTCGCCAAGGACCTGTTCGAAGCCGGCGGCGTCCCGCTCATGATGAAGACGCTGCTCGACAACGGCTATCTTCACGGCGACTGCCTCACTGTGACGGGGCGCAGCATCGCGGAAAACATGGCCAGCGTGCGTTGGAACGCCGATCAGGATGTGGTGCGTCCTGCGGACAAACCCTTTACGAAAACCGGCGGAGTCGTCGGGTTGCGTGGCAACCTTGCTCCTGATGGCGCCATCGTGAAGGTCGCCGGCATGGCTCAGGACAAACTGTTGTTTCGCGGGCCGGCCCGTTGTTTCGACGGCGAGGAGGCCTGTTTCGAGGCGGTGCGGAAGCGCAATTATAAGGAGGGTGAGGTTCTGGTTATCCGTTATGAGGGACCGAAAGGCGGCCCCGGTATGCGCGAGATGCTCTCGACCACGTCGGCGCTCTACGGGCAAGGCATGGGCGACAAGGTCGCGCTGATCACGGATGGCCGTTTCTCGGGCGCGACGCGCGGCTTTTGCATCGGCCATGTCGGGCCGGAGGCGGCGGTTGGCGGGCCAATCGGGCTTCTGCGGGACGGCGACGTCATAACGATCGATGCCGTTGAGGGCGTGATCAGCGTTGACCTGTCCGATGGGGAGCTGCAGCAACGCCGCGCGACTTGGCGCGAGCGGGACAACGAATCCGGCTCGGGTTACCTTTGGAAGTACTGCCAGACGGTCGGGTCCGCCAAGAACGGCGCCGTGACCCATCCCGGCGGCGCCCATGAGAAACAAAGCTACGCCGATATTTAGCTACACGAGCCGCCGTTTGCCTGATTGACTTCGGCGGCCCGACTCGCGTTTACGCTTCGCGCTACTATTAATTTCGAGAGTTCGCGTTTTGCGCGCGAAGCTTCGGGCGGAGGCTTGGATCGGAAGAGATAGAGAGCCGGTTCCGGTTGTCTGAACAGTTTTCCGCGAATGATAAGTGGCGTTCCGCCGGGGTTTGGTCGTTAGGGATCGCCGATGGTCGGTCGCGACGTAGGAAGGGCGCAGCCCGACCGAAGTTGCGCCCGACCATCGGCGGCGGAAGATTTCATGCCGCCGCCACGAGCGGTGAGGGTGGAAGTAAGCCTCGTCCGGCGTCATTCGGTCAAGGCTCGAATGTGGCCGCAGGCCATTATCGAAATTCAGATAGCGGCCGATGGAAGCCCGCGCGACGCCGACGCTGTCGTAAGCGTGAAGGTAGTTGAGTTGCGCGGGTGAATCGCACCCCCACGCCCCGCCAGAACCGGACGTGAGCCTCTCGACTCATACGGCTCCTATCGCCTAACCGGAGACTCCTTGGGCCAATGAGCGAACAGATTGGGCTGGCCGGATTGAACCCCACGCAACCAGTCCCATGCGCGTTTTGTGTGCCCTCTGAGTCGTTGGTATTTCCTCTGTGCCCAGCGCACTATGAACGAGTCCAGCGTGCGAAGCGCACCGCGAACCTTTCTGACATTTCTGTGCGCCTGCTGCTTTCTGGGTGTCTTTCC
Organism: Bradyrhizobium sp.; assembly: GCA_031367195.1. Taxonomy (GTDB): domain Bacteria; phylum Pseudomonadota; class Alphaproteobacteria; order Rhizobiales; family Beijerinckiaceae; genus Roseiarcus. Next base: position 18,091 of record JANLPL010000265.1, read on the forward strand.
TGCCCGACAACTACCGGAAACTGAGGCCGGACGGCGTCTGGATTCATGATCTGCCCTATTGGTCAAACGCCCTGTCGGCCGAGGTTGGCGGAAACGGGGGCGATTTGTTGATCAAGTATGACCGATATCGACAAACGTGATGGCGGAGTAAGCGATCTCATCTGCCGCGGTAGGCGACCGCAAATCTGTCACCCCTGCGCGGATCGCTTCGCTCAAGACGGCGCCAAGGCGCCATACCAAAATATGGGAGCGAGACTTGGCGCATCACGCGTCCCGATTGCGGCGGCGCCTTTACGGACGCCAACGAGCATCGCGGCAGTCGCGCGACGCTTTTGGAGACGACGCCGTTCGCCGACCAATAGTCGCGGGCCGTCGCAGGCGAACAGATTGTCGAGCGATATCTCGCCCACCGAAAACGCGACGAACATTCCTCGATCGCCATCCTGCAGCTGCTCCTGGTTCAGACCTGGAAGCCCACCGCCGGCGATCTCGAACGTCCCGCCGTCGGACAGGTTTTGGGCACGCTCTTTCCGGATTTTGATGCGCGCGCGCGGCCCATCAAACGGCGCGTCACGCATGCGGCGATCGCCGCGCTTCCGATAGAGTTTCGACCAGCGCTCCTCGCGGGGCTCGCGCGCGTTGAGGCCGATCCGGCGGTGCTCCACGATTTACGAAAAGCGACGCTTCTGCGAGGCCAACGCAACTTCGATAAATTCTGCCGTGAGGCGAAATTCGAACTGCCAGAGGCCGCTGCCTCAAGCCATCAATAGTGAGAATTTTGCCGGACCAAATTCTCACTATTGATGGATATTGCCGGAAATATTTTCAAATTCTCACACCAGGTTGGCCCCTGACAACGTCGGTGGGGATATGCTTCTTCCGGTCCCACTCGATGTTCTTCAACCTCCCGCCCTCCCTGAAACGGGGGAGAGGACAAAAGTGTACGACTGTCCAGCCGCTGCCAGCGTTGACGACTATTGCCGTTCTCAATTCACACGATCACCGCCGTTTCGGGCCAATTGCCGCCGGGATGTCCCGCCCGGCGCCGGCCGGAAGTGTCAGGAGAGGCCGAGATTCATGCCCGTCTCGCGGTCGAAGGTCAGCACCTTTTCGGGCTTCCAGCCGAACCGGACCACCTCGTCACGGGTGACTTTCGTGCCCGCGGGAACCGTCGCGTGCAACCGCGTTTCGCCCATGTCAAGCGCGAGGATCTTGATGACCCCCTGATCCTCGATGTCGAAGACCCGCGCCTCGGCCGGCGCGCCGGCCTCAAGCAGCAAATTCTCGGGTCGCACGCCGAAGATGCGCGCGCTTTCGCTGGCATTGCCCCCCTGCACCGGCAGGGTGAAGCCGTTCACATTGGCACGGCCGCTTGCAAGCCGGCCTTCGATCAGGTTCATCGGCGGCGAGCCCACCGACCGCGCGACAAAGGTGTTCAGCGGCCGCTCGTAGATGTCGGACGGCGAGCCGACCTGCACCAGCCGGCCAGAGCGGAGCACGCCGATCTTGTCGCCCATCGACATGGCCTCGACCTGATCGTGGGTCACATACAGAAACGTCGCGCCCAGATTCCGATGGAGGCTTTTCAGTTCCACCCGCAGCGATTCGCGCAGCTTGGCGTCAAGCGCCGAAAGAGGCTCATCCATCAGGAACACGGTCGGCTCTCGCACGATGGCGCGGCCGATGGACACGCGCTGCATCTCTCCGCCCGACAAGCGTTCGACCTTGCGGTCCAAAAGATGGGTGATCTGCAACGTGTGTGCCGCCTGGTCCACCCGGCTTGCGATCTGTTCGGCAGTCAAACCGCGGATTTTCAGGGGAAATTCCAGATTTCCCCTCACGGTCAAGCGCGGATAAAGCGAATATTGCTGCAACACCAGGGCCACGTCGCGCTCGGCCGTCGTCCAACTGCCGACATCGGCGTCGCCGATCAGCACCCGGCCCACTTCGGGCTTTTCCAGCCCGGCGATCGCGCGCAGCGTCGTCGTCTTGCCCGCACCGGTCCGCCCGAGAAGAACGAAGAATTCGCCATCTTCCACCGTCAGACTAAGATCCTTGAGCGCCCGTGTGCCGCCGAAGCGTACCGTAACGTTCTGAAGTTCGATGCGCGCCATCAGACGACCCCCCTGAGTGACTTGCCGCTGGCGGCATCGAAAAAATGGACACGCTGCGGGTCGAGCGCGATCCACACCTTGGCGCCTTCGCCATGAACAAAGCCGGACGCGCAGCGGGCGCGCAGCGTCTCGCTGCCCACGCGCACGTCAACGATGTCGTGGCTGCCCAACGGCTCCACGTTGGTGGTTTCCGTCTCGACGAAGCCGTCGCGCGGCTCGTGCGACAGGACGACCGCTTCGGGCCTGACGCCAAGCTGGGCGGGCGCGCCGGTCAGGTGGGCGACGGTGGCGGACGGCGCCCGAAAGCCGGCAGCGCCGCCAATTCGCAGCATGGCTTCGGTTCCCGCGCCCTCGATGATTACGTCCGTCACGTTCATCACGGGCGAGCCGACGAACTGCGCGACATAAAGGTTGGCAGGATGTAGATACACCTCGTCCGGCGCGCCGATCTGCTGCATGATCCCTTTGTGCATGACGATGATCCTGTCAGCCAGCGACATCGCTTCGACCTGGTCATGCGTGACGTATACGCTGGTCGAGTTGCGCGAGATGTGCAGCCGCTTGATCTCCGCACGCATTTGTTCACGCAGCTTGGCGTCAAGCGAGCCGATGGGTTCGTCCATCAACAGCGCCTTGGGCCGGCGGACCAGGGCGCGGCCGATGGCGACGCGCTGCATATCGCCGCCCGACAGCGCCGAGGGCCGACGAGACAGAAGACGTTCGATCCCCAGAACTTTCGCGACCTCCTTAACCGCCTTCTCGCGATCGGACTGGGAGGTCCGTGTCGCGCGCAGTGGAAAGGCGATGTTCTCCTCCACGGTCATGTGCGGATAGAGCGAGAAGGACTGGAATACAAATGCTATATCCCGTTCGGAGGCGCGGAGGTCCTGCACTTCGCGCCCGTCGATGGAGATAGTGCCCGAGCTTATCGTCTCGAGCCCCGCAATCGCGCGCAGCATCGTGGTCTTGCCGCAGCCGGACTGGCCCAGCATCACAACGAATTCGCCGTCTTCGATCACCAGATTGACGTCGTTCAGAACCTGCAACGCGCCAAAATATTTGTGTATGTTCCTCAGTTCGAGATGCGCCATCAGATCAACTCTATCTGTTCTTCGTCTTCCACCTCGGGTTCGGGCGGAATATGCGAAGTGACCATGAAACCGATCAGCCCGACGATGGTGATGGTTAACCCATAGCGATGCAGCAGTTCGATCCAGGGCTGGCCGAGAGACAGCAGACCGAAGATCATCAGCGATTGCGCCGCGGGTTCATAATATTTCTGGTTCTTCTCTCGTAATGTCATTTGCGGATAGCTCCGAAGGACATGCCACGCAGCAGATGGTTGCGCAGAAGGAACGTGAAGGTCGCGACCGGCAGCAGGAACAGGAAGGAGCCCGCCGCGATCACGGTCCAATCCGGCAGTCCGGAGCCGACCTGGCTGGGGATGTAAGGCGGCGCAGTCTGAGCGTGCCGGTTGGTCATGATCAGGGCGAAGGCGTATTCGTTCCACGCGACGATGAAGCAGAACACGGCGGTTGCGGCGATGCCCGTCAGCGCCTCGGGAAGCACGATCTTCCAGAAGGCCTGCAGGCGGGTATAGCCGTCGACCAGTGCAGCCTCTTCGTATTCGCGCGGGATCTCGTCGATGAAGCCCTTCATGATCCAGACCGAGAACGAGAGGTTGAAGGCGGTGTATAGGATGATCAACCCCAGATGAGTGTCAAACAGCCCAACAGCGCGGTACATCAGGAACATCGGGATCGCGACAACCACCGGCGGCAGCATCCGTGTGCTGAGGATGAAGAACAGCCAGTCGCTTTCACCCTTGATTTTAAATCGGGAAAATCCGTAAGCCGTCAGCGTGCCCATCGAGACGGCGAGGACGGTCGAGACGATCGAGATGATCAGCGAGTTGGTATAGCGGTCCAGATATCCCGACGGCGTGAGTTCTTGGGTCTTCTTGTTGCGAACGACCTGCCCGCCGTCGTCGTAAATCCGCTTTTCCCACCACGGCGCCGCGTCGTAGACTGCCGGGTCCACCGTCCCGCGCAAATTCGACCGCGACACAAAAAGCTTCGCAAAGGGGGTCAGCGTCGGAGCAAATACCACTGTGGGAGGCGACGTCGTGGAGAGGTTGCGCGGCTTGAAGGCGGTCGAGGCGATCCAGTAGATCGGCGTGAGCATCACGATAAGGGCCACGATCACCGCGACGATGGCGGCTCTGTTCGCCAAGGTCTCTCCCTTGGTCTTTATTTCGGCCATATCAGCGCGCCTTCGCTTTGTTGAGGTATTTCACGTAGATGTTGGTGATTGCGACGACCATGATCAGCACGATATAGGCCAGCGCCGAGGACATTCCCGTCTGCCATTCCTGGAACGCCATCTTGTAGAGCCTGATCGAAATCAGCTCTGTCGTCGGCTGCGAGGACAGGATGTAGGCGTGGTCAAAGGTCTTGAACGCCTCCATCGTGCGGAAAATGATCGCGATCATCAAGATGGGAGACACAAGCGGCAGCGTGATCCGGAAGAAGGTGTAGAACGCTCCCGCCCGGTCGATCTCTGCCGCTTCATAAAGGTGCTTGGGCACCGCCGAAAGCCCTGCCAGCGACAGAAGCATCACGAAGGGCGACCACATCCAAATATCGACGATGGCCACGGCGTAAAGCGCCACACTGGGATTGGCGAGCCATTCGAATTTTCCTAAGCCCAGAAAGTTGTTGATAATTCCGAAATTCGGATCGTAGAGCAGCTTCCAAAACAGCCCGACCACCGCCGGAGACAGCATCATCGGCAGCAGCAAAAGTGTTGATATCAGACCCTTTAAAGGGAATGGCCGGTTGAGCAGCATCGCTAGCCCGAAGCCCACCACAACCTGTCCCGTGACCGAGATCAGCACATATTTCGCGGTGATCGTAAAATTCCGCCAAATGACTTCGTTACCCAACAACTCGCGATAGTTCGCAAGACCGATCCAGTTCGCCGGCGCCGAAGTCGAGGCGCGGAAATCCGTGAAGGACGTCCAAAGCGAATAGATCAGCGGAAAGACATTGAAGATAATCAGAAAGGCGATCGTCGGGATGATGAAAAGGTTCCTGATCGTCAGGTCGGACAATCCGCGCGCGGCGGCGCTGCTGCCAAGCTTGAGCCTGGTCATTACTTCGGTCACGGTATTTGCTCCAGGCCCCGGGTAGGTTTGGCGGGAGCGCGCCTGCGCTCCCGCCGCGATGTTGGGCTCAGCCTACTTGATGCGGCCGTACTTCTTGAAAGTTTTAGTCCAGGCGCCCGCCGCGCCGTCAAGCGCTTCTTTCGCCGTGCCCTTGCCACCCACAATGAACGGGTACAGATTATCGTTGAACTGGGTCAGCAGTTCGGCATATTCCGGCACCGCCCAGAAGTCCTTCACCATGAACATGGTCTGATAGAAGGCCTCATTGTACGGTGTAGCTTTGCGGAACTCATCCGAAGATAGAACCGCCGCCGAAGCCGTATAGCCCCCCAGTTGAGCCCAACGCTTCTGTGTTTTGTCCTTAATGAACCAATCGAGGAACTTGAAGGCTTCGTCCTTGTTTTTGGAATAGGACACGATCGACACGCCCTGACCGCCAAGCGCCGCACCGCGGTCGCCGCCGGGACCCGCCGGGTTGGCGAAGAAGCCGGTCTGTGTTGCATGCGGGTTCGTCGCCGGGTTCACAAGCGCCGGGAAGAACGCGAAGAAGTTCAGCGACATCGCTACCAAGCCTTCGGTCATCGCCTGGTTGTTTTCGGCGAAGAAGGTCTTCGACCAGCCGGGCGGTGTGAACGAGTAGAGCTTCTTGTAGTTATTAAGCGCGGCCACGGCTTTGTCCGAGTTCAGAATGCCGTCAACTTTGTAGGTCGCGTAGTCGCCAAGGTCGGCGCCATAGGAGAACAGAGCGTTCTCCACACCCATCGCGAGGGCGTCATAGGAGTTGTCCGTATAGATCGCGATGCCATAGCGGTTCTGGTCAGGCCGATGGAAGAACTCGGCGATGTCGGTCAGCTGCGCGAAGGTCTTGGGCACCGCCAGATCATAACCATACTTGGCCTTGAACGCTTTCATTTCCTTCGGGTCTTCGAACCAGTCCTTGCGATAGGACCAACCGGCTGCATCGGCCTCCATCGGAACCGCCCAGTCCTTGCCGTTGTATTCGGCATAGGCTTTTACCGTCGCCGGGGCGAAAACCTTACCTAGGTTATTCTTCTTGAAGTAATCGGTCAGATCGACATAGTGACCGCCTTCCGAGCCCGCGCCAAGCCACTGGCTGTCGCCGACGACCAAGTCATAGGCTGAACCGTGGGCGTTGAACTCGGCGAACGCCTTGGTCTGGAAATCCGACCATGGCGTGGTTGTCACGGTGACCTTGACGCCGGTTTCGGCCGTATATTCGTTGCCCAGTTCCTGAAGATAGTTGGACGGATCCCATTCCGCCCAGAAGATCGTCAGTTCCTTGGATATAGCGGGAAGCGCGGAGAGCGCTAAGAACGCTCCCGTGGCGAGGCCGGTCATTAGCCGGCGGGCAGTTATGTTCATTGTATTTCCTCCTGTTGTTTAATTTTTGCTGAAGGTTCTGCTTTGGGATTGCTTGGTGTCCCAGCCAGTCTTGTTGACTTGATTTTTCTTCCATCGACATCGATTTATATTGGCGGAATTCCCAAGCTGTCAACAAGTCGTTTACCGAAATTCACCGCGACTTCGGCGAATTGGAATGAGTGGGCACGGGCCTGACACAGCACGCGGGCGGCGATCTTGACCAGCCTGAGCCGGAGCCTGTCAGCGACCCGTCGGCCAGGGCCTCGGGCGGCTCGATGCCGGGCAGGAAGGTTGCAAGGTGGAAGGCCGGCGCACGCTCCAGAGACCGGAACTCGATCCGCACTTCAGAGTTCGCGCGCGCCCGGGCGCCATCGTTGCTGCGCAAAGATCAAGACCAAAGCGCCTTGACTCATCCGGTTTGCGCTGCCGATGAGCAATCGACCGCTCTGTCACGAAGGTCGTCAAATGCACAGGCTCCTCCCCGAGAGTCTACGCGATAATTATATTTATAGTTCGGCGAAATGTCCTTTTGTTTTTTAGCCGATTCAGCCATGTTCAGAAATCATCATTTCAGAAATATAAAATTTAAAGCAGAATATTCTTAGACAGCCCGGGAATTTTTAACGGGCCCATTCTGCAAGAGCCGGGTCGCAACGGTCGGATGGCCAACAATGCGCTCGCCGAAAGAAGAACGTGCGGCGGCACGACAACACCAAGCGCCCATGTTGATCGCCGGTCTACCGTCCCCCTAGCTCCAAAATTTGTGCGGCGACTGGCTTCACCGTGCGGAACCGCTTCGCTGCCCCCCCGACCGGATCGCAAGCTGCATCCGAGCAGGTTGAATCGGCTGGGGCTTTGCGAATCGGAGGAAATCTGATTCTTGTTTTGCGCCGGTTGGGGGCGGCGCGGGATGGGACCGTTGTCTGTGGACTTACGCAAGAGGGTGGTTTCGGCGATTTCCGAACAGGGCTTGAGTTGTCGCGCGGCGGCGCGGCGGTTCGGCGTCAGTTTCGCCAGCGCGATCCGGTGGGTTGCAGCTTTGCGCGAGCGGGGGGACTACGCGCGGCTGCCTATGGGCGGCGACCAGCGCTCGCGTCGCGTAGAGGCGCACGCCGATTACCTTCTTGGCCTTATCCGGCGCGAACCGGACCTGACGCTGACCGAAATCCGCGCCCG
>JANLPL010000297.1:0-10990 GCA_031367195.1 Bradyrhizobium sp.
CGGGGCTTGCGTTCAGCGCAGAGGCGATGATATGCGCGGCCTCCGATTGTGGAGGGGTGGCCGAGCGGCTGAAGGCGCACGCCTGGAAAGTGTGTATGCGGGAAACCGTATCGCGGGTTCGAATCCCGCCTCCTCCGCCACTAACTAAGCCTTTGATATAACTGCGGTTATGATGCCTGACCAAACAAATTTTGGTCGACTATTCAGAGGCTTGCTGGCAGGATTCGAAAGGCGGGTACGGGAGAGACCTAAAAGGGCGATTTCATCTGCCTATGAGGGGGTTACGTCTCCTTTTGGCTTTTCGGAGGTACGGGCGTCTCTGACTGCGTCCCAGGTTTGCTGGAGGGACCTTCTCGCGCCGCGCCACGACAATTATCGAGGCGACGGTTTGGCCGGCCTCGGCGCTTGGATCGTCTTGCGAATGCCGGCTTGGAGAGGTCTTCGGCTCAGGCGAATCCCAGCGCCTTGCGCTGCTCAGTCCAAGCGAGCGGCAAACGCGTATCGGCCATCAGTTTGTTCGCTGTCAGGGCCGCCGGCTGACGGCCGTTCAGGATCGCCACAACGATGACGGGCGCGAGAAAGTTCAGCCGCATCAGTCGTGCCGCATAGGGCGCGCCCATGTCTTCCGCAGCGCCAGCCTCTTCCAGAGTGACGCTCGGATTCGTCGCCATGCGGCGCGCGAGCGAATGCGCGCGTATCAGGAGGCGGATGAGCGCGTCGTCGGGCGCCGCGCCGATTTCGACGCCGTCGATCACGAACCGCATCTCCATGCCCGCGCGCTGGAGTTGGGCATCAATCGCCAAGAGGATGCGACGATCGTCATCGGCGGAGGGCGCGGCATCGGCATCGGATCTCGCGCCGAGGTGATCCTCGGTCGACCCTCCGCCGCCGAGAAGCACGTCCGTGACCCGATCGGCCGCAAGCTCGATGTCGATGCGTTCGGGATGGACTTGCGCGCGAGCGATCAGCGGTCGCAGGAGTTCGAAAGTCTTGCCCCCGTCCTCCGCTGTGATGACTCGTACGAACTCCGCCGCTGCGCCGAGCGCGCGCTTGACGTTCGGCGCGCTGCGACGTCGCTGCGGCAGAGAATCCGAGATGGCTTCGGGGTCGGCGAAGAAGGTCCTGATGCGGTCGACCACTAGGCGCTCAAGGTCGCCCGCCGGCAGGCGCTGCCCTGACTCGCGCCGCCCCTGATCGCGTTGCCCGCTCGCCTTGACGTCCGTGATCAAACGACGCGAGACATAGTAACGATAGCGCACGCCCTTTTTGACCGCATGGGTCGGCGTCATCGCTTCGCCCTCGGCGTCGAACAGGACGCCGGCGAGCAGATAGGCGAGCTTCGCTCGCTCGCGTGCGCCCGTCCGCTCGACGCCGTTGGCTTCGAGTTTTACCTGCACCTGCCGCCAGAACTTCTCATCGACGATCGCCGGATGCTGGCCGGGATAGGCGGCGCCCTTGTGAACGATCTCGCCGCGATAGACGCGGTTCTGCAGCATCTGGTACAGCGCGCCGCGCGAGAAGGCTTGGCCGCCATAGGCGCTCCCATCCGCCGCCAAGCGACGCTTGCTGACCGCGCCCTCCGCGTCGAGCTCCGCCTTCAATTCGCGAACCGAGCCGAGGTCGAGGTAGCGGCGGAAGATCGGGCGCACCGTCTCGGCCTCCGCCTCGTTGACGACGAGTTTTCGGTCCTTGACGTCGTAGCCGAGGGCGGGCTGGCCGCCCATCCACAGGCCCTTCTTCTTCGAGGCGGCGATCTTGTCGCGGATACGCTCGCCTGTGACCTCGCGCTCGAACTGGGCGAAAGACAGCAGCACGTTGAGGGTCAGACGCCCCATGCTGGTCGTGGTGTTAAAGGACTGCGTGATCGACACGAACGACACCGCGCTGGCGTCGAAGATCTCGACGATCTTGGCGAAGTCGGCGAGCGCACGGGTCAGGCGATCGACCTTGTAGACCACCACGACGTCGATCCTCTTGGCCGCGATGTCGGCGAGCAGCCGCCTAAGCGCCGGCCGCTCCATGTTGCCGCCGGAATAGCCGGGGTCGTCATAGAGCGCCGTCAGCGCCTGCCAGCCCTCATGCTTCTGGCTGCGGACGTACGCCTCACAGGCCTCCCGCTGGGCGTCGAGCGAGTTGAACTCCTGCTCGAGCCCTTCCTCGGAAGACTTACGCGTGTAGATCGCGCAGCGGACGCGCCCGAGGCGCGCACTCTGCGAGGCGTCCTTCGCGGCGGACCGACCACGTTCGGCGCCACCTTTCCGCTCAGCCATGGGCGCTCTCCCTTGCCGGCAATTCGGGGCGGCGTCCGTCGGCGGATTCGGCGCGAGCGACGCCGTTCCGAGCCTCAATCGCCGGCGCGCCCTGAGCCAGCGGCGCGAGACTGCCGGACTCTTCCTGATCATTCTGAAGCGCGGGTGCGGGGTCCAATTCGGTCCCCATTCTTCGCTTCACCAGTCCGAAGAACCTCGGGCCCGACCAATGCGCGCCGGTGATCTCACGCGCGATCTGGGTGAGGGAGCGATAACGCTTTCCCTCGAACTCGAAGGCGTCGTCGAGAACGATGACCGCGTAGGTCCGGCCATGCCATTCGCGGACAAGCCGCGCGCCGGGCTTCAGCCGCGGCTGTGTGGGCTTAGGCGCCAGCGCGCCGCCGGCTTCGACGGAATCGACCGCCGACCTTGCGAGGCTCTGCCGCGCCCATTTCGCTAAGCCGCCGAATTCGAGTTCCTGCAGGCGATAGGCCAGCGCTCGCACGAGCAAATCGCGGCTGATGCGCGGCGGATCCGAGCGACAGAGCCGCCGCCATTCCTCGCGCAACGCCGAGCCGTCGAGCTCCCGCAGTCGCTCGAGGCGCGACTGCAGCAGCCGGGCAGCTGATGATGTTGCGATCTCCTCAACATCGGCGGGGGCGGGATCGACACCCGCCACCGCATCAGGCGTTGACACCACGGCGGTCATTGCGCGGCCTCTTCGCCACGGGCGACGATTCGATAGACCGATGCGCCATCGCGCTCCTTCCGCGTGAGGCTCAGCTCATAACCCCGATGTCGCAACCCGGTCAGGGCGGCTCGCGTCGTATGCTCGAGCCAGCCGGTCGCCGCCGTCATCTCGCCGATCGTGGCGCCGGCGTCGGCCGCGAGCAAAATAAGGATGCGTCCGAGTTTTGAGGTCGGACGCGGCGCGCGGATTTGAATTGGTGAGGGCTGGCTGACCATAGGGTCAGGTGCCCGGGTAAGCTCTCCAACGAGGGGCGCCGCACGCGGCGCCAGCGCCCCGGTCTTCTTCTCGGCGGGCGTGGCCGACGGAGCGCTTTCACCGTCAGCCGCCTTGATCATTGCGGTTGCCGCCTTCAGGCCCTTCGCGGTCAGCTTGAGCGCATGGGTCTCGCCGCTGGCCACGTCCTTGCGCCAGACCGGGGCGCTGTTGCGAGCCTTGATTTCCTTGACCCAATCGGCGTCAATCAACTTGCCGGCGAGGGTATTGACGGCAGCCGCCCGCGCATTTGCAGGCGACGTCAGAAGACGATCTTCGCGCTTAGCCGCCGCCTGCAGCATCGACCGCTGCACTTCAGACATCTTATTGAGCATGGCAGAACCTTTCGCGTCATCGGGGACCCAGCCAACCACGGTCACTCACTGACACGAGCCCCGGATCGGCGCATTTCGCCGGGGCTTCAGGCTCACCTGGCGCCAAACACGCCGCTCGCCCGCAAAGACACTCACGCTCTCTTCGCGCTGGAAATCCAGTCCTTTCTGCAAGCCGACGCCAGATTTCGCCGCCATTCTCGCTTTCACTAGTTGGCGGTAGGCCACCTCAGGCGTTTAGACTTGTTGAGCAACGGAAGAATTTTGGTTCCGATTCCATCACAAGGGGTCACCAATTTGAATCCCCTCAGTTCCACCAGGTAGTCCGCGCTAGCGACCCCGGTTTCCCCGACTGAAGAATAGCCCGAGATTTCCGAGGGTTAGCCGGGGAAGGCGGCGTCTGCGATCGCCGGTTCGCGGAGCTTTGCGCCTTTCGGGGCCGCTTTCGCCGGCCAGTCTCTGCCGCGAAAATTCCGTTTCCCGGCGCGAGGGATTGCGTGCGATGCGAGGCAGAGTTTGGTCGCGCCGACGAGCGAAAACGCCTGCTGTCCTTCGAAGCTGATTTCGAATTTGCCGCCAGAATGTTGGCGGAACCTGTCAGTCGCGAGCGGGGCCCTGGAGGCCGAGGGCGGCCCACTGGTCAGGCCAAGCCGGCGGAGGGTCCATCAGTCTCTGCAGCCCGAAGCCGCGCGGAAGCCTTCCCTCGATCGCCGCCTCGACAAGGGCTGGATCCAGAAACGCTAACGACAGCGTCTGACGGATCGACCGTTCGGATCGGTCCCCGCCGGTCGCAAGCGCGACGATGGAGATCGTGGGGTCGGCGATGAGGCGATCGAGCGACGACCGCGCCTTGCGGTAAGCGGCAATGAAAGTCCGCCGAGCCTCCGTGCGCATCGGACGAAGATCTGATGGCTGCTGGCCCCCGCCTTGAAGGATCTCCTGCCGTCTGCGGGATGGTGTCGGAGTCCAGGGGACGGTGATAGCGCGGGCTAAAGCGTGAGGCGAGAGCGCTTCGTTCCACCGGATCGTCAGGCCGCCCTGACCGATCGTGATCTTGTCGAGCCCTTCGCGGAGGGTCTCGGCTGCGACGTTGCCGTCACCCAACTCGGCCCGCACGACATCCAAGACTTTGGCTTCGATCTCCGACGCGGACACTCGAGCCACCGAGCCAGCGTCCTGTTTGCGCCCCTGCAGGATCGCCTGCGAGATGTAGTAGCGCCAGCGCTTGGCCCCTTTGGCGGCTTCGCTTGGACTCATGCGGTTGCCGCGATCGTCATAGAGCTTGCCGATCAGCAAGGCGTCGGAAGAACGAGAAGGGCATGCCTTCCGTTGAGCATGAGCGGCGAGCAGAGCTTGAGTACGATCCCAGGCATCCTGATCGATAATCGCGGCATGCTGCCCTTCGTAGACATGGCCCTTATGGCCGAGGCGGCCGATATAGATCGGGTTCGACAGGATCTTGTAGAGATGTCCGCGGCTGAAGAGGCCGCCCCCTGTTTGTCTGGCCGCCCCATCGACGCGGTTTGGCAGACGAACATATTCTTCATCCATCGCCGCCTTGAGCCGGACAACTGAGCCGAGCGCCAGGTAGCGGCGGAAGATGCCCCGCACCAACTCGGCGTGCTCTTCCACGATGTGCAATGCCCGGTTCTCGACCCGGTAGCCGAGCGGGACGACGCCGCCCATCCAGATGCCCTTCTTTTTCGACGCAGCGATCTTGTCGCGGATCCGCTCCCCAGTCACCTCGCGCTCGAACTGGGCGAAGGACAGCAGCACGTTGAGGGTGAGCCTGCACATGCTGGTCGTCGTGTTGAAAGCCTGGGTCACCGACACGAACGAGACGTCATGCTCGTCAAACAGTTCGACCAGCTTTGCGAAGTCCGCGAGGGACCTGGTGAGGCGATCGACCTTGTAGACGACGATGACATCGATCCGGCCCTGCCGCACGTCGTCGAGCAGCTTCAGCAGCGCCGGCCGCTCCATCGACCCGCCGGAGAACCCGCCGTCGTCATAGCGTTCGCGGATAAGCTTCCAGCCTTCATGCGCCTGGCTCTTGATGTAAGCCTCGGAGGCCTCGCGCTGATTGTCGAGCGAGTTGAACTCCTGCTCCAACCCGCTGTCGGAAGATACGCGGGTGTAGATCGCGCAACGCAGGTTCGCCTTTCGGATTGCCGGCTTCATGGCGCCGGCTCCGAACGCGGCGCGGACGAACGCGCGCTCCCGGAGGCTGGCGCTCGCGATAGCGTCTCTGTGCCTGCGGCCGGAGTGCCCGAGCGCAGGCCGAAGAAGCGATGCCCGTTCCAACTGGCGCCGGTAATCGCCTTCGCCACCTGCGACAGGCTGCCGTAGGTCTTGCCGTTCCAAGCGAAACCCACTTCGAGCGCCGTGACCCGTTCGAGCTTGCCGCGCCATTCGCGCGCGAGCATCGCGCCGGGCCTGAGATCGACCCCCTCGCGCGTCGCGGGCGCACGGTTGGCGAAGGGGGGAGGGGAGGAACCGGAATCCCCATCCGCCGCCGCTCGATGCACTTTGCGCAAGGCGGCGGCGCTGACGTCACCGAACGTCTGCGCCTGAAGGCGAAAGGCCAGCACGCGCGCCAGCAGCCAGCCGGGCAGATGGGCGGGCGCGGCTCCGCCGAGATGGTTTCGCCAACGCAACAGCAACTGCGACTTGTCGAGCTCCGGCAGGCTCGCGATGAGCCTGCCCAACTCGTTCCGATCGTAGGCGGGGCGTTTGGGCGACGCGGATGCGTCGCCCAAACTTAGCTTATGTATGTGAGCAGCCATCTCACGGCGCCTCGTGCGGTCCGGCGACGACCGCGGAGGGCGTCGCTGCGCGGCGACGGGTGCGCGGAGTGGGGGCAGGGGCCGTGCGCTTTTTGTCGTCGACGATTGTCGTCTCGGCGACGACGCCGAGATCGGGCGAAGATCCCGAAGGCGGTGTAGCCGCTATCCGGTAAATTGAGCCACGCGTCCGATCGGTCCGATCCGAGGTCAGCGCATAACCTCGCTTGCGTAACCCGGTCAGCGCGGCCCGCGTCGTGTGCGGCAGCCAACCGGTCGCTACGACGACCTCGTCGATCGTCACCCCCTCCGCCCGCCTGAGCATACCGATCACCGCGGCGATCTTGCTCCCGGTGCGGGGCGTGAGTGTATGGCTCGCGGCTGCAGGCAATCCGTTCGATCCGGCGACGCATTTGCTTGGGAATTCTGGCCTAGCCTCGGGCGCCCTCGCCGGCTCCGACGCATCGCCCCTCGTCCCGTGCACACCGGGGGATCGGTCGTATTCCGTGGCGGCGGCCGGGATCGCCTTCAGGCCCGCCGCGGTCAACTTGAGCCCGTAAGCGCACCCCGTCTCTTCGTCCCGCCTCCACACCGGCGCATCCCCCTTCGCCTTGACCTCCCTGAAAAAACCGACTTCCAGGAGCCTGGCGGCGGCTTTCCGGGCTTGAGCCAGCCTACCGCCTGGGGGCGGCGACAGATGGCGGTCTTCGCGCTGCGACGCAGCACTGAGCAGAGCAAGCTGCGTCTCGCTAAGTTTGACGGACATTGTTGAACCCTTCGCATCTCGAACGGGCCCGGCCATCCGGCCCCGTCACTGACGCGAGCCCCGGATCGATGTCTCGTCGGGGCTTTGGGCTTGAGCGCCAAACTCGGCGCTCGCCCGCGAAGACACACACGCTCTCTTCGCGGTCGATTTCCAGTCCATTCTGGCGGTGAGGGCGAGATTCTTCCCCCGCCCGTTGTCGCGCCTCGGGATCCAACCCATCGCGGCAGCCGGTTCGAGCGCGAGCGCGCAGTGTCGATAAGGCGCTTCCTTGCATATCGTTAATCCCGACGGCTCGCAGGTCGGGCACGCCGAATTGCTGAAGCGCCAATTTGCAGGGCAGTCGATTTATGATTGCCTGTGTCTCGGGCTCGTCCAGACAACGGCGAAGGCGATGTTGCTGACGGGCTACGGGCACTTGCGCGCCCGCGCGGCCAAGCGGGGCGTCGAGGTTCATTGCGAGCTCTGGGTGTCCAATGAAATCGAAACCTGGCAGGTCATGGCCGATTCCGCCCTGGCGGAAGCCCTCGAACGGTTGCAGGCTGATCCGCTGGTCATTTCGCTCGCCGATGAAGTGGTCGCGCGGATCGCGCGACTGCGGCGCAAGGCGCAGATTCGATAACCGCGCACCTAAGGCCGCTGGCTCATGCGTGTCGCGGTATCGAGCCCGACTTGGCGACCCGTGCGCTCGCGCGCGCTATCCGGCAGATCCTCGCCGCGATCGCCGCACTGCGGCCCGAAGCGCCAAGCCGATGTTAAGCCGCGCCAGGGCAGAGGAACCCGAGGGGTGGCGGCGGGATAGGTGTGTCTTGATGGGTGCTGGAAGGACCTCCCTGCGCTCAGAAGCGGCTTTTGGCGGAGAGCCGCGCGGCAGGCGGCTCCATCACGCAATTTTCGCACGTTTCCGTCTTGCCCGCGGCGCCGCCGCGTGGTTCATTTCTGAATCAGTTGTTCGATCGACCGGTCTTCTGGCGAGTGTTGGCTTGTTCAGCACCAACAAGGAGGATTTCATGGCGGCTCAGGACAGCCGTGAGCAGTCGTCTCGCTCAAAGTCCGGAGATTGCATCGTACGGGGCATGGCCCGATGCCGGGTGAGCCACCCGCTCTGTGTGGTTGGGGAGGGCGGCCGCACGGTGACGATCGCCGAAGGCACTTTGATTTCCAGCTATTACATCGTTCACACAAACGGTACGGTGGATGCCCGCCTGCGCTGGTCAAGAGAGACGAACTCTGCCGTCACCGCTCTTGCCGATGCCGGCAACGGCCGCCTGATCGCCACCCGCAGTCATGAAAACACCTCGCGCGTGGAGATCATCGATAGTGCGGGCGAAGGACGCGACCTTATCGAGGTTGCCGGCCACGTTTGCGCTATTGTGGCAGCGGGTCCGTATCTCTACGTCGCGGTTCGACGCGACCCATTCGGGCGCAATCCTGTTCGAGATTGATCTTCTTTCCGGGCGGATCGTCTCCGAAACGCCGCTGGCTTCCTGTGACGTCGACCTCTCCGCGAGCCCTTCGGGCAATCGAATCGCGATCACCGACCGCCGGAATTACACCGTTTCGACGCGTGCCAGCGGACCGCAGCGGCCTTGTCCTCCAGTCCCCCCGGCTTCATCGGCCAACCCCAGTGAACCGCAGCCAGCGCCGGCCCCGTGCCGTTGTCACGGCACGGGGCCGAGTCCTACGCAAGGTCCCGCACAGAATCCGACAAGCCAGACACAACCCCCGGCGGACGATAGTGCGTGCGTTCCGGGCTCAGCGGGAATCCCCGATGACAACGGCGGTACAGTGGTTGGCGGTAACGGCGGCGTCAGTAGAGGGCCGTCAGGCCAATCCGGTGGAAATCCCTACGGAGGCCGGGGTCCGTCCGGCAGTCACCAGGTCGGCGGTACTACACCGGGACCGATGAATTGTTATGGGCACCTTTCCTGGAAGCCCGACCGCCTGCGGTGGGCTGGATCTTATGTTCTTGCGACGCAAGGCAACTATATGCGGAAGATGGCAGTTCTGCAGTTCCGGCTTTCCGACGACGATGGTGGCCCCGGCGCGTTTATCATTCTGAATTCTTCGAGTTTCCTGGCGGTGTCGGCCTCCGTGGGAGGATCGGAGTCAACCAAGGACAATGCAAACGCCCCAAGAGACATGGGGGGCTTCATTAATGACGCGTTCACTGCCGCGCTGGCGCGCATCGGCGGGTCGGATCCGGTGTCATTCTTCAAAGACTTTCACGTCGCGATTGTCGGCATGGTAGGGGCGCCCACGGGCGTTGCGCCCGCCGAAGCCTGGAACGCCGCGGCGCCTTCCATCCCGGCGGACCTGCGCGAAGCGCAAATGATGTGGACGGCAGTGGATAACACGAACAAGGAGCGCCAGTTCCAATCGCGCTGGATTTTGCAGTTTCTGAATGGTACCGCTTCTGCGGCAACACTTTCCCATGAGATGGGCCACGCCTACGGTTTCCGCGACCTTTACTCGGAATCCGCGTACCGGCAGGATCTGCGGTATCTGGGCGACTGGGCGATGATGGCGAATCATCCTCTGCGTCCGCACCATGCCGGTTATCACAAATGGCAGGCGGGCTGGATTCCGGACGCGCGTATCCTGGATGTGCCGAAGCCCGATCCCGTCGGTCCGATTAATCGCGAGGCCCTGCTAGTCCCGAACGAATACTGGGACGATGGCATGGAGGCCGCCGTCCGTGCCGCTTATGGAGGTTCCGGCCTTCCCGTCGCACAACTCATCCGGATGGACCTGGGAGGCGATGGCGGCATGTTCGACCTAGTGGAAGCGCGTCAGAAAGGGACTCAGTTCAGTCAATCCCTTCCCGCGCAGCCGGCTCTTCTTGTTACGAATGCGATCGAGCCCTGGGACGACACGCGCTATGCGCTGAACGATCGCTACCGGCGGGAACTGCAGCTCCTGAACACTGGATTCGACCTCACAACTGTTGGCGCCAACTTCAATCTCGGAGCCGCTCCGGTGTTGCCCGCGAAAGGCATCACCCTGCAGATCCTCGATATCCGTGACGTGTCCCGGCCATCCGGCGTGGTCAAAGTCTTCCATGTAATCGCCACGCGCGAGAAAGCCGACTATGTGGATCTGGGTTTTTCGAGCGCCGATCCGTACTATATGAATCCGGACTTGTGGTTGGACTGGCCGGGCGACAATCCTGGCGGTACCGGCCCTGAAGCGCACCGTTCCTATCCTGAGGGCCAGCCCGTCGATCAAGGGGAACCGATTCAGGTCCCTAGAGAGGGTGTCGAGCCGCATTGGATGGTCGCGCGCGTACGAAATTACGGGACCGTACGCGCTGAAAACGTCAAACTCGATTACTTCATTTGCCAGCCGCCGGGCGCGGGCGACCGCGGAAATTTCCAGTTGGTCCGCAGTGCTGTGGCACCGGTGGTTCAACCCGGCACGCCCCTGGAGGTGCCTGCGGACTGGGACGTCCATCCCACCGATCAAGGGCATTCCTGCCTTCTGGTGCAAATCGCCGACTACACAATCCCGAGGGACAGCGATGGAATCGCGCTCGGCTCCGACGATGTCTTCAAGGCCAACAATCACGCGCAAAAGAATTTCGATCAGTTCGTGGCTGCCAAGCATAGCCCTTACGAACTGGTCGAGTTCGACTACAGCGTCAATAACGACGGCGTATTTGACGAAGTCGCCAATCTGGACCCGCTGTATTTGCCGCACGGCATGAAGCTTACCGTCTCACCGTAATTGCTCAGGCCGTGAGGGGCAGCGGGATATCGGCGAGAGTTAGGCGGATTGCCTGTAGGGCGTGGACGCCTCGGCGTCTGGCGGTTTCGATGACGGAACGCACGTCGGCGTAATGGTCGGCGGCCCAGGCGGCG
>JANLPL010000299.1:0-7803 GCA_031367195.1 Bradyrhizobium sp.
CGCCGCCTGGGCCGCCGACCATTACGCCGACGTGCGTTCCGTCATCGAAACCGCCAGACGCCGAGGCGTCCACGCCCTACAGGCAATCCGCCTAACTCTCGCCGATATCCCGCTGCCCCTCACGGCCTGAGCAATTACCGTCATGCGAAGCGAACAACCGCAAAGGCGCCATGCCCGCCGATGATTTTATCAGGCAACTCTTCCGGGAGAGCCTTCTATCAGAGAAAGAATGTGGCGCGCGGATAAAGGCTCTTGATGATTTAAAGCAAGGCCTTTTGAAGCCCGCAATCCACCTGTAATTCTGGTCTGTAGCGCTTAAGAGCTGTAGATAGTAGTTCGCATTCGCCCTCAATTCTGCCCCTGCGCCCCCGCCTGCTCCACCGCCAGCGTCGCCGTGATCTCCGTCTCGCCGGCATTGGTCCAGCATCGCACGGGCGCGGCGTCCTTGGCGTCGAGGCCGGCGGCGACCCTGATGTAGGCGTCGTTCGGGCAAAGGTCGTTCACCGCGTCGAAGCCGATCCAGCCTAGCCCGGGCGACAAAGCCTCGGCCCAAGCGTACATTTCCGTCTCCGACGCGCCGTCGGTCAGCCGATAGCCCGTGACGAAGCGGGCGGGGATATCGAGCGCGCGGGCGCAGGCGATGAACACATGCGCGAAATCGGCCGCCCCGCCCTTCTTCAGCGCGAAAGCGTCCGTGGCGGGCGTTTCGCCGCCCAAGCCCGGCTCGAACGTCAGCGCGCCCTGCACTGCCGCCATCAATCGATGCAACCGCTCCAGCGGGTCGGCGGCGACGACGCTTTCGGCGAATTCGCGCAAGGCGCTATTGGCGTTCGCCAGCGGGCAGCTGCGCAAAAACATCGGCGCGGGCAGGACCTCGACCGCGCCGCGCACGACGCCGATGGCGTCGCTGGTCTGCACCTCGCCGCTCGCAATGATGGTGACGCTCTCGACGGGCCTGTGCCAGCTCAAGGCTTGCACGACCGAGCCGAACGCGTCCTCGCTCGGGCGCAACGCCGCGTCGAGATCGACCCCGACACGCCAGCGCAGCACATATTGCGATTCAAAGCTGCGCGGCGTCAGGCGCAACGCCAGTTGCAGCGAGCGCACCGGCTGCGAGAAGGCGAGTTTTGTTTCGTGGAAGACCCGGATGCGCATCGCGGCTCCTCAGACGAACAGATATTGTTCGGAAATCGCCGCGGCGAGGCGGGCGTTCTCCTCGATGAATTCGGTGATGAATTCATGCAGGCCGGCCTGAAAAATCTCGGTCATGCGGGCGCGCTCCAGCCGGCTGAGCGTCACGCGCGCCTGGCGCTGCGCCGCGCCGGACACGCCGTCGCCGCGTGTGAGTTCGTGCAATGCGCGGTCGAGCAGTTCGTAACAATAGATCAGCGAGCGCGGCATTTCGGGCTTGAGGATCAGCAGGTCAGCGACCAGCCAGGGCTTGACGCGGTCGCGATAGACCCAGTGATAAGCGGTGTTGGCGGAAACCGCGCGAAGAATCGCCACCCACTGGAAATAATCGAGGCTGCCGCCGACCTGCTCATGCGCGGGCAGCAGCAGATGATACTTGACGTCGAGCAGACGCGCGGTGTTGTCGGCGCGCTCCAGGAACAGGCCGAGCCGATTGAACCAGTAGCCCTCGTTGCGCAGCATGGTGCGGTAGCAGGCGCCGTCGAAATCGAGCGAGGCTTTCTTCACATAGTCGAGAAAGCGCGTCAGCGCCTCGCGACCCAGTTCCTTGCTGGCGCGGCGCGTCGCCTCGAAACGCTTCAGCTCCAGCCAGGCGTCGTTGATCGCGGTCCAGGTCTCCGAGGTCAGCGCAGTGCGGACGGCGCGGCCATTGGCGCGCGAATTCTCCAGGCAATTGCAGATCGAGGACGAGTTATCGCGGTCGAAGGTGAGATAGTCGATCGCCGCCGCTTCGCTGACCTCGCCGTGGCGTTCGAGGTAGGTTTCGTGCGCGCCGGCGGCTTCCAGCGCCGACAGCCATTCGGTCTTCACCTCATCGGCGCCGTGACGCGGCAGATATTCCAGCCGCAGCGTCGCCTCGATGGTGCGGGCGATGAAATCGGCGCGCTCCATGTAGCGGGCGAGCCAGAACAGATTGTCGGCGGTGCGGGCGAGCATGTCACGCCTCCTCGCCGTCGGCGACCCAATCGTCGTCGACCACCCAAGTGTCTTTGGTGCCGCCGCCCTGGCTCGAATTGACGACCAACGAACCCATCGTCAGCGCGACGCGGGTGAGGCCGCCGGGCACGACGGTGACGCCCTTGGCGCCCGACAGCACGTACGGGCGCAGATCGACGTGACGGGGCGAGATTCCGGTCTCGAACGAGGACGGACAGGTCGAGAGCGAGAGCGTCGGCTGGGCGATGTAATTGGCGGGGTCGGCCTTCAGCTTGGCGGCGAACATGTCGCGCTGCGCCTGGGTCGCGTGCGGCCCCACCAACATGCCGTAGCCGCCCGAGCCATTCACCTCCTTGACTACGAGCTGATCGAGCCGGTCGAGCACATAGGACAGGTCGGCGGGCTCGCGGCAGCGGTAGGTCTGGATGTTCTTCAGTTTGGGCTCCTCGCCGAGGTAGAATTTGATCAGATCGGGCAGATAGGAATAGATCGCCTTGTCGTCGGCAACGCCGGTCCCGATGGCATTGGCGATGGTCACATTGCCCGCCAAATAGGCGCCGACCAGGCCGGGCACGCCGAGCACGGAGGTCGGATTGAACACCATCGGATCGAGAAATTCGTCATCGACGCGGCGATAGATCACATCGACGCGTTTGGGGCCAAGCGTGGTGCGCATGAATACGATTTCGTTGTCGACGAACAGATCGCGGCCCTCGACCAGTTCGACGCCGAGCTTGTCGGCGAGGAAAGAGTGTTCGTAATAGGCGGAGTTGAACGGGCCCGGCGTCAGCACGACGATAGTCGGATTGGTCACGTCGGCGTGCGGAGCGACGGAGGCCAGCGTCGCCAGCAACTGGTCGGGATAATCGTCCACCGGCGCGACGTGATGCTGGGCGAACAGGTCCGGCATCAGCCGCATCGTCACTTCGCGGTTCTCCAGCATGTAGGAGACGCCGGAGGGGGTGCGGGCGTTGTCCTCCAGCACATAGAAATCGTCTGCGTCGATGCGCACGATGTCGATGCCGCCGATATGCACCCAGATGTCGTGCGGGGCGCGGTGGCCGATCATTTCCGGCCGGTAGTGGGGATTACGCAGGATCAGATCCTCGGGAACGATGTTCTCCTTGAGGATCGCGCGCGCGCCGTAAACGTCCTTCAAGAACAGGTTGAGCGCCGTGACGCGCTGGACAAGGCCGGCCTCCAGCTTGGTCCATTCCTTGCGCGACAGCAGGCGCGGCACGATGTCGAACGGGATCAGACGCTCGGCGGCCTCCTTGTCGCCATAGACGCCGAAGGTGATGCCGATGCGGCGGAACATGAACTCGGCTTGTGCGCGACGCGAGGTCAGAAGCTCCGGCGGACTTTGCTCCAGCCAGCGCGCCACCTTGGCGTAAAGCCTTCGCGGCGCTGCGTGTTCAGGCCCCATTTCGTCGAACGCCATACCGTCTCCTCTGAGGAACCTGACAGGCAAGTCCTATGCCGGCGCGCGCGCCAAGTCGAGCGCCGCCGCGCCCGATAGCGCCTTGCTGGTTGGCCAGGCCGCGAAGTCCGCCGAGCCGCTCAGCGCGGCGGCGAGCCGACGCCGATAGTCGGCGCGGCTGATCTCGATCGCGCCGAGGCTCGCCAGATGATCGGTGAGGAACTGCGTGTCGAGCAGGCGGAAGCCGCCGAGCCGGAGCCGGGCGACGAGATGGACGAGTGCGACCTTGGACGCGTCGCGGGCGCGGAAAAACATGCTCTCCCCGAAGAAGGCGGCGCCGAGGCTGACGCCATAGAGGCCGCCGACCAACTCGCCGTCGAGCCGCGCCTCGATCGAATGCGCCTGTCCGCGTTGGTGCAGCGCGCAGTAAAGATGCAGGATCTCCTCGTTGATCCAGGTCTTGTCGCGCTCGGCGCAAGCCTGCATCACTTCGCGAAAGGCGCCGTCGGCGGTAACCTGATAGAGATCGGAGCGCACGATCTTGGCGAGGCTTTTCGAGATAACGAGGCCGTCGAGCGGAAAAATCCCGCGTCGCTCCGGCTCGACCCAGTGGAGCTGAGCGGAATCGCGATCCTCCGCCATCGGGAACAGGCCGATCGAATAGGCGCGCACGAGCAGATCGGGGGTAATCTCGAACGGCGGCTGGCGGCGCGACATGTTTTAAGGGTGGTATGGCGGCGCGGCGGCGTCAAGAGCGGCTTTCCGAATCGCCCCCGCGCCCTAGTTCCCGTCCATGTACGTCATGTCTCGAACGGCCGGGGACGGCGTCAAGGGTTACAGCAGCCCGCGAAGCTCGCGCCGTCCGTCGATCACGCGAACAATGTCTCCGCGCTCGACCACCGCATCGCCAAGATCCGGGATCAGCCGATAGAACAACAGATAGGGTCGCTCGACGAGCATCCGCATTCCCCGCCGAATATCGTCGCGTCTTGGGCCGAGCCGGGGGTGATGGGACAAGGCTGCGGCGCGGGCTTGTAGCCGCGAGAAAACCGACTGCGCCTCGCGTTTGTTTTCGATGGCGATGGCCAGATAGATCTCAAGGAGGTCTTCGCGCGCCCGCGCCGTCCAATAGACATCCACGGTCAAGGCGCGTTGAGGAGCAGCGCCAGCCGCCTCTCGGCTTCGGCCGCCAACGCCACGAAATCGACGAGGCCGGCGTCGCCGCTCGCTATCCCTTCATCCCAAAGCAATCCAAGCCGCTCGACCTCTAGGCGCCGCAGGTTTCGCTTGCGTCGCCAATCTTGCAAAGCTTCTCGCAGCGCTGCGCCGTTTGTTTCGTACTCGCCGGCCTTGACGGCGGAGCGCAGCTCGGCAAGGTCTTCCGCAGGGAGCGAAATGAGGATCGTTTCCATGTTTGAGCGCCTGACTGACCGCTCAGAAACTACGCCAATGTCCTCGAATTGTCGACCGGCTTGCCGCTTCCCGAATCGCCCCCGCCGCCCTAGATTCCCCCCATGACCGGCGACCCGCCTCTCCCCGATATCGATGACGACGAGCCCGACCTCGATCTGACCGCCGACGAAGCCCCCACCGAGGGGCCGCTCGCGCGCGGCGCGGCCGTCATCAAGGCGTTCTGGAAACACGCGCCGATGGGCCCCGGCGTCTATCGCATGATCGGCGAGAGCGGCGACGTGCTTTATGTCGGCAAGGCGCGATCGATCAGAAAGCGGATTCTCTCCTATTCCGCGCCGCAGCGGCAATCGAACCGCATCGCGCGGATGGTGTCCGAGACGGTGTCGATGGTGTTCGTCACCGTCGAGACGGAGGCAGAATCGCTGCTGCTGGAAGCCAATCTGATCAAGCAGTTGAAGCCGCGCTATAATGTACTGCTGCGCGACGACAAGAGCTTCCCCTATATCCTCGTCACCGGCGATCACGAGGCGGCGCGCATCGGCAAGCATCGCGGCGCGCGCGACGCCAAGGGGGATTACTACGGGCCATTCGCCAACGCCGGGGCGGTGACGCGCACGCTGTCGGCGTTGCAGCGGGCGTTCCTCATCCGCACCTGCGCCGACAGCTATTACGCCAACCGCTCGCGCCCCTGCCTGCTACATCAGATCAAGCGCTGCGCGGCGCCCTGCACGGGCGAGATTTCGCTCACCGACTATGCCGGACTGGTCGAGGAGGCGCGCGCGTTTCTGTCCGGGCGCAGCCGCGCGGTGCGGCATCGGCTGGCGCGCGAAATGGGGCAAGCGGCGGAGGCGCTGGAGTTCGAGCGCGCGGCGAGGCTGCGCGACCGTATCACCGCCTTGTCGGCGATCCAGGGCGAGCAAAGCGTCAACCCGCGCTCGGTGCCGGAGGCGGATGTGTTCGCGATCCATCAGGAGGCGGGGCAGTTCTGCATCGAGGCAGTGTTCTTCCGCACCTATCAGAACTGGGGCAACCGCGCCTATTTCCCCAAGGCCGACAAGGCGATGAGCGAGGCCGACGTGCTCGACGCCTTTCTCGCGCAATTCTATCTCGAACGCCCTGCCCCGCGCCTGGTGCTGCTGAGCCACGAGGTTCCCTCGCAGGCTGTGCTGGCGGAGATTTTCTCCGCCCGCGCGGGACGTCGCGTCGCCGTCGGCCAACCCAAACGCGGCGAGAAGAAGGAGCTGGTCGATAACGCCCTGCGCAACGCGCGCGAGGCGCTGTCGCGCCATATGTCGGAGACCGCGACGCAACAGAAGCTTCTTTTGGCGTTGGGGGAAACGTTTGGGATCGGCCGCCCGCCGCGCCGCGTCGAGGTGTACGACAATTCCCATATCATGGGCACGAATGCGATCGGCGCGATGGTGGTGGCGGGGCCAGAGGGGTTCGTGAAGACCCAATACCGCACCTTCAACATCAAAAGCGAAAACCTGACGCCGGGCGACGATTACGCGATGATGCGCGAGGTGCTGACGCGGCGCTTCGCGCGGCTGAAGCGCGACGGCGAGACATCGCAGGCCGGCGGCTTTCCCGACACGCCTGATCTGGTGCTGATCGACGGCGGGCGCGGCCAGTTCGAGGCCGCGCGGACGGTGCTGCACGGGCTGGGCGTGGAGGGCGTCAAGATCGCCTCGATCGCCAAGGGACCGGATCGCGACGCGGGGCGGGAGACGTTCTTCGTCGAGGGCGGCGAACCGTTCAAGCTGCCGCAACGCGATCCGACGCTGTTCTTCGTGCAGCGACTACGCGACGAGGCGCATCGCTTCGCCATCGGCGCACATCGCGCGCGCCGCAAAAAGGATTTTGTGAAGAGCCCGCTCGACGAGATTCCCGGCATCGGGCCGGCGAGGAAGCGCGCGTTGCTGCATGCGTTCGGCACGGCGAAGGCGGTGGCGCAGGCTGGGCTGGCGGATCTGGAGAAGACGCAGGGGCTCAATGCGGCTACAGCAAAGCTGGTGTACAATTTTTTCCACGAGAACGGGTGAAGCCTAATGCTGACCGTCCACCACCTCGGCCGCTCGCAATCGGAACGCATCGTCTGGCTGTGCGAGGAATTGGGGCTCGATTACGCGCTCGTGCGTCACCAACGTGATCCCAACACCATGTTGTCGCCGCCGGCGCTGAAGGCGCTGCATCCGCTCGGCGCGGCGCCTGTGATCGAAGACGAGGGCGTCACGCTCGCCGAATCCGGCGCCATCGTCGAATATATTCTCGCCAAATATGGCGCCGGGCGGCTCGCCTATGGGGCGCAGGCGGCGGAGTTTCCGGCTTATTTGCACTGGCTGCATTTCGCCAATGGCACGTTGCAGGCCGCGATGGGAAGGTGCTTCATGCTGAGCCGGCTCAACGCGCCGCCGGAGCAGCCGATGGCGGCCGCGATCCGGGGGCGGCTCGACCGGGCTTTGCGCTATCTCGACCAGCGAATGGCGGTTTCGCCCTATCTCGCCGGCGCCGAATTCACTGCCGCCGACATCATGACAGTGTTTTCGCTGACGACCATGCGCCTGTTTTATCCGCTCGACCTGTCGCCCTACCCCGCGATCCCCGTCTATCTCCAGCGGATCGGCGCACGTCCCGCTTATGTCAGCGCGATGGAGAAGGGCGATCCGGGCTTCACGCCGATGCTGGGCGCGGTTATTTGACCAACGGCTTCAGCAGCTCGTCGAAATCGGCGAGCGACAATTCGCCGCCGTAGCTCTTGCCGTCGATCACGAAAGTCGGCGTGCCCTGCACCTTCACCACCTTCTCCGCGGTTTCGGTGATGGCGCGCACCTTGGCGATCGTCG
>JANLPL010000311.1:0-1538 GCA_031367195.1 Bradyrhizobium sp.
CGGGCGCCGAGCGCGGGCGCCGCCGCGTGAGCCACAGGCCACGCGCTCTTCGCCTTAAGCCTTATGGCGGCGAAAACGCGTGGGAACGAGGGTCAAGTCAAGGACGCGCCTTTGGCGCGCGACCGGAGGGCGTGACGCGATGCGTCATCCTTGAATTGAACCGCGTTCCCACGCCACAATCAGTCGCAAAGGCACGGCCGCTCGACGCGACATACACCGACTTTCTGACCCTTGACCAACACGGATACTCTAGCCGCCGCAGCCGATCGGCAGGATCGCGCGGTCGCGCAAGGCTCTAGGCCGCTGTCGCGCGAGGGCGGCCCGCCCTTTGCGGCAGCAGGTAGATCAGCGCCGCAATCGCGACCACCAGCAGTCCCGAGGCGTAGTAGCGGCTCAGCGCGAAGCCGCCTTGCGCCAACGGCTTGTCGAGCAGGTCGCCGACCGTCGCCCCCAGCGGCCGGGTGAGGATGAACGCCAGCCAGAACAGCGCGACGTGGGAAATGGCGGTGAACGAATAGGCCGCCGCGACCAAAGCCAGCGCGACGCCGAACACCAGCGCGCCGCCGCCGAAGCCAAAACCGTTGGTGTCGGCCATCCAGTCGCCGAGCGCCGTGCCGAGGGTCTGCGAGAACAGGATCGTCACCCAGTAGAACGCCTCGACCCGGGGAGTCGCTACCGTGTCGACCGAAACCGCGCCCTCCGACCAGCGCCAGATCGCCAGCGAAGCGGCCAGCAAAGCCAGCAGCAGCGAGGAGCCGCCGGCATAGCCGATGCCCAGCGACCTATCGGCGAAATCGGCCAGCGTCGTGCCGACCGTGGTCGTGGCGACGATGGTCAGCCAATAGAGCCAGGGCACGAAATGTTGCGCCCGCACCTGCGCGCCGACCGCGGCCACGAACACCGCGGCGAAAATGAGCGTGCCGGCCGCATAGCCCAGGCCCATCGACATCGAAACCGCATCGCCGCCGGTTTCGCCCAGCGTCGTCGCCAGAATCTTGATGATCCAGAAGCCGAGCGTGACTTCGGGGACTTTGCTGAGCGCTTCGTTGCGTGTCGTAACCATCCGCCTTCAAACCTCCATCCCGGCGCGAGATTCGCCAACGACAGTGTGTGCTTGCAAAGGGCGGGAATTTCAAGCCGCGCCTAGTCCGAGGCGCGCCTGATCACGAAGCGATAGACGCCGCCGTGCGCGGATTGCTCGGCCAGAATATTGCCGGTGGTGCGGCAGAAGGCGGCGAAATCCTCCAGCGAGCCGGGATCGGTGGCCAGAATCTCCAGTGTGCCGTTGGGCGGCACGTCCTTCAGCGCCTTGCGGGCACGCAGGATCGGCAGCGGGCAGTTCAATCCCTTCGCGTCGAGCGTGACGTCGGCCATAGTCTCTCCTTCCCCGATCAAATAAACAGGTTGATGTGGGAGGCGAGCGCCTTCTCGATATAGGTCGCCGCGCCGCCGAGTTTCACGCCGTCGATCATGTCCCTGGTTTCATATTCGAACAGATCCATCGTCATCTGGCAGGCGATCAGCTTGACGTCGGCCTC
>JANLPL010000314.1:0-16719 GCA_031367195.1 Bradyrhizobium sp.
TCCATCCTCTGCAACGCCATTCCGCGATCGCCACTCATTATCTTCCACGTCGTCAAAGAACCCTCCACAGGCGCGTGAAGCCGGCAATTACGGGGACATGATACGAATTGCCCGATTAATGAGCGACGCGTTCGCGGGCGCTCCGCAACCAGGATAAAACTCCGCCAAGCGTATCATATCACCACAATCCTTACGCCGCATGTGATCCCGGCCTGCCCGCCCTACTCCACCACCACCTTGGTCCCCTTCTGCACCCGGCCGTAAAGGTCGATCACGTCGGCGTTGAGCATCCTTATGCAGCCCGAAGACACCGCCTTGCCGATGCTCTTGGGCTCGTTGGTGCCGTGGATGCGAAACAGCGTGTCTTTGTGGTCCTGAAACAGATACAGCGCGCGGGCGCCGAGCGGGTTCGACGGGCCGCCGTCGACATGTTCGGGCAGATCGCGCTGGCGCTCCAGCATTTCCGGCGGCGGCGTCCAGCCGGGCCAATAGGCCTTGCGGCCGATCTCCGCCTTGCCTTTCCACGAAAAACCCTGACGCCCGACGGCGATGCGATATTCGCGCGCGCGGCCTTCGGGCAGCGACAGGAACAGTTTGCGCTGACGGGTGCTGATGGTCAGCGTGCCCGGCGGCTCATGCGTGGGGTCGGCGATCACTTTGGCCGTGGTGGTGTGGAAATCCACGTCGTGGTCGGTCGCGCTGGCGGTCGAGTAATAGGGGTCGGCGTCGGGCGGCAGATCGCCTTTGGCGGCAGATTCCGGGGTCGGGTCAAACCAGTTGGCCGCCGTCGCAGGGGCGACGCCGAGCCATGCGACGAGGCCGAGTGCGACGCCTGCTCGAATGCAACGCATAGTCATTCTCATCTCCACGCAAGCCTGCCCTCTTAACCAAACCCCGGCTTCGACGGGAGCAAATTCCGATGACGCTCCGCCCCGGAAAGGACACAATCCGATCGCATGAGAATGAACGTTCATTCTCACAGGATCGTTGCATGAACGTGGTCCGTCCCATCGGTATCCGTCGTCCGCCGGAGGAAGAGCGCCGCGTCCATATTCTCGAATGCGCCGAGCGCGCGTTCGTGCGCTACGGCTTTCATGCGGCGACGATGACGCAGGTGGCGGAGGAAGCCGGCATGAGCGCCGGCAATCTCTACCGCTATTTTCCCTCGAAAGAGGCGATCGTCGAAGGCCTTTGTCTGGCCGACCAGACGCAGCGCTCGGAATCCTTCGCCGCGCTCGAAGGCGCCGATGATCTCAAGCGCGCCATGCGTGCGGCGCTCAAGCAGCATGTGTTGGGCTGCGCCAAGGCGAAGGCGCGGATGATCGTCGAGATCTGGGCCGAATCCGGCCGCAATCCGCGCGTGGCCGAATTCACCCGCCAGCTCGACCGCGACGTGATTGTCGGCCTTGCCGATCTGTTCGATCTGGCGAAATCGCGCGGCGTTGCACCCGCGACCGTCGAATCCCGCTTCGCGGCGCGGCTGCTTTTTTCGCTAGTCGCCGGGCTGTTCAAGCGCATCGCGCTGGAGCCCGATTTCGATCTGGAGGCCGAATCCGCAATGGCGCTCGGCGTGTTTGAAGCTTTGTTCGCCGGCGTGCTGACGCCGGGCTCGGAGATCTGAGATGGGTCGCCTTTTCTTCACGCTGCTCCTGCTCGCCGCGCTCGGCGCGGGCGGGCTCTACGCGCAATGGACGCTGCGGCCGTGCGATCCGCCGCTGCTGCCGCTGGACAAATGGGGCATGACCCCGCGCCCCGCCTGCGCGCCCGTCGCGATCAAGGCGGAGCCCGACGCGCCGCGCGAGGTCGAGCCTCCGGCTGTCACGGTGGTGGAAGCCCAGACCCGCAAGTTCACCGACCGGCTGTTCGTCTCCGGCACGCTGACCGCGCGCGAGGAGGTGCTGGTGGCCCCGAAGATCGCCGACCTGACCGTGGTCGAGATCGACGCCGAGGACGGCGACCGCGTCGCCAAGGACCAGCTGCTCGCCCGGCTCGACCGCACGCAGCTGGACGCGCTGCTGGCGCAGAATGACGCCGCCAAATCGCGCGCGGACGCCTCGATCGATCAGGCGAAAAGCATGATCGCGCAATCCGCGAGCCAGGTCGACTGGGCTTCGAGCGAATATGACCGCGCCAGGAAACTCGGGCCGGGCGTGATGTCGGTTTCCACCGTCGAGCAGCGCGAGACGAACCTGCGTTCGGCGCAGGCCACGCAGTCGGCGGCCAGGAACGCCCTCAGCGTGGCGCAAGCCGACCGTCGCGCCCGCGACGCCGACCGGCAGGAAATGATGGTGCGGATCGGCCGCACGGAAGTGCGCGCGCCGGTGGCGGGGCTCATCAGCCGACGCTCGGCCAAGCTCGGAGCGCTGGCCGCGCCGGGCGGCGAGCCGCTGTTCCGCATCATCGCCGACGGCGCGATCGACCTCAACGCCGAGGTGCCCGAGCAATGGCTGCCGCGGCTCAAGCCCGGCATGACGGCGACGCTGCATCTGCCCGGCGTCGAGGCGCCGGTCGAGGGTTCGGTGCGGCTGGTCGATCAGGAGGTCGATAAGGCGAGCCGAACCGGCAAGGCGCGCATCGCGCTTGGCCAGACGGACCACGCCCGGCTCGGCGCCTTCGCCTCCGGCGAACTCGACCTCGTCGCCCGCGACGGCGTCGGCGCCCCGACCACCGCGGTCAAGCGCGACGGCGACGAAGGCGTGGCGCTGGTCGTGAAGGACGGCAAGGTCGAGAGCCGCAAGGTGAAGCTCGGCATCGTCGAGGGTGACGAGATCGAAATTCTGTCGGGCGTCGCGCCCGGCGAAATGCTGGTCGCGCGGGCCGCTTCGTTCCTGCGCCCCGGCGACAGGGTGCGACCAATGCCGATGATCGTCGGCGCGGGCGGCTGAGAGGAAACCATGCGTCTCAACGTCTCCGCCTGGTCGATCCGCACGCCGATTCCGGCGATCGTCGGCTTCTGCGTGCTGATGCTGCTCGGGCTGGTCAGCTTCCGCACGATGTCGATCACCAAATTCCCCAACATCGACATTCCCATCGTGCAGGTGCTGATCACCCAGTCCGGCGCCGCGCCGTCTGAGTTGGAAGCGCAGGTGACGAAGAAGGTCGAGGACGCGGTCGCCAGCCTCAACGGCGTCTGGCACATCGCCAGCCAAATCGGCGACGGGTCGTCGCAGACGATCGTCCAGTTCTATGTCGGCTCGACCGACATCGACCGCGCGCTCAACGACGTGAAGGACAGAATCGCGAAGATCCGCGCCGATCTGCCGCGCACGATCAACGAGCCGATCGTCAACCGGATCAATATCGAGGGCCTGCCGATCGTCACCTATGCGGCCTCGGCGCCGGGCATGACGGTGGAGCAATTGTCCTGGTTCGTCGATGATACGGTCGCGCGCGAAGTGCAGAGCCTGAAGGGAGTCGGCGACGTCAACCGCTTCGGCGGCGTCGAGCGCGAAATCCGCGTGTCGCTCGACCCGCAGAAGCTGCTGGCGCTGGGCGTCACCGCCGCGCAGGTCAATGAGCAACTCCGGCAGGACAATGTCGATCTGGGCGGCGGTCGCGGCGAGATTGGCGGCCAGGAGCAGGCTATCCGTACGCTCGCCGGCGCCAATAAGCTCGAAGAACTGAAGTCGCTGCCGATCGCGCTTACCGGCGGCCGGCGTGTGCGGCTCGACAATCTCGGCACGGTGTCGGACACGGCGGCGGAGCCGCGCACGTTCACGCGGCTGTTCGACCAACCCATCGTCGCCTTCGCCATCACCCGCGCCAAGGGCGCGAGCGACGTGACGGTGGATCGCGCCGTGGCCGAGAAGCTCAAGAAAGTCGAAGCGCAGCACCCGGAAGTGAAGTTCACCAAGGTCGACACCCAGGTCGACAACGAAATCGGCAATTACCATTCGACGATGGAGACGCTGATCGAAGGCGCGCTGCTCGCCATCGTCGTCGTGTTCATATTCCTGCGCGACATTCGCGCCACGCTCGTCACCGCGCTGGCGCTGCCGCTCTCGGTGCTGCCGACGTTCTGGGCGATGCAGGCGGTCGGCTTCTCGCTCAACCTCGTCAGCCTGCTGGCGATCACCCTGGTGACCGGCATTCTGGTCGACGACGCCATTGTCGAGATCGAAAACATCGTGCGTCATATGCGGATGGGCAAATCCGCCTACAAGGCTTCGCTGGAGGCGGCCGACGAAATCGGCCTCGCCGTGATCGCGATCTCGCTGTCGATCGCGGCGATCTTTTCCCCCGTCAGCTTCATGGGCGGGATAGCGGGCCAGTATTTCCGCCAGTTCGGCCTCACCGTCGCCATGGCGGTGATGTTCTCGCTGCTGGTGGCGCGCTTTATCACGCCGGTGTTGGCCGCCTATTTCATGCGCGCGCCCCGCCACGAGGAGCATACCGACGGCGCGGTCATGCGCTTCTATACGCGGCTGGTGCGCGGCTCGGTGCGCTGGCGTTGGATCACGCTGTTGTTTGGCGCGCTGATCTTCGCCGTCTCGCTGTGGTCGACCCGCCTGCTGCCGTCGGGCTTCCTGCCGGCCGACGATCTCGCGCGCGCCCTGCTGGCTGTGGAATTGCCGCCGGGCTCGCGGCTGGCGGACACCGACCGCGTCACGCGCGAAATTTCCGATAAACTGAAGGCGATGCCGGAGGTGCGTTCGGTGATGGTGTTCGGCGGCCAGATCCTCGGCGGCGCGTCGGAGCCGCGCAAGGGCAGTTTCGTCATCAACTTCGTGCATAAATCGAAGCGCGAGTTGTCGCAGAAGCAGTTGCAGACCCGCATCTCCGCCTTCATGGCCAACGAACCCGACGTGCGCTTCTGGTTCATGAAAGACAACGGGCAGCGCGACTTGCAGTTGATCGTCGCCGGCCGCGACAACAAGGAGATCAACGACACCGCCAATCAGATCGCCAGCGAGATGCGGGCGCTGCCGATGCTGGAGAATCCGATCTCGACCGCCGAGTTGGACAGGCCGGAATTGCAGATTGCCCCGCGCCGTCAGGTCGCCGCCGATCTCGGCGTCTCCACGGAAGCGTTGTCCACAACCATCCGCGTGGCGACGCTGGGCGACGTCGACGCCAATCTGGCGAAATTCAAGGTTGACGGCCGGTTGATCCCGATCCGGGTCGAACTCGACGAATCCGCGCGCGGCCGCATGGGCGTGTTGCAGAACCTGCGCGTGCCGACAGCGAGCGGCGGCGCGACGCCGCTCGCCGCGGTGGCGGATTTCGAGGTCGGGCATGGGCCGACCGCGATCAACCGGTTTGACCGCACCCGTCGCGTGACCATCGAGGCGGATCTTCGCGGCGATGCGCCGCTCGGCTCGGCGGTGGCCGCGATCAAGGCGCTGCCGACGGCGAAAAACCTGCCCAAGGGCGTCGAGATTCGCGAAACCGGCGACGTCGAGGTCATGAGCGAAGTGTTCGCCTCGTTCGCCGCGGCGATGGGCGCGGGGCTGATGATGGTATATGGCCTGCTGGTGCTGCTGTTCGGCAGCTTCCTGCAACCGATCACCATCCTGATCTCGCTGCCGCTGTCGATCGGCGGCTCGATCCTGGCGCTGCTGATCACCCATAAAGCGATGTCGATGCCGGTCGTTATCGGCATTCTCATGCTGATGGGCATCGTCACCAAGAATGCGATCATGCTGGTCGATTTCGCGGTCGAGGCGATCGCCGGCGGCATGCCGCGTACGCAAGCGTTGGTGGAGGCCGGCCGCAAGCGCGCGCGGCCGATCGTTATGACCACTATCGCCATGGCGGCCGGCATGGTGCCCTCGGCGATGGGCATGGGCGACGGCGGTGGCTTCCGCTCGCCGATGGCGATCGCGGTGATCGGCGGGCTGATCGTCTCGACCGTGCTGAGCCTGGTGTTCGTGCCGGCGGTGTTCACCGTGCTGGACGATCTCGGACGGGGCATGTGGTGGCTGTTCAAGTGGCTGCTGACGCCGCGCGAGGCGCGGGACGCGCGCGAAGTGCGCGAACAAACGCATGAACCGGAGGCGTTGCCTGCGGCGGCTGAGTAATTCTAAGCATCTCCGGCAGAGTTCCTTTACCGGTGCGACTTACGTTGCGGAAGATCAACCCTCGCGCAACGGAGGTCTGCTTGTGGACATTCTCTTTCGACGCCCCCGCGCTCTACGATCCCGCCGCCGCCAAGGCGCCGCTCGCCGGTCAGAAGCGCTTCGCCGTTTGGCTGCGCGACCAACTCCTGGCGCATGACGTGCCCGCGCAGGGCCCGCACACACGGGGGCGGGGTTGGGCGCTGTCGGTCAATGCCGACGAAGGTTTCGTCTTCATTCTGCTCGATTTCGGCGGCGGCGATGGGCTGGCTGAGTTGCGCGTCGATTATGCCGGCCCTGCCGAAGTTGAGGCCGAGGACGTCGCGCAGGCGGTCGAGGCGATCCTCAACGCCAGCCCCCGCCGTCCGCATCGTGGAAGCCGCGTGAGGGCTTTCGCCGGTTGACGATGAGAGCGGATTGCGCGACTTAGCGCACGATGACCGCGATCTTCGAGGACCACGCTCGCCTCGCCACCTTGTGCGGGAGATGGCGGGTGAAAAAACTCAGCCTGTTCGGCTCCCGGCTGAAGGGTCTGGCGCGGCCCGACAGCGACATCGATCTGCTGGTCGAGTTTGAGCCGGGCGGCGAGCCGGGATTGATGGGGCTGACCCAATTGGAAATCGAACTATCGGAGTTGGCGGGCGGCGCCAAAGAGGATCTACGGACGGCCGAGGATTTGAGTCGTTACTTCCGCGACGAGGTCGTCTCCACTGCCGAGCCGCAATATGCGGCGCGAAGACGCGATCCGCATCCAGCACATGATCGAGGCGGCCGAGAATGCCGTTTCCTTTACGAACGGACGCACTCGCGAGGATCTGGACAGCGACAAGCAACTCGCCTTGGCGCTGGCCCGCGCCATCGAAATCTTCGGCGAAGCGTCCACGAAAATTTCGACGGAAACGCGCCAATCACTTCCGAACATTCCGTGGCGACTGGCGATCGGATTGCGAAACCGGCTCGCTCATGCCTATTTCGACATCAATTTCAATGTCGTTTGGCGAACGGCGACCGACGAACTCCCCGCTCTCCCGCCCCATCTGCGCGCCGCGCTCGTCCCGCGCTGACAAGCCGCGCGCGCCGCACTATATGGCGGCATAACTTCCCACGGGGATTTCCATGTCGCTCTCCAGCGCCGGGCTCGATGAGAGACGGCGACGAATTCTGTTTCGCGCCCGCCGCAGGGGCCTGCGTGAGATGGACCTTGCGCTTGGCGGCTTCGCCGACGCGCATCTGACTTCGCTGAGCGAGGCCGAACTCGACGAGGTCGAGCAATGGCTCGACCTGCCCGATCCCGACATTCTCTCCTGGCTGATCGGGGAGGCCGCCATCCCGCAACACTTCGACACCCCCCTGTTCGCCCGGCTGAAAGCCGCCCCGCGCGAGGCGCAGGCGTCGCAAGAGGCGACGCCGGCGTCGCAAGAGGCGACGCCGTGAACGCCCCCGTCGCCGCCGCCACGCGGCTCCGCCAACCGACTGCGATCACGCTGTCGCGCGCGCCGGAAGGTTTTGACGCCTTCGTCGTCGCCGATCTCGTGCGTGCTCTTGCCCGCGACGCGGAAAACCGCGCCGTCGCGCTGACCTTCGTCGCGCGCGATTCGATCCGGGCGCAGAATTTCATCGATGCGCTCGCCTTCGCCGCGCCGGAGATCGAGGCGCTGCTGCTGCCGGCCTGGGATTGCCAGCCCTACGACCGCGTTTCGCCCAATGCGGCGATCGCCTCGGCACGCATGACGGCGCTGGCGCGGCTCGCGCTGACGCGGGGGGCGCGCGAGCGGCCGCGCCTATTGGTGACGACCGCGAACGCGCTAACCCAGCGCGTCCCCCCCCGCGCCTATCTCGCCAAAGCCGCGCTGTCGGTCGCCCCCGGCAATGTGCTCAATATGGAGACGCTGGTCGGCTGGTTAGAGTCGAACGGTTTCTCGCGCGCCAGCCTCGTGCGCGACGTCGGCGATTACGCGCAGCGCGGCGGCATTCTCGACCTTTACGCCCCCGCCCTGCCGACGCCGTTGCGGCTCGATTTCTTCGGCGACACGCTGGAATCGATTAGGCCCTTCGATCCCGAGACCCAGCGCAGCGCCGGGCTGTTGCGCTCACTCGACCTGACGCCGATGAGCGAAGCGCAACTCACCACGGACACGATCCGCCGCTTCCGGCAGGGCTACGCGGCCGAGTTTGGCGTGCCCCGCCGGGGCGATTCGATCTACGAGGCGATCAGCGAAGGCCGCCGCGCCATCGGTCTCGAACATTGGCTGCCGCTGTTTTATGACAAGCTCGACACGCTGTTCGACTATTGCGGCGACGCGCCGCTGGTGCTCGACGCCCGCGCCGAGGATGTCGCCAACAACCGCTTTGCCCAGATCGAGGACTATTATTCCGCCCGCAAATACGCGCGCGAGCAGGACCCGGTCGCCAACGACTATCAGCCGCTGAAGCCGGACCGGCTCTATCTCAGCGCGAGCGAATTCGCCGCCGCGCTCAATGCGCGCCCCGTCGCGCGGCTGGCGCCGTTCGAGGCCGCGCCGGACGCGCGCGACGTGATCGACTGCGGCGGCCGGGTGGGCCGCGATTTCGCGCCCGAGCGGGCGGATGAAAACATCAACGTGTTCGAGGCGGCGGTCGCGCATGTGCGCGGCCTTCGCGAAGCCGGCAAGACGGTGGTGGTCGCTGGTTGGAGCGACGGCTCGCGCGAACGGCTGAGCCATGTGCTGGCCGAGCACGGGCTGAAATCGCTGGAGCTTGTTTCCTCCTATGCGCAGGTTCGGGGCGCGCGCCCCGGAGCGCTGCCGCTGGCGGTTGTCGCCTTGGAGCACGGGTTCGAGGCCGACGATCTCGCCGTGATTGGCGAGCAGGATATTCTGGGCGACCGGCTCGTGCGCCAATCGAAGCGCAAGCGCCGCGCGGAGAATGTGCTGGCGGAGGCGAGCGCCCTCTCGGCGGGCGATCTGGTTGTGCATATCGACCATGGCGTCGGCCGGTTTGTCGGCCTGAAAACCATCGAGGCGGCGGGCGCGCCGCATGATTGTCTGGAGATCCATTACGCCGGCGACGCCAAGCTATTCCTCCCCGTGGAGAATCTCGAACTGCTGAGCCGCTATGGCTCGGAGACGGGCGAACTCGACCGGCTCGGCTCGGCCGGCTGGCAAACCCGCAAGGCGCGGCTGAAGAAGCGCGTCAGCGACATGGCGGGCGAACTCGTGCGCATCGCCGCCCAACGCCTCACCCGCGCCGCCATCCGCCTCACGCCGCCCGAGGGGCCGTACGACGAATTCTGCGCCCGCTTCCCCTATGAGGAGACGGAGGATCAATCACGCGCGATCGAAGCGACGATTGACGATCTCGGCGCCGGCCGGCCGATGGACCGGCTCATCTGCGGCGATGTCGGCTTCGGCAAGACCGAGGTCGCGCTGCGCGCCGCCTTCGCCGCCGCGATCAACGGCAAACAGACCGCCGTCGTCGTGCCGACGACGCTGCTCGCGCGCCAGCATTTCAAGAACTTCACTCAGCGCTTTGCAGGTCTGCCGATCAAGATCGGCCAGCTTTCGCGCATGGTCGGAACTGTCGAGCAGCGCGATACGAAAAAAGGGTTGGTTGAAGGCTCGGTCGATATCGTCATCGGCACGCACGCCGTGCTCGGCAAGACGGTGGCGTTCAAGGATCTCGGCCTTGTCGTGATTGACGAGGAACAGCATTTCGGCGTCGGCCACAAGGAGCGGCTGAAGGATTTGCGCGCCGAAGTGCATGTGCTGACGCTTTCCGCCACGCCGATCCCGCGCACTTTGCAACTCGCCATGTCCGGCGTGCGCGATCTCTCGATCATCGCCACGCCGCCGGTTGACCGGTTGGCGGTGCGCACCTTCGTCTCGCCGTTCGATACGCTGATCGTGCGCGAGGCGCTGCTGCGCGAGCGCTATCGCGGCGGGCAATCGTTCTATGTCTGCCCGCGCATCGAGGATCTCGACGAATGCGCCGCGTTCCTGCGCCAGAACGTGCCGGAGTGCAAATTTGTCGTCGCGCATGGCCAGCTCGCGATGACCGAGCTTGAGGACAAGATCGGCGCCTTCTACGACGGCAAATACGACATTCTCTTGTCGACCTCGATCGTGGAATCCGGGCTCGACATTCCCCGCGCCAATACGCTGATCGTGCATCGCGCCGACATGTTTGGTCTGGGCCAGCTTTATCAGTTGCGCGGCCGGGTCGGGCGCTCCAAGACGCGCGCCTACGCCATCTTCACCACGCCCGCCAACAAACAGATGACGCCGCAGGCTTCGAGGCGGCTGACCGCGCTGCAATCGCTCGACACGCTCGGCGCCGGCTTCCAACTGGCGAGCCACGATCTCGACCTGCGCGGCGCCGGCAACCTGCTCGGCGAGGAGCAGTCCGGCCATATCAAGGAAGTCGGCTACGAGCTTTATCAGCAGATGGTGAAGGACGCCGTCGAGCGGCTGAAGTCGGGTGCTTCCGAGCCGGTCGAGGATGTCTGGTCGCCGACGATCGCGCTGGGCTCGCCGGTGACGATCCCGGAAGCCTATATCGCCGATCTGACGACGCGGCTGTCGCTCTACCGCCGCCTGTCGGGCCTGTCGGAAGAGGCCGAGATCGAGGCGATGGGGGCCGAGATCGTCGACCGTTTCGGGCCGCCGCCGCCGGAGGTCGATCTGTTGCTGAAGCTGGTGCGGATCAAGGCGCTCTGCCGGCTGAGCCACGTCGAAAAGCTCGACGCCGGCGCCAAGGGCATGACGATCGCCTTCCGCGACAATTCCTTCGCCAACCCCGCGGGGTTGGTCAAGTGGGTGACGGCGAACCCGGTGGCGCGGGTGCGGCCCGATATGCGGATCGTCGTCAGCGGCGAGTATGACGCGCTGGAGGACCGGCTCGCCGGGGCGCTGAAGACGATGCGGGAGATCGCGAAGATCGCGGGGAGGAAGAGCTAAGGCTCTACACGGTCGGTTGTCGCGCACAAGCAGATTGGGAACGGCGTGTCCAAGATATTGCAAAATAGGACCGGCGCCGGGCTCGCGCTCGGCTTCGCCATCGCGCTGGCCCCGGCGCTGGCGGCAAAAATGCCGCCGATCATGGATTTTCCCAACCATCTCGCCCGCATCTGGTTGATGGCGGGCGGCGCCAGCGAGCCGCCGCTCGATAGCACCTATCGTATTGATATCGCTAAGGCCGGCGCCAATGTCGGCGTCGATCTCGCGGCGGCCGCGCTGGCGCATGTCCTGCCCATTTTCGTGGTCGGCAAAATTCTGGTCGCGCTCGCCTTTCTCGGCCCTCCCCTGGGAGGCGTCCTGCTGAACCGGGCGTTGGTCGGCAAATTTCATCCCCTGCAACTGGCGTTTCTCGCGCTGGCGTGGTCGACCACGGCGATCGCCGGTTTTGTCAATTTCCAGATCAGCCTCGGCCTGGCGCTGCTGTTCGCCGCCGTCGTCTCGAAGCAGCTTGACAAACTTGCCGAGAGCCTCGCGTTTCATCTGATCTTTTCGACCATCCTGTTGTTTGTCCACCCGCTCGGGCTCGCGTTTTATGCGCTCACGATTCTGGCGTTGCTGTTCGGGCCCGAGTTTGACGGCAGATCTCTGCGAGCGCGCTTGGGCTCGCGGGCGCTAGCGCTGTTCTGCGCCGCCGCCACGCCGGTTGTTGTGGCGCATTTTGTCTGGCGATCGAGCGCGAAGCCGCCGCTGCCGTTCTGGGGCGACGCCGCCAATATCGTCGATCCCATTCATATTCTAACGATCCTGCTGTCGCCGATCCTCAGTTACAATCTGACCGGCGATCTCGTGACGACCGTCCCCATCGTCGCGATCATCGTCTATGCGCTGGTTGCGCGCCGGGCGAAGCTCCATGCGGGCCTCACGCTGGCGGCGGGCGCTCTGTTCGCACTCTCTCCGCTCGCGCCGGACGCGATTGGCGACGGCTCATGGTTGCCGCAGCGCTTCCCCATCATGGCGGCGCTGATGTTCCTGGCCGGCTTGCGGCCGCGCGCTTCGTCCGAGCGGCGGCTTTTCTTGGCAGCGGTCGCGCTACCCGTGCTCGGCCGGGCGTTGTGGATCGGCTGGGTTTGGATGGCCCGGCAAAGCGACGTCGCCGGATTGTTGCAGGCGATGCGCGCCATGCCGCCCGGCGCATCGATGATAACGCTGCAACAGGAGACGCCCGACTGGCGGGCGGCGCCGGTGGGGAGGTTCATGATCGGGTCGCCCAACGGGGTGCGCGCGACCGGCCGTCATCTGGGCGCGCTGGCGGTGATCGAGGCGCAAGCCTTCGTGCCGACGCTGTTCTCAGTGCCGGGCCAACATGCGCTCGTCGTGCGGCCGCCATGGCGCGAGATCGCGGTGGAGGCGTCGTCGATCCCCTACCCCCGCCAGTTGGGCACGGCGCTGTCCGGCGACCCCTATCTCAAGGATTGGCGCATCCATTTCGACTATGTGCTGGTGTTGAACGCCGACCTGCCCGCTGCAAGCGATTTCGACCCCGCCGCGCGCGCGGGTCTCGAACCCATCGCCGATCGCGGCTTCGCTAAGCTCTACAAGGTGACGAAACCGGCGCCGCTCAATTGACGGTATAGGTGAACCGCATCCCGATCGGCGCCTTGCGCGGCGGCGGCGGGAAAGAATGGGAGGCTTCGGCGACCGCCTGCATCGCCGCCTCGTCCAGCTCCAGCGAGCCGCTGCTCTCGACCACGAAGCGCTGCGTCAGCCGGCCGCGCCCGTCCACCACAAAGGCGATCACGCCGGTGAGCCGGCGGCCATAGGCATGGGCGACCGCCGGCACGCGCATACGCGGCACGACCAGACCATACAGCATGGAAAAATAAGTCGCCTTGGCGCCGCCGCCCGTGACCGGCGATTTCATCGCCTCGCCGCCGAAGTCGACCTCGGGCACGCTTTCGAAGCTCTTGGGCAGCGGCGCCAGCACGGAAGGCTTTGGCGGCGCGGGAGCCGGCTCTTCCTTGGCGGGCGGCGGCGCTTCGGCCTCCTCAGCCTTCGCCAGTTCCGGAGCAGGCGCTTGCGTCGGCTTGGAGGCCTCGGGCGAAGAGGTCGGCGCAGGCGGCGGCGGCGCGGCGGCGGGTTTTGGCTTCTCCGCAACGTTCTCGTCGTCGCGGTCGCTCTTGCCCTCGCGCGGCGCGTCGGTGGCCGGCTTCTCGTATTCCTGCGCTTGCGGTTGCGGTTGCGGGCTGGCGGGGGGCGGCGGAGGGGGCGGCGGCGGTTCGAGCACGATCTCAATCGGAACCGGCTCCGGCGCGGGCGGCGGATCGCCGCGCTCGAAATAGATCAGCGCGAAGACGCCAAGCTCCAACGCCACGGCGGCGAGCGTGGCGACGGCCAGACGCGCGGAAGCTCGCGCGCGCAACGGCGGCGCGATCAGCCGCTCGGTGGCATCGGCGACAAAGGCTTGGGCGACAAAGGCTTGTTGGCCCGACGGCATGGGCTCCTATAGCGCCGATGACGCGGCGCCGCAAAGCCGTTCAATAAAACGAAACAGGGAAGTATTTGCGAAATGTTTCCGTATATTGCCCCCGCGCCCAGACGCGCGCGAGCGCCCAGTCGAGCGCGCGTCGCAGCGTGGGATCGTCCTTTCGCACCGCGATCGACACGCCCTCGCCGAAATACCGGCTCTCCAGGAACGGGCCGCCGCGAAAGGCGCAGCAATCGGCGGCGTCCTCGCCGCCCAGCCAGAGGGAAAGGGTCAACCCATCGGCGAAGGCGAGGTCGATCTCGCCCGCTTTCAGCGCATTGTGCAACGCGGCGAAATCCTCGTAGGGCTTCGATTTCGCTTGCGCGAAGAAGTCGCCAAGAAAGCGTTCGTGCGCGCTCGACTTGATCACGCCGACGGTCTTTTCGCGGAGCGCCCCGGCGTCGATCTCGCCCTGCGGAAAGGTCTTGCGTGCAGCGAAGCGGGCGGGCGTCAGATAATAGGGCGCGGTGAAATCGAGCCTGGCGCGCAGGTCAGGGGTCGCGCGCATCGAGGCGATCATCGCGTCGCCCTTGGAGGTCTCCAGCGCCTCGACCAGCGTATCCCAGCGCCTCGCCTGCATCGTGCAGGGCAGCCGCAATTGCTCGCAGATCGCGCGCGCGATCTCGACGTTGAAGCCGGCGAGCGAGCCGTCGGGAAGCGCGAAATCGAGCGGGGGATAATCGTCCGATGTCAGGAAGCGGATCGCCTTCAAGCCGCCGAGGTCGGGTTTGTCGGGATGCAGCGCCGGGTCCCACAGGCTGGGGACGGGATCGGCGCGCGCCGCGCTTAGGCCCAGCAGCAGGGCCAGCGCGGCGAACCGCCAGGAAAACTTTCGCATCGCGGGAACTCGGGGCCTCTGTTGCAGCGAGCCTGTTTGAACGACTTCGCGCCGCGCCTCAAGCCTTGGCCGGCCAATAGCGGTCGCGCAATTCCCGCTTCATCAATTTGCCGGTCGGGGTGCGCGGCAGAACGCGCTCGAACTCCACGCTGCGCGGACATTTGAGATCGGAGATGCGCTCGCGACACCAATCGATCAGCTCAGCCGCCAGCGCCTCGCTGGCGCGGGAAAAATCGCGCAGTTGCACGACGGCCTTGACCTCCTCGCCGAGGTCTTCGTTGGGGACGCCGAACACGGCGACATCGAGCAACAACGGGTGGCCGATCAGCACGTCCTCGGTCTCCTGCGGGTAGATGTTGACCCCGCCCGAGATGATCATGTGCGCCTTGCGGTCGGTCAGATAGAGATAACCGTCCGCGTCGAGATAGCCGATGTCGCCGAGCGTGGACCAACCCTCGTTGATATAGGCGGCGCGGGTTTTCGCGGGATCGTTGCGATAGACGAAGGCTGGGCCGCCGGCGAAATAGACCACGCCATTGACGCGCGGCGGCTGAACGGCGCCGGTCTGTTCGTCGACGATTCTGATCTCGCCGACATAGGCGCGCCCCACCGAACCGCGATGGGCGAGCCATTGCGCCGAGTTGATGATCGTCACGCCATTGCCTTCGGTGCCCGCATAATATTCAATCAGGATCGGCCCCCACCAATCGATCATCTGTTGTTTGACGTCGGGCGGACACGGCGCCGCCGCGTGGATCGCGCCGCGCAGCGAAGAAATGTCAAATTTGTTTCTCGCCTCCGGCGGCAGTTTCAGCAATCGGACGAACATCGTCGGCACGAGCTGGCTGTGGGTGGCGCGGTATTTCTCGATCACGCGCAGATAGCTCTCGGGCTCGAAGCCTTTCATCACGACGACGGTGGCGCCGACCGCCGCCGCCGTCATGGTGAAGCGCAGCGGCGCGGCGTGATAAAGCGGCGCCGGCGACAGATAGACGCTGTCCGCATTGACGCCACACATTTCGACGCACAGCAGTTTGAGCAGCGGGTTGAGCACGCCGAAGGGCACCGGCGTCAACGAGGTCTCGACGCCCTTCGGCCGCCCCGTCGTGCCGGAGGAATAGAGCATGTCGCGGCCGGCGAAGGCATTGGCGGCGGGCGTCACGGGTTGGGCGGCGACTTCCATGTCCCAGGAGCGAAAACCGGGCGCGGGCGTC
Source organism: Bradyrhizobium sp. (assembly GCA_031367195.1). GTDB lineage: Bacteria > Pseudomonadota > Alphaproteobacteria > Rhizobiales > Beijerinckiaceae > Roseiarcus. Next base: position 15,567 of record JANLPL010000314.1, read on the forward strand.
TCGGTCATATATAGGACCGGGCCGCCGCTTTTGCCCATGAAACCGCGCGTCTGGCCGCCGCCGACCGGCGATGTGACAAACACCCTGGCGGCGCAATCCTCGACGATATGGGCGATTTCGTCCGGTTTCAGATAACGGCTGATCGCAGTGAAGATGAGGCCGGCGCGCTGCGCGGCCCAGCAAATCTCGACAAACGGCAACCCGTTCTCCAGCAGAAGCGCGATATGGTCGCCGGGCTGAAGGCCGAGACTGACGAACAGTTGCGCGCCCTGATTGGCTCGCCGGTCGAGTTCGGCGAAGGTCAGCGTCTCCCCAGTTTCCGCAACGATGTAGGCGGGCTTATCGGGCGTCGCCACGGCGTGGAACGACGGATGATGCATGGACGACCCCTCCCCGCAGCGCAAGCTTGCGGCGCCAGTTTCCCGCGCGCCATCGGGAAACGCAAGCGCGCGAAGGGGCCGCCCCGCAAAGTGAGGCGGCCGAGGTCAGAAGTGAAGCAACAGCGCGCTATTGATGGAAGTGGATTTGCGGATCGACATATTTGTTGCCTCCGCCGCCGCCGCCTTGATGCTTTCCGCCGCCCTGATGCTGTCCGCCGCCCTGATGCTGTCCGCCGTCGCGATGCTGTCCCCCGCCGTCCTGGCGGCGCTGGAAATCGCCGCCGCCGCCGCCTTGCCAATCGCGCTCATAGCGATGCTCGCTCCAGCCGTGGAAACCTTCGCCGCCGCCATAGCCGTATCCATCGCGGTCGCCATAGCCGCACCAGTACCAACCGTCGCCGCGCCAGCCGTCGTCGTACCAGCACCAGTCGTGACCGCCGAAGAACAGGTCAAGCGGGTTGAAAAAGAGCTGGGCGTTTTGCACTAGTCGTTCGCGTCCTTGAAATTTATGAGCATCTCTGAATCACTGTGGCTACCCGGTTGAGGCGAGGACGGAGATGATTCGTGGCAGGGACGGATACGGGCGCGAAGAAGTACGTGGTGAAATTGAGTACGGAGGAGCGCGAGCGGCTCGCGGCGGTGATCAACTCGGGCAAACGATCGGCGCAATTGATCACGAAGGCGCGCATCCTGCTGAAAGCGGACATTTCGGACGCGGGCGCGGGTTGGACGGACCACGAAATCGCGGCGGCGTTGGATACCAGCCTCAACAC
>JANLPL010000331.1:0-10434 GCA_031367195.1 Bradyrhizobium sp.
CGTAGATCGGGATCGCCGAGATGGGCGTCGAGCCACTCGGTGGCGACGAAATTGGCGTGGCTCATTTGGGCTCCCGTTCGACCCGCACCCAGCCGTTGAGGCCGAGCCGCTCCTGCGGCAGGTAGGCGCCCTTGTAGGCCATCTTGCGCGAGCCATCGACCCAATAGCCGAGATAGACATGCGGCAGGCCGAGCCGGCGCGCCTTGGCGATATGGTCGAGAATGACATAGGCGCCGAGCGAGCGCTTGGCCAAAGCCGGATCGTAGAAGGAATAAACCAGCGACAGGCCGTCTGCGAGCCGGTCGGTCAGGCAGGCGGCGATCAGCGGCCCCTCGCCGCGGCCGTTGATCGCGGTGTCGGGTCCGCGGCGGCGATATTCGGTGACGATGGTGTCGATGTGGCTGTCCTCGACCATCATCGAGAAATCGAGCACCGACATGTCGGCCATGCCGCCGTCGGGATGGCGGGCGTCGAGATAGTCGCGGAACAGGGAATATTGCTCGGGACTGGGCTTTGGCCCGGTCATCACGCCGACCAGGTCGTCGTTCTGGCGCTGGATGCGGCGCTGCGCGTCGTTGGGCGCAAATTCATCGACCAGCACCCGCACCGAGACGCAGCCGCGACAATTCTCGCAGGCCGGGCGATAGGCGATGGTCTGCGAGCGGCGGAAGCCGGTCTGGGTCAGCATGTCGTTGAGCGCGGCGGCGCGCTTGCCGACGAGATGGGTGAACACCTTGCGCTCCACCATGCCCGGCAGATAGGGGCACGGCGAAGGCGCCGTCAGGTAGAACTGCGGAGCGTCGCGAACCTCGCGCGTCAAAAGGGCCTCTCCTGGCAATCACGCTGGGAGTGAAGCTAGTCCGGATCGGTTAACGCGGAAATGGGCTCGCGCAAATATTTTCGCGAACCTGACAACAGCGTTTACTGACGCCGCGTCACCACTACGCCCGAGAGGATATCGTGCAGGAAGCGCTTGTCCGAATCGACCAGCGTGACCAGAAACACCAGCGGGAAGAACCAGCTGATATAGAAAAACGCCCCATGCGCGGCCGCGTTGAGGAACGGGACCGGCGCGCCGCCGTGATGCAGCCTCACTTCGAGGTCCATCGCCCGCATCCCCGGCGTCGCGTGGCGCGGGCCGGACATGGTGACGCCGCTGTAGAAGAAGGCGACGATCGGCCACAAAGGCGGCAGGAAGAAGAACGACAGCCCGAGCGTGAGCACGAGCAGCAGCACGTAGATCAGCGTGGCGATGACGCTGACCGCGACGAAATCGAAGCACAAAGCCGTCAAGCGGCGCGTGCGGACGCCTTCGAGCGCCACGCGAGCGGGGGCGGAGATGTAAGCCTGGGACATGCGAGCCCTCCTCGGAGCTTAGGCCAATGTGGCGTGCGAAAGCGGCGCCATCAAGCCCAGCGGCGGCCGGAATTTTCGCGTTGCCCCAAGAGGCCGCCGGGCCGCAGCGCCAACAGCAGCGCCAGCAGGGCGTAGGACGCCACGTCGCGATATTCGATCGCAAACGTCGCCGACCAGACGGCCTCGAAGCCGCCGAGCAGCAGGGCGCCGATCAGCGCGCCGGGAACCGAACCGATGCCCCCTAGTATGGCGGCGACCAGCGCCTTGAGGCCGAGCGAAGCGGCGGACTCGTAGCCGACCGCGCCGTAAAACATCGTCATCACGAAGCCGGCGAGGCCGGCGAGCGCGCTCGCCAGCGCGAAGGTTTTTAGAAACACGGCGGCGGGGTCGATCCCGAACAGGGCGGCGGCGAAGCTGTCGTCGGCATAGGCGCGCCAATCGCGGCCGAACCGGCTCCAGCGCATCGCGGCGATCAGCGCGAGGCCGGCGGCGAGCGCGACGGCAGCGGAAAACAGCGAATCGGGCGAGGTGGTGACGACGAAATCCCCCGCCCGCGCCACGCCGAACGGGGCGTTGAGGATCGGCGCCACCCAGTTCGGCCGCTCGCCCTGTGTCAGGCGCAGCAATTCGCTGAGGAAAATGGCGAGGCCGACGGTGGCGACCAGGGTCTGCTGGCCGGGGGCGTTGCGCAAGGGGAGGAGCGCCGTCGCGCCGGAGACCGCGCCCCAGCCGGCCGCGACCGCGACGCCGAGCGCGCCGGCGCAAAGCAAGGGGTAGGCGGGCGGCGCGCCGACCCACAGCGCCGCGCCGAACGCCGCGCCATAGCCGCCCGCCACAGCGAGCGCGCCGAAGGCGAGGTTGATGCGCCCGACAAGGCCGTAGATCAGCGAATAGGCGGCCGCCAGCAGGGCGTAGATCGCCGTCGGCGGCAGCGCGTTGAACCCCTGTTGCAGCGCATAAGCCGCGCGCGGCGAAATCTGCGGCAGGCTCTCGATGCGCCCCAGCGGGGCGGGATCGGCGGCGCGGCCATCGGGGGTCGCGAGCCAGAACCGGATGAGGAAGAACAGGCGCGGCGCACTGAGCGGCGCGCCATCGAGGCTCAACTCGACGAGATCGGTCGAATGCAGCGGCCGGCCGGGGCGGCGATAGCGGCAATGGGCGAGGCGGGACGGCCCGGCCGGCCCCTCGCGATAGGCGAGGCTCACGCCGCGGCCGTCGGCGTCCTCATGTTGGGCGTCGATGACGACCGCCGCTTCGGGTGGGCTCAGCGCTGGCAACGCCATGCGGCAGAGCCGGGCCTGGTCGGTTTCCAATTCGCGCGCGCAGGAAGCGAGCATGAGCGCCAAGACCAAACGGGCGCGCCTCATGCGCGCGCCCGCTGGGCGAAGCGTCTCTGCTTGGCGCGGTTGCCGCAAACCTCCATCTCGCACCAGCGGCGGCTGTTGTTCTTGCTGACGTCGTAGAACAGCCAGCCGCAAGAATCGCCCCGGCATTGCCTGACGCGGCCGGGATCGGCGCTTTGCAGGATTTTCAGCGCGGACATCGAGATCGGGCCGATGATCGCCTCGACCGGACGTTCGCGCGCGGGCCAGCTCCAGCGGTAGCGTCCGTCCTGCGGCGCGAGGCGCGCGTGCGACAGGGCGCTGAGATGGGCCCGGGTCAGTCGTTTGAGCGCGTCGGGCGGCGCATCGCGGCCAGTGGCGAGCGCGACGCCGAGCGCATGGACGTCCTCGCGCAGCGCTCGCGCCGCCGCGAGCAGCCTAGACTTAAGCGGGGCGGCGACAAGGCAGGCGACCTCCGCCGGCGCCAGCAGGCCCGCGTCGCCAGCCCATAGCGCGACATGCTCGGGCGCGGTGAGGTGATCGCGAAAGGCGGGGGTGTCCCGGCCCGAGCAGGTGTTGGCGAAATCCAACGCCAGTTCGCCCGCGACAAGCGGGAGCGAAGCCGCGCGCGGGATTTCCAAACTAACTGTCATTCGCTATTTTATTGGTTAAATTGCACCGACCGCAAGGGTGGCCATCTCGTCTCGCGCGCGCTAAGCTCGACGCGCAGGGAGGGAGCATGGCGACATCGGCAAAGGATGCGCCGGCGCTCGTGGCGATGGGCGTCTCGGGCTGCGGCAAGACCACGCTGGCCAAGGCGCTTGGCGACCGGCTCGGCTTTGAGATGATCGAAGGCGACAGCCTGCATCCGCCCGAAAACGTCGAGAAGATGCGGGCCGGCGTCCCGCTCGAAGATAGCGACCGCGCGCCGTGGCTCGACCGGATCGGCGAAATGCTGCGCGCGCGAGGGGCTGAGGGGCGGCCGGTGGTCGTGACCTGTTCGGCGCTAAAGCGCGCCTATCGCGATCGGCTGCGCGCGGCGCGGCCCGATCTCGTTTTGGTCTATCTCGACGGTTCGCGGGCGTTGATCGCGACGCGGATCGCCGCGCGCCGTCACGAATACATGCCGGCCTCGCTGCTCGACAGCCAGTTCGCCGCGCTGGAGCCGCCGGAAGCGGACGAGGCGGCGGTTTGCATCGACGCGGCGCTTGCGCCGGAGAGGCAGGTTCAGGCGGCGTTGGAGCTTTTGGCGACGAGGGCGCGGACATAGGCTTGAGGTCACCCGGCATGGACCTTCTCATCAATATCGACGTCCCCGATATCGAAGCGGCTGTCGCATTCTATCGCGACGCCTTCGGGCTGTCGCAGGGGCGACGGCTGAGCCCCCATGCGGTCGAACTGATCGGCTGGCCCGCACGGCTTTATCTGCTGGAAAACCCAGCCGGCTCGATCGGCGCGGCGGCGGATCGCCGGCGCTATGAACGGCATTGGACGCCGGTGCATCTCGACGTTGTCGTGGACGATGTCGAGCGCGCGCTGGCGCGGGCCGTGGCCGCGGGCGCAACGGCCGAGACGGCGATCCACGATGAACCGTTCGGACGGACCGCGACGCTCGCCGACCCATTCGGCCACGGGTTTTGCTTGATCGAATTACGCGGACGCGGCTACGACGAGTTGGCGGCGCCTGACGGCTAGCCGCGCTCGCGCAAAAACCTCGCGAACGCCGCCAGCGTCGCCTCGGAAGCGTGGTGCTCCATGCCCTCGGCGTCGGCCTCGGCCGCTTCCGAGGGCACGCCGATGGCGCGCAAAGTGTCGACGATCAGCCGGTGCCGGGCGCGCACTTTCTCAGCCAGCGCGGCGCCGGCGTCGGTGAGGAACACGCCGCGATAGGGGCGCGAGGTGACGAAGCCCTCGCGCTTCAGCCGGGCCAGACATTTGAGCGCGGTGGGATGGGCGACGCCGAGCCGCTTGGCCACCTCGGTGGCCCGGGCCTCGCCATGAGCGGCGATGAGATCGGCGATCAGCTCGACGTAATCCTCCGCGAGCGTGGCGGAGCGCGCCGCGCGCGCCTGATTGAACCGGCTGGCCTGCGTCGGCTCGGTGGGCATCTGAGGCGTGACAACATCGCGCCGCAAGCGGCTACTCCTTTGCGCCCCGGCGATTGGCGGGGCTTATCAACCGCCGTTTAGTCGCGAAACCGTCGCGAGGCAAAACGCGGGCGAGCGGCCATTTCGCCTCCCTCGTGACGGAGCTTCGCATCCTATCTAGCAATCGTCTGATTACAAAGTGTTTTTTCGACGTGGATCGTTGCGGCGCGAGGTAGCGCGGCGGCGCCTTATCGGGTAAGAGACGCCAAACGAATCTCCCGGAAAATCCCTTGAGCGATCAACCCGAAAAGCCGTCGGACCCCTCCGATATCAAGCCCGTCTCGATTCTCGACGAGATGAAGCGCAGCTATCTCGATTACGCCATGAGCGTGATCGTCAGCCGCGCGCTGCCCGACGTGCGCGACGGGCTGAAGCCGGTGCATCGGCGCATCCTGTTCTCGATGTACGAACAGAATTTCACGCCCGACCGGCCCTACAACAAATGCGCGCGCACCACCGGCGACACGACGGGCCGGTTTCATCCGCATGGCGATATCGCCGTCTATGAGGCGTTGGTGCGGATGGCGCAGGATTTTTCGCTGCGCGCGCCCCTCATCGACGGGCAGGGCAATTTCGGTTCGGTCGACGGCGACCCGCCCGCGGCCTCCCGATACACCGAGGCCAGGCTCGAAAAGCTGACGATGACCATGCTCGACGATCTCGACAAGGACACCGTCGATTACCGGCCCAATTACGACGAGAAAGAGCTGGAGCCGACCGTCCTGCCGGCGCGCTTCCCCAATCTGCTCGTCAACGGGGCGGGCGGCATCGCCGTCGGCATGGCGACCAATATCCCGCCGCACAATCTGGGCGAAGCGATCGACGCGGTGCTGGCGCTGATGGAAAAGCCCGACATGTCGGTCGAGGAGCTGATGGAGGTGATCCCCGGCCCCGACTTTCCCACCGGCGGCCTGATCCTCGGCCGGGCCGGCATTCGCTCGGCCTATTCCACCGGGCGCGGCTCGATCATCATGCGCGCGCGCGTGCAGACGGAGGCTTTACGCAAGGACCGCGAGGCGCTGATCGTCACCGAGATTCCCTATCAGGTCAACAAATCGACCTTGATTGAACGCATCGCCGATCTCGTGCGCGAAAAGAAGGTCGAGGGCATTTCGGATCTGCGCGACGAGAGCGATCGCGACGGGATGCGGATCGTGATCGAACTGCGGCGCGACGCGGTGGCCGATGTCGTGCTGAACCAGCTCTGGCGCTTCACCGCGTTGCAGTCGAGCTTCGGCTGCAACATGATCGCGCTGAACGGCGGTCGGCCGGAAATGATGAATCTGCGCGATATGCTGATGGCGTTTCTGGAGTTCCGCGAGAGCGTCGTCGCGCGGCGCACCAAATATCTGCTCAACAAGGCGCGCGACACCGCCCATATCCAGGTCGGCCTCGCCATTGCGGTGGCCAATATCGACGAGGTGATCCGCCTGATCCGCACCTCGCCCGATCAGGGCTCCGCGCGCGAGGCGCTGATGGCGCGCGAATGGCCGGCCCACGACATGGCGGCGTTAGTGACGCTGATCGCCGATCCGCGTCATGTGCTGCGCGCGGACGGGACGATCAAACTGTCCGAGACGCAGGCGCGCGCGATCCTCGAACTGCGGCTCGCCCGGCTGACCGCGCTGGGGCGCGAGGAAATCGCCGAGGCGCTCACCAAGCTCGCCGTGGAGATCAAGGATTACCTCGAAATCCTGGGCTCGCGGGCGCGGATGCAGACCATCATCCGCGACGAGCTGACCGCGGTGCGGACCAGCTTCGCCAACAAACGGCGCACGGAGATCACCGAATCCGAAGCCGACATGGAAGACGAAGACCTGATCCAGCGCGAGGACATGGTCGTGCTGGTCAGCCATGCCGGCTATATCAAGCGCGTGCCGCTCTCGACCTATCGGGCGCAGAGGCGCGGCGGCAAGGGCCGCTCGGGGATGGCGACGCGCGAGGAGGATTTCGTCGCCCGCCTGTTCGTCGCCTCGACCCATGCGCCGGTGCTGTATTTCTCCTCGAAGGGTCAGGTGTACAAGGAGAAGGTGTGGCGGCTGCCGCTGGCCGCGCCCCAGGCGCGCGGCAAGGCGCTTGTCAACATGCTGCCGCTGGAGCCGGGCGAGCGCATCACCACCATCATGCCGCTGCCCGAGGACGAGGAGAGCTGGGCGACGCTCGACGTGATGTTCGCCACCACGCGCGGTACGGTGCGGCGCAACAAGCTCAGCGATTTCGCCTCCGTCAATCGCGCCGGCAAGATCGCGATGAAGCTCGAAGAGGGCGAGGGCTTCGTCGATGTCGCGGTGTGCCGCGAAAATCAGGACGTGCTGCTGACGACGGCGGCGGGGCAATGCATCCGCTTCGCGGTCGATGACGTGCGGGTGTTCAAGGGCCGCGATTCGATGGGCGTGCGCGGCGTGAACCTCGACAAGGGCGACGTCGTCATCTCGCTGGCGATTCTCGACCAGTTCGACGCCAGCGGCGACGAGCGCGCCGCTTACCTGAAATGGCGCCGCGCGGTGGCGGGCGAGCCGACCGAAGAGGGCGAGGGCGAGGCCCTGCCGGTCGAGGCCGCGATTTCGCAGGATCGGCTGGTCGCCATGTCGGCGGCGGAGCAATTCGTGCTGACGATTTCGGAAAACGGCTTTGGCAAGCGCACCTCTTCGTTCGAATACCGGGTGACGGGGCGCGGCGGCAAAGGCATCGTCGCGATGTCGGTCAACGCCCGCAACGGCAAGCTGGTCGCCTCCTTCCCGGTGGAGGACGCCGACGAAGTGATGCTGGTGACCGACGGCGGGCAATTGATCCGCTGCCCGGTGGAGGGGATTCGCATCATCGGGCGCGCCGCGCAGGGCGTGATCGTGTTCGACACCGCCGATCACGAGCGCGTCGTCTCGGTGGAGCGGATCTCGGAGCCGGAAGGCGAGGCGGAATAGCTGAAGCCATAATTGGCGCATATAGTGTTAAGCGCGCTGCAGGACGTTCAGCGCGCGAAGGCGTGACAGCGGGGCGTGACATCGATGCAGATTCGCAGCGAACGGGCGCTGAAACTGGCGCAAGAACTAGCCGCGCAGCGCAAAGTCTCCGTTAGCGAAGCTGTCGAACATGCGCTCGAAGAGGAGCTGAAACGCGAGGCGGCGAGCCGCGCCCTCACGCAGCGCCTGCGGTCAATTGCGGCGGAACTCGCAACGATCGGGCAATCGGGCGGCCGTGCGATGACGAAGGACGAAGTGGACGAAATGTGGGGCCACTGATGTTTGTCGATACGTCTGTCATCGTCGCCATACTCGCGCGCGAGACCGACGCCGACGCCTTCGTGGCGAAATTGGCGTCCGCCACCGCTTGTTGCACGTCTGGCCTTGTAATTTTGGAGGCGGCGATGCGGCTATCGACGCTGCTTCGCGTCGATCCCGTCGCTGTCGAAATTCGAATTCGCCGACTTGTCGAGGAAGCCAGGATTTCGATTGTGCCGATCGACGGTGAGATTTCTCGCCGCGCGGTGGGCGCTTTTTCGAGGTTCGGCAAGGGGCGTGGTCATCCCGCGCAATTGAACCTCGCCGATTGCATGTCCTACGCCTGCGCGCAGGCGTGCGGTGTCCCGCTGTTGTACAAGGGCGACGATTTTTCACGGACGGACATCGTGGCGGCCTGAGAGGCGCCGCAATGTCAAGCGACCCGAATTTGCCCGAAATTTCCGATTCCCGCCCGATTCACGCCGCATCAAGGTTACCCCGGCCTCAAGAAGGCGCCCCTTGCAAGCCCGTTCCTTCACAAACTCCCGTTTACCCCGCCCAAATCGTGACATTCGTGCAACATGGCATGACGAAAGGGGGCGGGAGCAGGGCGGAGGTCACAATTTCGATTTCGGGGGACGGGGGCTTTCGGTATGTTCCTGACTGTGAACGGGAGCTTCCCGGTCGCGAGTCGGATCAAGCCGCTGGGCATCGGGGGGGACCTCGAAAAGGCGGCAAGGTTCGAAGTCATCGGGAAGAAGGGTCGCTCTCCAAAAGGCCTTAAAGCCTCAAGGGGGGTGAGAGCGAAAAGACCCAGGTCCCATCGGAATGTTTTTTTGGAGGTCCACACATGACGCTCATCAAGAGCCTACTTCTGGGATCGGCCGCCGGCATCGTCGCCGTAGCGTCCGCTCAGGCTGCCGATCTGCCGACCCGCAAGGGCCCGGTCGCCGCTGAATACGTCCGCATCTGCTCGATCACCGTTGCGGGCGCGCCCGTCGTCGGCTTCGTGCTGCCCGGCTCCGACACCTGCTTCCGTATGTCCGGTTACATCACCGGCCAGATCGAAGGCGGCAATCTGAAGACCGGCTACTTCGTCCGTAGCTACACCAATGGCGGCGCGAACGTCAGCACGCAGGGCATCACCCCGACATTCGGCCGTGACTCCTTCGGCTTCACCACCCGCGCCAACCTGACCCTCGATGCGGTCTCCAACACGGCTTACGGCCCGTTGGTCGCCCACGCCGAATATCAGTTCAACCATGGCTCCGGCTTTGACAACACCGGCACGGGTGGTTCGGATGGCGGTCTCAACCGCGCCTACGTCAACTGGGCCGGCCTGACCGCTGGTAAGATCAACTCGTTCTTCTCGTTCACCGGCGGCGGTCTGGCCTGGGCGAACTTCTTCTCGCCGGATCGCAAGGGCTACAATCAGCCCGACGTGCTGGCCTACACCGCTTCGTTCGGCGGCGGCTTCGCGGCGACGATTTCGTTGGAAAGCCCCTTGGCGAACGCCTTGGGCGGCAATGCTGCCGGTCCGATCATCACTGACGGCGGCTCCAACACGGGCTACCTCGGTTCGGCGACGCAGGGCGGCTTGCGCATTCCCGACATCGTCGGCGCGTTGAGCGTTCACCAGGCTTGGGGCGCGGCGCAGATCTCGGCCGTTGGTCACAATGTTCGCGCGGCGGCTATCAATGGCCCCGCCAGCACGATCGACAAGTGGGGCTTCGCGGTTGACGCGGGCGTGTCGTTCAACATCCCGAGCATGGCCGGCGCTTCGGTCGGCATCACCGGCGTCTATTCGCGCAATGCGACCTGGTACTCGGGCATCCCGAACGGGATGTGGGGCGAGAATGGCGCGGTTAACGGCAACGGCCAGGCGATGGCGGTTGGCGACGCGTTCGCCAACAGCAACGGCACCTGGGCGACCCCGACCGCTTGGTCGATCGCCGGTTGGGCGCAGTTCGCGGTCAACCCGCAGGTCACCCTGGGCGTCGAAGGCGCCTATGCCCAGCTCAGCTGGTCGGGCGCGACTCCGATTACGATGCTCTCCAACTCGAAGAGCTTCATCGTCGGCGGCGTCGCTCACTACGACCCCGTCAAGAACCTCGACTTCGAATTCGAGCTTCTCTATCAGTCCACTACGACGGCTCAGCCGACCGGCTATATCGCTGGCGCCTTCCCCAACACCGCCGCTTGGCGGGGCAATGCCAACGGCTTCGCCGGCCGCTTCGAAGTCACCCGCTCGTTCTGATCGGCTGACCTGACTTTATAAGAAAGCCCGGAGCGAAAGCTCCGGGCTTTTTCCGTTTGCGGGGCTGCAAGAGAGCAGGAGGGGGAACATCCCCTCCCCCCTGTGGGGGAGGGAGGAACGCGGCGATTTCGCGC
>JANLPL010000357.1:0-3761 GCA_031367195.1 Bradyrhizobium sp.
CGGGCCAACCCGCTTCGCCAGTTTTATCCTGCTTGTCGCTCACGTCGTTGCTCCCTTGTTCGCTGAAACTTTGTTTGTTTGCCCGCGTGGCGGGTCAGATCGCCAGAAAGGAAGAAACCGCTTCGATTTCCGCGGGACTCATCAGCATCGGCATATGCCCGGCGCCGGGGACTTCATGCGTCGCCAACTCTGGCAGGCAGCGGCGCATGTCCCGAACCAGGTCGCGCGGCACGAAATCCGACAGTTCTCCGCGAATGCTCAGCACCGGCGCCTTGATTTTCCGGAAATAGGTCCAAAGCGGAATCTGGTAATACCAAAACCAGGTGAACGCCGTCGCCACTTTCGGATCCATATGGCTTCGATAAAGCCCGTTGTTTTCGTCCTGGCGCAGGGAATGCAACACATAGTCGCGCCATTGCAGGTCATCCATCGGTCCGCAAGTGACGAAGGCGCGGCGGTAATAGCCCTCCGCCTCTTCGAGACTCCCGAACGTCGAAGGCATCGCGGCGCAACGCATCCCCACGCGGGCCGCGGCGTCTAAAGGCGTGGTCGGCGCAATATCGTTCAGCACCAATCGACTGATCGGAGATCCCTCGGAACCCGCCAGAACCATGCCGATCAAACCGCCGAGCGACGTGCCGACCCAGGAAATGCGCCCGGACAGTCCGCCGATCAGCGCGCTCATGTCGACACAATATTGCGGGAACGCATAGTCCATCGTGTTGCGCATCCATTGGCTGGCGCCGCGCCCCGGCAAATCCGGGCAAATCACCCGATGGCCCTGCGCGGCCAAAGCCCCGGCGAGGCGGTCGAAATCGCGTCCCTGACGGGTCAGTCCGTGAACGCAGACGATGGTGCTTTCCGACTCTCGGGGGCCCCAATCGGTATAGGCGATCTCATGAAACCCGGAGGTCGATAGCGACCGCATCCGCCCTTGCCTGAAGACCTGCGGAGTTGGAGCGGCCTTCAATTTCTCGGCTTTTGTCAGCACTTGATGCACACCCAATAATTCTGCTCCCGCCAATGTCGAAACTCGTGAGTTGGAAAGTCGTGGCGTCCGCTTTTCGACAACAGTCGCCATATTTTTGCACCCCGCCCGCGCCTGCGCCAAAAGCACTCGCCAAAGCTATTTGGCCGCCTCGATCAGCTTGCGCGCCACGATCAACCGCATCACTTCGTTGGTGCCTTCGAGGATCTGATGTACGCGTAAATCGCGCACGATTTTTTCGATGCCGTATTCGGCGAGATAACCGTAGCCGCCATGCAATTGCAGCGCGTCATTGGCGACATTGAAACAGACGTCGGTGGTGAATTTTTTGGCCATCGCACAAAATTTCGTTGCTTCCGGATCCTTGGCGTCGAGCGCGCTGGCGGCCCGCCACAGGAAGCTGCGCGCGGCCTCGACATCGATGGCCATATCGGCCAGACGGAATTGCAGCGCCTGAAAGTCGGAAAGGCGGCGGCCGAAGGCCTGGCGCTCGGCCATGTAGGCGACAGATTTGTCCAGCGCCGCCTGCGCGCCGCCCAGCGAACAGGCGGCGATATTGAGGCGGCCGCCGTCGAGGCCGGCCATGGCGATCTTGAACCCGTCGCCCTCGGAGGCCAACAGATTGCCTGCGGGAATGCGGGCGTCTTCGAGAATGACTTGGCGCGTCGGTTGCGCGTTCCAACCCATTTTCTTTTCATTGGCGCCGAACGACAGGCCCGGCGTCCCTTTCTCGACCACGAAGGCCGAAATGCCCTTGGCGCCGGCGTCCGAGGTTCGCGCCATGACTACATAGATATCGGAGGTTCCGGCGCCGGAAATGAACTGTTTGACGCCGTTCAGAACATAGGCGTCGCCGTCCTTGACCGCGCGCATCCGCAAGGCCGCCGCATCCGACCCGGCGCCGGGTTCGGTCAGGCAATAGGACGCCAGGTTCTCCATGGCGCAGAGCTTAGGGATCCATTTCGCCCGCTGGGCCTCGTCGCCAAAGCGGTCGATCATCCACGTGCTCATGTTATGGATCGATATATAGGCGGCGATGGACGGGCAGCCGGTGGCCAACGCCTCAAAGATCAGCGTCGCGTCGAGGCGCGACAGGCCGCTGCCGCCGAAATCGTCGCGCACATAAATGCCGCCCATGCCCAGCGCGGCGGCTTCGCGCAGCACATCGACCGGAAAGTGCTTTTCCTGATCCCATTCGATCGCCTTCGGCGCCAGCTTCTGCTGGGAGAACCCACGGGCCATCTCGGCGATGGCCTGCTGCTCCGCGTTCAGCGCAAACATGCGATTGGCGTCTAGCGAAATCGACTCGTTCATCTTTTCCCCCAGCCTATATCATTGGCTCGAAGCCCTTCACCACAGGGTCAACAAGCGCTTTTCCTCATCGGCTCCGCAACGAAGACCAAGGGACATCGCTTACCCCCCATCGTCAGACGTGGCTATCCCGCTTCATCGCCACCCATTCCGCCGCGAGGTCGCCGATCATTGCAACGACGAAAACGATGTCGGCCGCATAAAGCTGCTTTCGACATTGGCGACGATGAGCCCGTCGCGTTCTGATGCCGCCAGGGCCTCGATCCATTCGGGATCGGCCACGAAGGCGTCCCATTTCCGCTGCCGCTCCTCCATCGATTCCCAGACGAGGATGTAGAAGAGTTCAAGATGTGAGGGCCCGATGACATTCGTCCAGAATCCATTTTGGCGGATCCCCATGCGGTCCCAGATCTTGAGCGTGCGGGTCTCGAAGCGCTTGAGCAAAGCGGGGAGACGCCCCGGCATCGCGCGATAGCGTCGCATTTCGTAAATCATGATCGATCCTCCTCTAGCTGGTTTTGCGTCGCGGAATCATCTCGGTGGCGATGCGCACAATGTCATCGACCGAAGGGTAGGACAATTTCTCAAGTCCCGGGGTCGACGGTTTCGGCGAGAACGGCGCGCCGAGCCGGCGCACCGGCCCGTCGAGCGAAGTGAACCGCTTCTCCGCGATCGTTGCGGCGATCTCCGAGGCCACCGAACAGACAAGCGTCGCCTCGTTGACGATCAGCGCCCGCCCGGTCTTTTCGACGGAAGCAAAGATCGTGTCGAAATCGAGCGGCGACACCGTGCGTGGATCGATAATTTCGAGCGATATGCCGTTTTTCTCCAAAATGATCGCCGCTTCCAGCGCGCGCGAGACCATCAGGCCGGTCGCCACCAGCGTGATGTTGACACCTTCGCGCGCAATGCGGGCGCGGCCGAATGGCACGAGATGATCGCCGTCCGGCACCGGCCCTTTGGCGCCGTAGAGCAGCTTGTGTTCGAGGAAGATGACCGGATCGTCGCCGCGCAGGGCTGTCTTCAAGAGGCCCTTGGCGTCGGCCGGCGTGGACGGCAGCGCGACGCGCAGGCCGGGAACATGGGCGAACCACGCTTCCAGCGATTGCGAATGTTGCGCGGCGATGCCCTTGGTCATGCCGCAGGGCGCGCGCACGACCAGCGGCGCCCGCGCCTGCCCGCCTGTCATGTAGCGGATTTTCGCGGCCTGATTGACGATCTCGTCCATGCAGACGGTGAGAAAATCCGAATACATGATTTCCGCAACGGCTGGTCCGCCGGCCAGCGCTGCTCCGAGCGCGACGCCAACGATGGCCGCTTCCGAGATCGGCGATTCCAGCAGCCTGCCGGGAAACCGCTCGGCCAGGCCCTGATGCACGCCGAACGTGCCGCCGCCCGGCACGATATCTTCGCCGATGATGACCATGTTCGGCGCGCGTTCCATTTCTTCCTGGAGCGCCTC
>JANLPL010000363.1:0-8540 GCA_031367195.1 Bradyrhizobium sp.
AGGGAACCCGATCGTCGGACTTCATCAAGGCCAGCGGACATTTATCCCGCGAAAGTAGGCCGGACATATGACCGCAGCTGACCAAATCGTTCAAAGCGCAAAAAAAGTGCTTGCCATGAGGCCGTCCACATATGTCGCGCCAGAACTGCGCCACGCTCGCGCCGTCGACGGCGGAGGTCTGGATATTGACGGTCGGGTGGATCGCGACGCTGGAGCCGCGCCCGCCCCCGCCGCCCGCGAGCAGGTCGCGGAACGCGCCGGCCTGCGCCGCCGGCATGATCAATTCGTTGTGATGCACCAGCGTCAGCATGTCGGAGGGCACGCTCCACATGCCGATGTCGGCGGAGGCGATCGCCGCGCCGGCCGCCAGCACGGTTCCGCTCGCCGCCGCCGCCGGGCCGGCCGCGGCGGGCCCGAGGATCGGGGCGAAGAAGGCGAACACGCCGGCGAAGGCCTGCGCGGCGTCGGCGGCGATGGCCTTCAGCGCGGCGCCGGCCCAGGCGAAGCCGCCCGCCGAAGCGCTCGCCGCATCGGACGCCGCGATGGCAGCATTGCCGCCGACATGCGCCACCACGCGGGCCTGGTCAAAGATCTGGTCCTTCGCGAATTTCTCAGCGGCCTCCAGGCCCCAATGCACGAAAAACTTCGCGATGTCCTCCGTCAGCGTGGCGAGCACATTCCTGGTCGCCTCTCGCCATGACGTCGTCCCCTTGAGAAGCTCGGAAATCTGCGAATCGAACGCGCTGTTGATCTCCTTGAACGCGTTGTCCCAGGTCTTCTGCGTCGCCTCCGCGGCCTTCTCCATCGCCTGCTGAATCTCGAGAGCGTTGCGGTCGTCGAATTGGGTTTTCTTGTTCCCGATCTCCTGCTTCTTCGTCAGCGGCAAGCCCGCGAGTTCGAGCTCGCGCGCGAACAGCGCATCGACCGCTTTTTGCTCTTCGCCCAACGCCTTGATCGCGGCGGCGGCCTTCGCGTCTTCGGTGATCTCCTTGAGCTTCACTTGCGCGTTGCGGTGATCGAGCATCGCCCGCGTATGGTCCCCCAGCGCGCGGATTTGCCCCTCCAGACTGGCGAGGTTGGCGCCGAGGACATCCTTCGCGGCCTTCTCTCCGCCTTTGCTTTGGCTATCGAAAAGGCTCTTTTGCGACGACTCCAAATCCTGTTGCAGTTTGAAGCGCTGCTGCGCGTTCAGTCGATCGCTGGCGAGCATCTCGCTCAGCATCGCGATATGGCCTTGAAGCCGGCCCTGCTCCTTGCCGCGCCAGGTGTTGTCGAAATGGGTGAGTGCGTCCTGGTCTTGCTGCAAAAGGTCGCGGCCAAGGCCGCCAGGGTCGCCCTGCTGTTGCCGCATCGCCTTCAGTTTGTCGCGCGCCAGGTCGAGCGCGTGGCCTAACTCGTTGGTCGCCGCGGTCGCATGGTCCGGCGCGACCGCAAGGCCGGCCTGGAGGCGATCGATCGTGTCTTGCGTCTCCTTCATGCCGGCCGCGACCTTGTCAACCTTCAGCGCGGCGGACATGGCGCGTTGGAACGTATCGGCCGCGCTCGAGGCCGCGAGCAACTGCCCATGTAGCGCAAGCAGTTTGGCGTTTTGGTCGGCGAGCTTGCCCGTCGCCTCGGCGACGGCCTCGCCCATGTGCGCCTCGGCGGCCTTCATATCGCCGCCGGCGAGCGCCGCGTCCTGGAGCGCGGCGGCCTGGTCGATGGCGGCGGCCGCCTCGATTTTGCGCTTGCCGGCGAGGCTTTCCAACGAACGCGCCGAAAGATCAATCAGCAACGCGTAGGCTTGCGTCTCCTTCCCCGTCGCGACCAGTTGCGCGAAATGATCGCGCTCGCCTTGCGTGAGGCCGCGAAGATTATCGACGAAATTGCGTCCGGCCCCGTCGAGATCGGTGAAGCGCTGCGCAACCTGTTCGGCCGCCATGCCGACGTCGCCGTTGAGCGACTGCGCCAGCGCTTTCATCGATGGCGCCAGCAACTCGGCGACCGTGCCGCCGACGGTTCCGAGCGCGGCGAAGGGTTTTGCGATGGCGGCTGCGTTGCTGTCGCTGACCCCGGCCAACTCCTTTATCGAATCGCGCAGCTTTGTCGCCTGCTCGGCGCTTAGTTGAAAGGCGTTCGCCGCCGCGTCGAGCCGGATGCTTTGAATCGCCGCGTTCGCTTCAGCGACGTGGATCGCAAGGAAGGCGAAGGCGCCGCCGAGCGCCAACGCCGCCGCGGCGTAGGGGATCAGCGCCTGGTGGCCCTGCAAAAACGTGAACGCTACGTTGGTGAATGTGCCCTGGGCTTGCTGAAGGCGGCCGGAGCTCAATTCGTCGAGCAGCGCATGAGCCTCGCGCGCGTAGAAGCCCGGTCCGACCCCGTGTCCGGACGTTCCCGCCACGCCGCCGCTGGCGACGCCTTGCAACGCAGCGTTCATCTCTTCGGCGGCGGCCTTCGCCCCGCTCGTGGCTCCGGTTCCGATCTCCTTGAGTTGTTCTTGAAATCCGCGCAGTTGCGATTTCGCTTCGCTGACCTTCGCGGCGGCGGCGAGCAGCTTGTCGCCCATTTCCACCGCGGCGGAGTCGCCCGCTTTGGCCTGCGCGCGCGCGACCTCGGCGAGGTCGCTGGTGTAGCCTCGCAGCGCGGCTTTGATCTGCGCGATAGAGGCTTCGAGCTCGCTGGAATTTGCGCCGAAAGTGACGAAGACGGAGCTGTTGCTCATCGATGCGCCCTCATAGCTTTTCTACCGCCCGGCGCGCCGCCGTTTCGACCTCGCCCTTATGCGCATCGAAGGCAGGTCTCAGCGCCGGATAGGCCTGCACGGGCGTCGCGTGGCGATGGATCTGGCGCCGGTACAGCTCCGCCACGCCCACGAGCTCGAATTTCATCACGCTGTTGGCGCTGATCATCAGGTCCGAGATGGTGAAGCCGTTTTCGAGCAGGTGCGCGAGCGGAGACGGATTGCCAACCCAACCGATCACGGCGGAGTCGGTTTGTTTGACGCCGCCCCGGAACGCCTCCAGATAACGGCCGGGCTTTTTGCCGAAGGAGTGAAAATGTCCGACGGCGTTGATTCTCGCCTCGGCGAGAATCGTTTCTTCGATTTGTTTGATTGACGCCGCGAAGCGCTCGCGGACCTCGCCGGCGAGGCTATCGAGCTTTGCGAAGGCGCTCGACGAGTCGACGTTGACAGTCAGGGACATTGACGCTCCTCGAAAGGTTGGCCGGTGCGCTTTGAGCCCAACGAAGCGCGCCGGCCGATCGGGGAAAAGCTCGCGACCAACCCCCGATTTGCTTGTTCGTTAGCGCTGCGCGAGCGCAACGAACGGCGAGCGGGTGAGGCCGCTGCCATTGTAGGGCGTTACCGGGCTCTTCCACAGCGGCCGGCCGTCGAGACGCCAGACGAACCGAAAGGTGCACTGATCGGTGAGAAAATTCACATCCATGCTCATGTTCATTTTCAACGCGGATGCGACGATCGCATAGGCTGTGAGATTGGCGAGCACGATATCGCCTGGCGTCCCGAGCGGCTTGGCCTGTTCGACCACGATCGCGGGGCGGCCTTTGAGCAAAGGATAGGGGTTTCCGGCTGCGCCGGTCGGAATATAAAGCGCCGTGTTGGTTGGCGTCGTTCCGGTAGCGCCGACGGCGGAGAGCTGGCCTTCGGCGTCTTCGTTCATCAACCAAACCGCGCGGCGGCGGGACGACGCGGGGAGGCGCGCCCACATGCTTTCGATGTTTTCGGGGATGATGGTTGCGGCGGGCTGGCCTATGGATTTCGCGACGGTGATCAGCGCCGGCGCGTTCGTGATTCCCAGTGGAACGCCGGCGCCCGTTCCGTTGAGGATCGCGGCATCGACCTTGAAACCGAGCTCCGCGCCGAAGGCGGAAAGCAGATAACTGCCGAGCATCGGCGCGTCAGCGAGCAGTTCGTTGGTCGCGACGCATACCCCGAACAGTTTGCTTGCTCCAAACACCACGGATCGCCATTTGGGCATTGAAGTCGGAACCGAGGTTGCCTCGGAGTCCCAGTAGGCGGTGACGCCGCCCCAGCGCGAGCCGTCCGCGCGACTGGTCTCATCAATGCCCGGCATCGACGCCATACCCGGAAGATCGGTTTCGAATTTCTTGCACAACGGCGCGATCGTCGCTTCGTCATAAGTGCTCGCGACCATCGCTTCGATATAGGTTTCCGGCACCAGGAAGCCGCCCGCCGAGACGTCACCCTCGCTCAGGCCGGTCGGCGCCCGGACCAGGCGGCGATCGTGCGCAGGGGCGATGCTGCCGGCGCGGGCGACAGCTTGCAGGAAGTCGCCGAAAGAGCGAAAGCCCGATGCAGGGTCCGCGCCGATCCGCGCCACGCGCTCGCGCTCGGCGCTTCGTTCAACCAAGGGTCGGCGCGCGGCGGAATACAGCGGCGCCGCGCCGGCGGCGGTGCGGATCATGGTGAGTTCCTTTTCGGAATAGAGACGCTGATGCGAGTCGAGGGCGCGCTCTGTCCAAGCAACGAGTGGCTTCAGATTGATCCCGGCGCTGCGCGCGGTCGCGAGCGCGGTGGGCAGGGCGGGCACGGAAACGGCCGAAATTTCGAGCAGGTCCACCGAGGTGAAGTCGAGGCCGCCCGGTCGCGCGCGGTCGTTTGCGGCCTTCCATTCGAGCGGAAGCCAGCCGGTTGAGCAGGCGTTCAGGTAGCTGCCGCGATAGAGCTGATACACAGTCTCGGCGAAATCGTAGACCTCCGGTTCGGCGAACCGCACGAGGGCGCGCAGCTCGACGCCGACGTTTAGAAGTGAAATGATCTTTCCGATTGGCGGTTCGTGATCGAGGTGGGAAAAAAGGAAGACCGGGTTTCGTAGGAAATTTTCGGTCTGCCATGCATTTGCGAGAATTCGGTGGCCGTCTCGACCCACGCTTGGGTCTGACGCGACGAAGTCGATCGTCCTGTCGCCCGATGCGCTGGCGCCGGCGAGACGACGCCCCGTGGCGCGGGTAAGAATCGAGTCATGCGGCGGCGCGTCGGCGATCTCGGCGGCGGAAATTTTCACGAGGCGGCCTCCCCGATGCCGAGGTCTTCGATCTTCGGCCGGTTCGCCTTCATTTCGGCGATGGGCGCGGGAAGATCGCGCGGATCCGCGATCAGTCGCAGCTCCGGCGCCTGACGCATGTACGCCGCCACGGCGTAGAGCCGCGCGTTGAGCGATTTGGCGTTGGATACGACCGCGCGGTCCGCGCGGCCAGTGCGGGCGTTTACGTTGACGCTTTCGCGCGATTGGCCGGCCTTGCGAACGCGCTCCAATTCGTCAAAGCAGGCGAGCTCGAATTCGGTGATCGGCGATTGGTCGAACTGGAGCAGCGCGGTTTCGTGTTCGGCGCGTTCGCGCTGATAGGCGAAACGTTCCTGGCCGACCGCGTGCTGCACCGCCAGCGCCTCGGTAGTCGCGGTCTTGAGTTCGCGCTCGACGGCCCGAGTCTTGGCTATCGCCGTCTCGACGCGCTTCTCCTGCCGCGCGTAGGCCTTGGTCGCGTCGGCGTCGAGCCGGTCGATAGCGGCCAGGTGCGTGCGGCGCGCGGCGATTTCCGCCTCCGTCGCGCGCTGCTCGGCTTCGCGGAACCCCGGCATGGTTTTCAGCGTAGCGATGGCTTGAAAATCCTGGTGCACTGTCTCGCCCTTCAGGTTCGGGCGGGACTCTAGAAGGAAGCGGGCGCCACTTTCGAGCGGTTCGATTTTGGCAGTTTTCGCCTCGTCGAGAATTCGCCGGATCATCGACGTTCCGGGCGGCCTTTCGTCGGAGAACGCGACGATTTTGAAAAGAAGCTCAGCCGGCGTCCCAAGGTAGGACGACGGGACAGCGGGAGCGAACTTGTCGCGGCGCTTCCAGACGGACGTCAGGTAACGGCGGACTCGCTTTGTGATCTCGGCGGCGGCCGCGGCGTTCGAAAGCGGCGCCAGCCATCCCGTGCGAAGCGCCACGATCGCGGCGTTGCGATGCAGATTGCGCGCCGCCGCAAGCCGCGACAGGCGCTCTCGAATGAGGCGCGCGCTCAGCCCATGCGGGCCGCCGAGCCGCTCCAGCAGCGCGGCCGACAGTTCGAACGCGGCGATGGTTTCGGCCGTTGAAGGCGAGTCCTGCACGCGGAGAGCTCCCGGCGCGACGGCGCCCGTTTGATTTCCCTCGAATTCAAAAGGCTCGGAATCGGCCCGTTTTTCGGGTTTTCGGCCACGCGCCCCTTTGAAATCGCATTTTCGCGCCGATTTTTTTTTGCGTGAGCCGTAAACCGGTTGCAGGAGACGGCGGCCGAAGGATCTAAACCCCCTCCCCCTCGCGCCTTTCCAAGGGCGCCCGTCGCCTGCCTGCAGCCGTGGCAGGCTGCGCCAAGGCTCCAGCCGCAACTGCGGCGAGAGCTTGCTCGGCGCGCCCCTGGCAAGCGCTCGACAGGGCAACGAGAGACCCTGAAGCGCACCGAGCGGGCCCGCTTTCCGGCGCAGAGGGTGCTTGCGCCCGGTCTCGCGCGGGCGCTCCCTTACGCCGCTGCCACGGAGCCCGTGCTTGTCTCGGCGCCGGCTATGGATCCGTCTCCGATCTCAAGGCCGCACGCCCTCATCGTCTGAACGAGCGCGCCGGCCAAATCAGCGACGCTGAAGTGCAACTCGCCGAGCGCCTCAACCGTCGCGTCCGGATCGACAGATTGCAACGCGAGGGCGACGATTTCGACCTGTTCTTCGAGGGGGTGCTGATCGAGCCGCTGAAGGACCGCGGCTTCGTCGCCGTCCGCCAATGCGCGCGCCTGGGCAAGTGCGCGCGGCAAGACTCGGTGCGAGATGCGCCAAGGCAGGCGCGAGAGCGTCCAGCGCCGACCGCCGAGGGCGATTTCGAAAGTTTCCTCAGCCATTCCATTTCCTCGAATCTGTGTGAAAGGATGAACGCTCGACGACGACGCGACGGCGAAAAGCTATGTCCACAAACCTTTCTTTGTGAGCCTAACCGCGCACATCGGCCGCTGGGCTTGCCCGGGGTCGACGATTGCCGGAAACCGAACCCCCAAGAAGCGACCCAAGCTCACGCAACCGGCGGGCGAATTCACTCTTTCTCGCCAAATCGTTTTCGGTCGGTGCGGGCGCGACTGGCGCCGCAGGATCAATCTGACGACCGGGAAGAGTTATTATCGGACGTCAGAACGCTGACGCTTGGTTGATCGACAGCTAGTGGTAACTTCCCTTCTCGCTACTCAGCGACGGTTCGGCGAGTTGACGCGACGACGCGCGAAATCCACCGTTTCAGGGGCAACAATGCTCATTTGCCGCCTTTCTTCCGCGCCTTCTTCCGATCGTCGGAATCCGCAATTCCGAGGGTCGAGCCTAGCTCGTGCAACCGACGGGCGAGATCCTTCCTGCGCGCCAGGCCATCCTCGGTCGGGGTAGATATGACCGGCGCCGCCAGGACACGTTCGATGTCGCGCAGCTCGACGAACAGCGCAGCAGCCCGCTCAAAGGAATGCTTACGAAGCTGCCCCGCCGTCGGGCGGAGGAGGCCTGCCCCGATCTCGGCCCTGCGAAACGCCTTGACTGTCTCGACCAACGCCCAGAGCGGGACTTCGGACAAATCGGCGGCGCGAAGTTTGTTGAAATACGCCGCTTCAGCGGCGCTGCCCGGTTTGAAGCCTCCCCGCATATCGACGAACGTAAGCAGGGATTGACTGATTTCCGATTTGTCGCCGGGCCGCATGGCTTCATTCAGCTCGAATTTCCGAGCGATCAAAGCCGCCCGGGCCCTCAAGCCGAGGACCGATTCGGGGATCGGTTCATTCGTCGAAACGAACCGCGACGCGGCTTCGAGCACGCCACGCAGTTCGACGCTCAAATTCGAGGGCCGCCGGGCATCGGGCGGATCGAACGATAATTGCGGTGCTTCATGCATGGCCGGCCATCACCTTCAGCGATTCGAGCTCGAAATTCGGGCGCCCTCCGGGCGGCTGCGGCGTCCAATGCAGGCCTGCGGAAAGGGCATCGTCAAAAGCGCCCGGCGGCGCGCGAGGGGACGTCTCCGCCGCGAGGCGCTTGCGATGGCGCTCGCGTATCTGGCGTTCAGTTCCTGGGTCCTTCAGCGAGCTCCTAGGCTTGGCGGAATGCCAAGCGATCTCGGCAAATTCAGGAAGGATGTCTTCAGCCAAACTGATGCGCTCAGCCATCAACCCGCGCACGAAGGGGACAGCGGCGTAGGCTGCCTTTTCGGACATTTTGTCGAGGTTCACCCTTCGAATTAGTTGAAAAATCTCTTCATCCGTCGTCGTCTCGTCTTCGCGCACGCGGGGCATTGATTCGACGACGACGGACGGGGGGGATATTCTAAATCTCTGGAAGGCGTCGTAGACGCCGACTCTGACTTCTCTGACTCTGTGCGATTTTGCGACGCTCGCGCGACGCTTAGAGCCTGACCGAAAATTCGGTTGACCGGCCTCGCTGGGGCTGATTCCCTGGGTTTGCAACAACTTGGGGAGATTCGCGATGCCTTGGAACGAGGCCGATCGGGCGAAATATGATGTCATTCGGGCGCGCTATTCAA
>JANLPL010000390.1:0-2601 GCA_031367195.1 Bradyrhizobium sp.
CGGTGAACTGGCGACCGGTGCGGATCGGCAGCGAACCGACGGCGGTCACAAGGATCGCCTCGTTGTAAAAACGCGCGCCCGCCGCCTCGAAGGCTTCGACCGTTCGGCCTGGCAGGTTGACATAGAAGCCGCGGTTGTCGCCCACATCGCCGACAACCCAGACCGCGAAGCGATCTTCCTTCAACCGGGCGACAGCGGCGGCGATGATCGAAGCTTGCGCCTCGAAGAATGCGGCTTCGTCCATCGTCGAAAGATCGGCGGGATCGTTGGAATAGCGTTCGAGATTCCAATAGGGTGGGCAGGAGAAGATCAGGTCGGCCGCGACATCCGCAGCAGTCGCGCCGAGATCGCGCGCGTCGCCGACGCGCCATTCCGGCAACGGATCGGCGGCGATCGCGACCTGCGCGCGGTTGGCCTCCACCTGCTCGGGCCGGAGTTCGATCCCGACATAGCGGCGGCCAAGCCGCGAGGCGACGATGCCGCGCATTCAAATCGGCCTTGGCCGATTTGAACATCATAGGTGCACAAATCGGGCAAGCCCGATTTGTGATGCCGCCCGCGAAGGGATCGAGCACGGTTCCGCCTTGCGGACAGAACCAGCGATAGGCGATTTCGCACAAGACCGGATCTAAGATCGATGTGCCGGAAGCGGTCGGCGCGTCCGACGCCTCATATTGACCGCTAAGGGTGATCGCTAAGGAATTCTTCCGTCGTCAGCTCGCGGCCAAGTTCGGCTTCGCGGGCGCGCTTCTTCGCATAGAAGCCCGGATCGCGCGACGTGTGCGACGGCATCAGCACGCCGCCATTCGTGGACGCGCCGACCTCATGCTCCCACCGCATCAGATCCTGGCCGAACGTGCGGGCGAGACCCTTAGCCATGGGCGGGATTGTCCTTCTTTCCGGTCCAGCCCCGATCCAGCGGGCGGGGCGAGCCGCCGGGCGCCGCGCTGTTCCGGTTGCGATAGTGATTGAGGCCGGGCTCGGTGACGCCATATGTGGCGCCTTCGCCGCGTCCGAGTTCGGAGCGGATGCCGAGATCGATCCAGGCGCGCTTGCGATCCTGCCACCAGCCCTTGCGGGCATCGAGAACCGAAAACGGCGGAATGCCGAAGCGCTCGGCAAGTGTCGCGCGTGGAGTTTCGGTCGAAGAATCGGGCGATGGCTCGCCGCCCGCCGCGCCATCGCCGCCGGTGTCGGCCCCAAACCCGAAATCCAGGCCATCGAGCAACCGTCCGAGTTCTTCCTCGGCAAAGCCCAAACGATCGAGATCGAAGGCGTCCTCAACCAACACGGCGATTTCAGCCTTGAGCATCGCATCGTCCCAGCCCGCATTTTCCGCGATCCGGTTGTCGGCGATCACCAGCGCCCGGCGCTGGGATTCCGAAAGATGCGAAAGCACGATGACCGGAACCTCGGCGAGACCGAGCTTCTCGGCGGCGAGCACGCGCCCATGGCCGGCGATGATCACATCGTCGGCGCCGATCAGCACCGGGTCCACGAAGCCGAATTCAGCGATCGAGCCCGCGATCTGCGCGATCTGATCGCCCGAATGCGTCCGTGCATTGCGGACATAGGGGATCAGCCGCGCAATCGGGCGGGTCTCGATGGCGAGCATTGTGTCTCCTGCAGCAAAAAGCCCGGCGAAGCAGCGCTTCACCGGGCGATGGAATCGGACAGGCAGTTTGGGATCAGGCGGCGGTCTTCGCGACGCGCCACTCGACGGTGAGACCCGCGCCTGTTGCAAGGATCATCAAGGCATCAAGGCTGAACTTGTCGATCCTCCCGCGCAGAAGGTCGTTCATCCGCGGCTGCGTCACGCCGAGCCGCTTGGCCGCTTCGGCTTGTGTGAGTTTCCAGCCAGCGACGGCCTCTTGGATAGCGATCATCAAGCCAGACCGGGCCTTCATGTTCGCAGCCTCGGCGGGCGAATTTTCCAGAGCGTCCCAGACGCTGTCGAAGCGTTCTTCGGTCATCGTCCATCTCTCCGCATAAGCTCCTTGAACTGCGTGGTCGCGAGATCAAGGTCGCGTTTCGATGTCGCCTGCGTCTTCTTCTGGAAGGCGTGAAGGACGTAAACGGCATCTTCGAGCGTGGCGATGTAGATCGCTCGGTAAGCGCCGGACGCTTCTCGCACCCGGATTTCCCGGACGCCGGGACCGACGGTCTTCATCGGCTTCCAGTCGTCTGGATCAAGACCACGCTGAAGCCGGTCGATCTGGAAACCCACGTCGCGGCGCGCGTCATCGGGAAATGAACGCACCTCGTCGAGGGAATCTCCGAGGAAGGAAGCAGGCTTCATGCGGCCTTATATCCGGTTTGATATAAAAGGTCCATCCCCGTTTCGCCGCGAACCCAGTGCGAACCCGCGAACCTATGGGCGGGGTGCGAACCCGGTTCGCGAACCTGCCGCTAGCAAAGGAACGCGCTGCCGCCGTGCGCATACGTTGAGGGCCGGGAAGAACCTAAGCAGAAATCGGCAGGTTGACCAACGGATGGCGGGCTGATTCTGTAGACGCCTCGAATCGGGGTGGTTAGCATGACAGGTAAATCGCCCCTTTTGGCGACCAAGGAACAGCAGGCAGAGTTGATGGCGCTTGCCAG
>JANLPL010000391.1:0-5976 GCA_031367195.1 Bradyrhizobium sp.
GCCGCGCCCCTCGCTGGTGATCGCCGACGAGCCGACCGGCAATCTCGACGATGCGACGGGCCTGGGCGTGATCGAACTGCTGTTCGCGTTGCCGCGCGTGCGCGGCGCGACATTGGCGCTGGTGACGCACGATCCCGCGCTCGCGACCTTGTGCGACCGTACGATCCGGATGCGCGACGGCCGGCTTGAGGCTCAAGCGTGAGGCTCGCGGCGCTGGCGCGGCTGGCCTTACGCGATCTCAGAGGCGGGTTTCAGGGGTTGCGGATTTTTCTCGCCTGCATCGCCATCGGCGTCGCCGCGATTGTCGGCGTCAATTCGCTGGCGCGGTCGTTGCAGGACGGGCTGGCGCGCGAAGGGCGCAAACTCGCGGGCGGCGACGCCTCGTTCTCGGTGATCCACCGCGAGCTTTCGCCCGACGAGCGCGGCTGGCTGGCGCAGCGGGGCGCTCTCGATGTGGTGGCGACGATGCGCGCGATGGCGCGCAACGCGGCGGGCGACGCGACGCTGGCCGACGTCAAGGCGGTCGCGCCGGATTGGCCGCCGATCGGCGCGGCGGAGTTTTCCCCGCAAGCGACGCCGGCCGAGGCTTTCGCCAAAGTGGGCGAGGTTTTTGGCGCGGAAGTGGACGATATCGCGCTCGACCGGCTGGGGCTTAAAGTCGGCGACGTGATTGAGATCGGCGCCGCCAAGCTCGCGGTGCGCGGCAAAATCGTCTCCGAGCCGGATCGACTGGCGAATGGGATCGGATTTGGCGCCCGGGTGCTGGTCAGCCAAGAGGCGCTCAGGGCGAGCGGGCTGGTGCAGCCGGGTTCGCTGGTGCGCTACGCCACGCGGGTGAAGATGAACCCCGAGGGGGCGCCGCCTTCGGAGGCTGAGGTGAAAGCGCTGATCGGCGGCGCCAAGCGACAGTTTCCCGAGGCGGGGTGGGAAGTGCGCTCGCGCTCAAATGTCTCGCCGGAGTTTTCCCGCAACATCGACCGGTTCGGCGAGTTTCTGGCGCTGGTGGGGCTGATTTCGCTTGTCGTCGGCGGGGTCGGCGTCGGCAATGCGGCAGGTGGTTTCGTCGAGCGCAAGCGGCCGGCGCTGGCGATCCTGAAGGCGCTGGGCGCCAGTGGGGCGGAGATCGTCGCGCTGGCGCTGATGCAGTTTCTCGCCGTGGCGGCGCTCGCCATCGCTATCGGGCTCACGCTCGGCGGGGCGGTTCCCTATCTCGTCTCGGCGATCGCGGGGGCGGCCTCGCCCTACCCGATCCAGCCCGGATTTTACCCCAGCGAACTCGCGCTGGGCGCGCTCTACGGCCTGCTGACGGCGCTCGCCTTCTCGATCCGCCCGCTCGGTCGCGCGCATGATCTGCCGGCGACCGCGCTGTTTCGCGATTCGGTGGCCGACGACGCGCCCCGGACCCGGAAGCGTTACGCCGCCTTCGCGCTGCTGGCGGGCGCCGCGCTGGCGGGGCTGGCGATTTACGCCAGCCCGCAGCGCTCGGTCGCGGTGACGGTGGTGGCGGCGACCGCGCTGGCGATGGTGGCGCTGCGCGGGGTGGCGGGGGCGGCGATGGCGGGGGCGCGCAGGCTGCCGCGTCGGGGGCCGGTGGCGTGGCGGCTGGCTTTGTCCAATCTGCATCGACCGGGTGCGCCGACGCCCGCCGTCGTGTTGTCGCTCGGCCTCGGACTGGCGGTGATCGTCGCGCTGACGTTGGTTGATGTGAACCTGCGCGCGCAGTTGCGGCCCGGCGCGGCGGGGGCGCCGGATTTCTATTTCGTCGACATCCACAGTGATCAAAGGGACGCTTTCGCGGCGTTTCTCCAAGCGCACGCGCGGCAAGCGAAAATTGTCGAGGCGCCGATGATGCGCGGGCGGATCGTCAAGGTCGCCGGCGTCAATGCGGAGGACGTGCGCCCTAAGGAGAGCGCGCAATGGGTGCTCGAAGGCGACCGCGGCATAACTTTCGCCGCCACGCCGCCGGGGGGAAACGAGGTCACGGCGGGCGAATGGTGGCGCGCGGACTACGCCGGGCCGCCGCTGGTCTCGGTCGACGGCGACATCGCCAGGGGGCTCGGATTGAAGCTTGGCGACAAGCTGACGGTCAACGTGCTCGGTCGCGACGTGACGGCGCAGATCGCCAACTTCCGCCGCGTCGACTGGCGCAGCTTCGCGATCAATTTCGTGCTGGTGTTCTCGCCCGATACGTTTCGGGGCGCGCCGCATTCGCTACTGATGACGGCGCAACTCGCCAACGACACACCGGCGGCGGAAGTGGCGCTGGTGCGCGAGGCGGCGAAGGCGTTCCCCGACGTTGTGTCGGTGCGGGTCAGGGAGGCGTTGCAGACGGTCGAGGCTTTGGTGGCGCGGCTCGATCTGGCGATTCGCGCAGCGGCGGGAGTGGCGCTGGCGACCGCCGTGCTGGTGCTGGCGGGCGCGCTGGCGGCCAATGCGCGGGCGCGGCTGCTGGATGCGGTGACGCTGAAGATTCTCGGCGCCACGCGCCTGGTCCTGATCGTCGCCTCGTTGCTGGAATATGCGACGTTGGGCGCGGCGACGGCGGCGTTCGGGGTCGGCGCCGGGACGCTGGCGGCCTATGTGATCGTGGCTGAGGTGATGCAGTTCGAGTTCGGCTTCGTCTGGGGGCCGACGCTGCTGGCGGCGCTCGGCGGGCTGGCATTGACGGTGACGCTCGGGATGATCGGCTCGTGGCGTACGCTGGGGCGCAAGCCGGCGGAGGTTTTGCGGGCGGGCTAGTCCGCCATCGCGGGCAGCGAGTCGGCCGGCGCGAGGAAATAATGGATCGGCCACAGGGTCTGGCCGACGAAATCGGGCGGCGGGCCGTTGTCGAGCCCCAACCACCCGGGCAGGCCCTGCGGCAGATAGAATGTGCCGAACATCACGTCCCAGATCGCCAGCGCCTCGCCGTAATTGCTGTGGCAGCCTTGCCCCTCGGACGTATGGCGCCAACGGGGCAGGATCGGGCTGACAAAGAGATGGCGCAGCGGGCCGAAACCCAGATCGACATTGGCGTGACAGAAAATGTTGTAGAGCGCCGAGAACGGCGCGACCACGAGAATCGCGTGAACGGGGAAGCCCAGCAGCAGCAAAGGCGCCGTCAGCACAATACGTTGCACCACGACATTGACGGGGTGGTTGCGGATGGTCGAGAGCCAGTCCAACTCCCGCGAGCCGTGATGGATGGCGTGAAACGCCCACAGCGTGCGGCCGTGCATCCAGCGATGGCCCCAATTGGAGAGGAAGTCGGCGAGCGCGAACGCTTCCGCCGCCTGCGTCCAGAGCGGCTGGCGGCCGATGGCGGAAAAGCCGATCGCCGCCGATCCCGTCATGGTCGAAGCGACAAAAGCCGCGCCGACAGCAAGGGTTTTCGGCGCCAGCGGGCCATAGAGAAAATAGGGCGTGAGCCAATAGATGAGATCGGTGACGAAACCGGAGCGCAGGAATCTCTGCGCGGGATTGGCGGGACGCAGCCATTCCAGGGCGCCCATGGCGGCGCCGATAAGTGCCAGCCATGCGATTGAATTGCAAAACGCGCCGAGCACGGTCGTCGATGTCGCCAATTCGTGAATGCCCGGCAACGAACTTGCGCTAAAGTGCTTAGCGATGCGGTACCCCGGGTTTTTCCTCCGCCGACCCATTGAACCATCGAAGTGAGAGTTCACGGTAAATTCAGTTTCACGTCTCTTAGTCGATCCGCCCGTGCTTCCCTTGGCAATCGACGCGCTTGCGCTTAAATGAGCGTCATGGACCGCGAGCCCCGCCCCTCCGGGGAAAATCGAGGTCGATAGGATCGCGATGAACGCCAACTTACGAAACTTCGCCCTCTGGGTGATTATCTTCCTTCTGGTGCTGGCGTTGGTGACGCTGTTCCAGAGCCCGGCGCAGAAAACCGCCAGTAGCGAAATCATGTTCAGCCAGTTGTTGACCGAGGTCGATGGCGGACGGGTGCGCGACGTGACGATCTCGGGGCCTGACATCAACGGGCATTACAAAGACGGCCATGCATTCCAGACCTATGCGCCCAGCGACCCCGGCCTGGTCGATAAACTGTTCAACAAGGGCGTGGCGATCACCGCCCGGCCGCCGTCGGATGGCAATTCCTGGCTGCTGACCCTGCTGATCAACGGTCTGCCGCTGGTGCTGTTCCTCGGCGTGTGGATCTACATGTCGCGGCAGATGCAGGGCGGCGCCGGCAAGGCGATGGGATTCGGCAAGTCCAAGGCCAAGCTCCTCAACGAGGCGCAGGGCCGCGTGACGTTCGACGACGTCGCCGGCGTCGACGAGGCCAAGGAGGATTTGCAGGAGATCGTCGAATTTCTGCGCGACCCGCAGAAATATCAGAAGCTTGGCGGCAAGATTCCGCGCGGCGTATTGCTGGTCGGCCCTCCGGGCACCGGCAAGACGCTGACCGCGCGCGCCGTCGCCGGCGAGGCGAACGTTCCGTTCTTCACCATCTCGGGTTCGGACTTCGTGGAAATGTTCGTCGGCGTCGGCGCCAGCCGCGTTCGCGACATGTTCGAGCAGGCCAAGAAGAACGCGCCCTGCATCATCTTCATCGACGAAATCGACGCGGTCGGCCGCCATCGCGGCGCTGGGCTCGGCGGCGGCAACGACGAGCGCGAGCAGACGCTGAACCAGCTCCTCGTGGAGATGGACGGCTTCGAGCAGAACGAAGGCATCATCATCATTGCCGCGACCAACCGGCCTGACGTGCTCGACCCCGCGCTGCTGCGCCCCGGCCGATTCGACCGGCAGATCACGATCTCCAACCCCGATTTCATCGGCCGCGAGAAGATTTTGCGCGTGCACGTGCGCAAAGTGCCCTTGGCGCCGGATGTGGACCTGAAAGTAGTCTCGCGCGGCACGCCGGGCTTCTCGGGCGCGGATTTGATGAACCTCGTCAACGAATCGGCCCTGCTCGCCGCCCGGCGCGGCAAGCGCGTCGTCACGCGGCAGGAGTTCGAGGACGCGCGCGACAAGATCATGATGGGCGCGGAGCGCCGCACGCTGATGATGACGGAGGAGGAGAAGCGCCTCACCGCCTATCACGAGGCGGGCCATGCGCTGGTTTCGCTCTCGATGCCGGCCTCGACGCCGATCCATAAAGCGACGATCATTCCGCGCGGCCGCGCGCTCGGCATGGTGCAGTCCCTGCCCGAACGCGACCAGATCAGCCAGAGCTACGAGCAGCTCATCTCGATGCTGGCGATGGCGATGGGCGGACGCGTCGCGGAAGAACTGATCTTCGGCAAGGATAAGGTGACGTCAGGCGCGGCCGGCGACATCCAGCAGGTGACCAAGATCGCCCGCGCGATGGTGACGCGGCTCGGCTTCTCCGAGAAGCTCGGCTACGTCATGTACGGCGAGAATCAGGACGAGGTGTTCCTCGGCTACACCATGGGCCGGCAGCAGAACATCTCGGAAGAGACGTCGAAAACCATTGACGAGGAAGTGCGCCGCCTGATCCACGAGGCGCATGTCACTGCGACGCGAATCCTGAGCGACCGCCGCGCCGATCTCGAAACGCTGTCCAACGGGCTGATGGAATTCGAGACGCTGAGCGGCGAGGAGATCATCGCGCTGTTGCAGGGCGTACGTCCCGTCCGGGAAGCGCCCGAGACCAAGGAGCCGCCGCCGGCGCCCCGCACCGCTGTGCCCGCGACCGGCAAGCCGCGCAACTACCCCGATCCGGGTCTGGCGCCGCAGCCGCAGACGTGAGGCAAAGAGCCCCGCTCGTGAGAGCGGGGTTTTTGTTTGCGCAGCGGGACACGCGAGCCGGGAAGAGCGCGCGGCATTTATCGGGCGGCCATCTCGCGCCCAACTACCGAAATCACCTAAGCAGAAATCGGCAGGTTGACCAACGGATGGCGGGCTGATTCTGTAGACGCCTCGAATCGGGGTGGTTAGCATGACAGGTAAATCGCCCCTTTTGGCGACCAAGGAACAGCAGGCAGAGTTGATGGCGCTTGCCAG
>JANLPL010000416.1:0-2453 GCA_031367195.1 Bradyrhizobium sp.
AGCCGAAGCGGACGTGCGAACGACAATCGACACCGCTCGCCTCAAAGGCGCAAATCCCTTCCAGGTGATCTGCGCCACCCTGGCTTGAACCCGCGACGCCGCGATTCAGGCATTTGAAGCGATAGAGGGTGGGTAATTACCATCAACCAGTGGGGCGCGAGCAGCGCAACTTTGTAGGCACGGCCTGCGTGCGCTCGCGGATCTGCCGTCCCGCAAACTCGACGAGCGGCGCGCCCCGAGTTACCTTGCAAAAATAAGTCTATGCATCTCTTTACCAAACATATTTTGTGTGATGCTATGGGGCCGCGATCAATTCTTCAGACGCATTGCGAGGGTCAAATGAGCGACAAGAAAAGCTCGACGAAGCCGCATCCCTTTGATCTTAGTGACCCAAAAGAGTCGGCCAAACTCAAGCTAGGTCACGTCCATAGGCTGAAAGAAGGCTTCCGGTGCGTTACTGACACTAGAGGTCAGGCGAATCCAAAAGGCATGTCCAAAGTCGAGCTCTTGGTCGATGCTACGGAAGGTTTTGTCCCGCTCTGGGGGCCCAATACGATTTTGCGTTGGCAATTCGCGGACGGCACGCTCACGGCGTTCAAAGACCCTGACGCGGCGGGCCGGGCCATCGAAGCCATATTCGGCAAAGCCCTGTTGGCGTGGGGTGATGCGGCGCCGGTGAAATTCACCAAAAACACGGAAAGTTCGGACTTCGAGATCGTAGTTCTGACCTCGGATGATTGCGACCCCAATGGATGCGTGCTCGCGAGCGCCTTCTTCCCCGACGCCGGCCGACACAAGCTGCGCATCTACCCGATCTTCTTCACCCAGACCGAAGAAGAGCAGATCAAAACCTTATGCCACGAACTCGGTCACTCCTTCGGCCTCAGACACTTCTTCGCGCTTATAAGCGAAAAAAGCTCGCCTGCGCTGCAATTCGGGACGCAGAATAAGTTCACGATCATGAACTACGGCACGCTGGGTCAGCTCACCGAGGCGGACAAGACCGATCTCAAGGCGCTCTACGCGACCGCCTGGTCGGGAGAACTCAAGAAAATCAATGGGACGCCCATCCAATTCGTCAAGCCGTTCCACGAAGTCCCCGCCCCGGGTGGCGCTTTCGCCATGGCTTCTGTCCACGCTTGATCTGGCGCTGCGCTCGCGATCCCCCTGACGGAGGATCGCGGCTAGATGACCGTCGACCTTGCTACAACGACAATTTAGCTCGGGCCGCTTCGGCGTGGCGCTGGTAACAGACGCCTTCTCGCCGATGTGCGCGCTAAAGCAAAGCCTCGGGGGTTTTCGTGAAGACATTCCGGGGCTAGATAGGCCGCGCGCGGCTTTTACGCCGCCACGGAGATCTTGCATGCGCAGCCCCGAATCCTTTGGTCCCCGCCCGCGCCATGTGTCCGTCACGGTCAAAGTCGGCCAAGGCGCCGGCGCCGTCACCGTGGGCGGCGGCGCGCCGATCGTCGTGCAGTCGATGACCAACACCGACACCGCCGACATCGAAGGCACGACGCGCCAGATCGCCGCGCTTGCGCGGGCGGGCTCGGAAATGGTGCGGATCACCGTCGACCGCGACGAGGCCGCCGCCGCCGTGCCGCATATCCGCGACAGGCTGCGCGCGCGGGGCGTCGATGTGCCGATCATCGGCGACTTCCACTATATCGGCCACAAACTGCTGACCGAGCATCCCGCCTGCGCCGAGGCGCTCGACAAGTACCGCATCAATCCCGGCAACGTCGGCTTCAGAGCCAAGCGCGACGTGCAATTCTCCACCATCGTCGAGAAGGCGATCCAATATGACAAGGCGGTCAGGATCGGCGCCAATTGGGGCTCGCTCGATCAGGAATTGCTGACGGCGATGATGGACGACAACGCCAAGAGCGCCAACCCGATCGAGGCGCGCGCGGTGATGCGCGAGGCGATGACGCGCTCGGCGCTGATGTCGGCGCAGCGCGCCGAGGAGATCGGCCTTGCGCGGGATCGCATCATCCTGTCGGCCAAGGTTTCCGGCGTGCAGGATCTCATCACGGTGTATCGGATGTTGGCGGCGCGCTCGAATTACGCGATCCACCTTGGATTGACCGAGGCGGGCATGGGCTCGAAGGGGATCGTCGCGTCCTCGGCTGCGCTGGGCGTGCTGTTGCAGGAGGGGATCGGCGACACGATCCGCGTCTCGTTGACGCCCGAGCCCGGCGGCGACCGCAGCCAAGAAGTGAAGGTCGCCAAGGAAATCCTGCAAACGATGGGGTTCCGCATCTTTACCCCACAGGTCGCCGCCTGTCCCGGCTGCGGACGCACGACCTCGACCGTGTTTCAGGAACTGGCGCGCGACATCCAGACCTATCTCGCGGATTCGATGCCGAACTGGAAAGCGCGCTATCCCGGCGTCGAGGGACTCAACGTCGCTGTGATGGGCTGCATCGTCAACGGGCCGGGCGAGAGCAAGC
>JANLPL010000421.1:0-4384 GCA_031367195.1 Bradyrhizobium sp.
AGCCAGCAAATCTCGCAGATCGACAACGGAATCGGCGATATCGCGGTTCAGGCGATCGAGCAATCCTCGACGTTGAAGCAAGTGAACGTCGCGTTTTGTGAACTCGACCAGGTCACGCAGCAAAACGCCGCGATGGCCGAAGTGGCGACGGCCGCTTGCCACGCCCTCACGTCGCGGACCGAAAGTCTTGCGGAAATGGTGCGTCAGTTTGTCGTCGAACCGGAAGAGGACGGCGCTGCAATCGGACGGAATTCGCGGACAACCCGGAACAAAGCCGTTGCTTCGACACGGCAACTCGCCCGGCGCCGGCCCGCAGCTTGATCGAATCCGGGGCACGGCGCTACAGTCTGCTGCACGCGCAGCAACGCAAACCCTAATCCTCAAGAAACCCCGCCAGATCGGCCATCGTGCGGCCCTCGCCCTCAGGCGCGACGCCTAGCCGCTCGCGCGGCGCGCCAGCGCGGTTGATCCAATAGGCGCGATAGCCAAACCACGCCGCCCCGGCCGCGTCCCAACCATTCGACGACACGAACACCAGATCTTGAACCGGCGCGCCGAACGCGTCGGGTCCGAGTTGGTAGGCCTCGGGCGCGGTCTTGAACTTGCGCACACGCTCGACGCTCAGCACATGCGCGAACAAAGGCGCGATCCCCGCCGCCGCGAGCGCCTTGCGCAACATCGTTTCGTTGCCGTTGGATAGGACAGCCAGAGGGGCGCGCCCATGCAGGGCTTGCAGCGCGGCGGGAACTTCCGCGTGCGCCGGCAATCGTTCGTAGATCGCCATCAGTTCGTCACGGGCCGTCGCGGGAAGCGACACCTGCTCGAATTCGCAGGCGTAATCCAGCGCATCGCCCGTGAGGGTCCAGAAATCCGCATAATGTCCGCTCATCGTGCGCAGGCGCGAATATTCAATCTGTTTGTCGCGCCAGCGCGCGGCGAGCGCCCGCCCCTTGCCGGCGAACAACGCTTCGAGCCGCGCTTCCACGGCATAGACGTCGAACAGGGTTCCGTAGGCGTCGAACACGATCCCGGCGATTGGCTTTTTCATGGCGCCGTTGTGCCTCGTTTTGCGCGCAGAAGTCGAGGGGGCAGGCTCACCCACGCACGGCTTCCCCCGCGCGCCGCACGATCTCGCCCACCTCTCGCAGTTGTTTGGCCAGCGGGGCGCCCTTGCGCCAGATCATGCCGATGGTGCGCGAGGGCCTGGGGGCGGCGAATTGCGTCACGGTCACAGGCGCCGAGCGCGCTTCGACCGCCACCGCCATCGCCGGGATCAGCGTAACGCCAATCCCTGAGCCGACCAACTGGACCAGCGTCGACAACGAACTCGCCTCCAGCGCCTCGCGCGCATGCAGCGGGTTGAGCCCGCAGACCGCCAGCGCCTGATCGCGAAAGCAATGGCCCTCCTCGAGCAGCAGAAGGCGCGCGTCGCGCAGGCTTTCCAGATCGGGAGGCGGGACGTTCGCCTGAGAGCTTGGCCGCACCAGCAGGAATTCCTCCGAAAACAGCGCCGTTGCGTGGAGACCCGCGCCGGCGATCGGCAGCGCGACAATCGCCGCGTCGATCCGCCCTTGCGTCAGCTCCTCGATCAGTTTGGCGGTGATCGATTCGCGAACATGCACTTCGAGTTCGGGATAATCTTGCGTCAGATCGCGCATCACCGCCGGCAGGAGATAGGGCGCAATGGTCGGGATCACGCCGAGGCGCAGCCTATGCAAGGGACGATGCGAGGCCGCGAGTCCATCCAGTTCGTCGATGGCGCTCAGAATTTCGCCGACCCGCTCGGCCAAAACCTCGCCCAGGCTCGTGACGCGGACCTGCCGCGCGCCGCGCTCGAACAAGGCCGCGCCGAACTTCCCTTCAAGCTCCTTGATCTGCTCCGACAAGGCGGGCTGAGAGATCGCGCAGGCCCGCGCCGCCCGTCCAAAATGACGATGTCGGGCCAGAGCGTCGAAGTAGCGCAATTGGCGTAAGGTGAGATGAGACATAGGCTGAGATTATCGGTGCGATCGAAAAATGCAACTTTTGGCGATGGATTGCCTGTGCTAGATGGCGCATAAGGCCCGATTGTCGTCTCATGCGGATCTCGCGACTTCCTGCGGACCCGCGTCTGACGTCGTCGCCCGATCAGGAGGAAACCCATGAACGATACGACCGACGCCAGCGCAGGCAAATGCCCCGTCCCTCACGGCGGCGCCAGGCCCAATTCCAACGCGCAATGGTGGCCGAACCAGCTCAATCTCGCGATGCTGGCGCAGAATTCCGCGCTGTCCGACCCGATGCCCGCGAAGTTCGACTACGCCAAAGAGTTCCAGACCCTAGACCTCGACGCCGTCGTCAAGGATCTGCACGCGCTGATGACGGATTCGCAGCCCTGGTGGCCGGCGGATTATGGCCATTACGGCCCGTTTTTCATCCGCATGGCCTGGCATAGCGCCGGCACTTATCGCGTCGGCGACGGCCGCGGCGGCGCCGCCTCCGGTTCGCAGCGTTTCGCCCCGCTCAATTCCTGGCCCGATAACGTCAATCTGGACAAGGCCCGCCGTCTGTTGTGGCCGATCAAGCAGAAATACGGCGCCAAGCTGTCATGGGCCGACTTGATGATCTTGACCGGCAATGTCGCGCTGGACTCAATGGGCTTCAAGACGTTCGGCTTCGGCGGCGGACGCGAGGACGTCTGGGAGCCGGATATGTCGATCTTCTGGGGTCCGGAGGGCGAGTGGCTGGCCGACGAGCGCTACAAAGG
This sequence comes from Bradyrhizobium sp., assembly GCA_031367195.1. Lineage (GTDB taxonomy): Bacteria > Pseudomonadota > Alphaproteobacteria > Rhizobiales > Beijerinckiaceae > Roseiarcus. The sequence continues at coordinate 2,747 of JANLPL010000421.1, forward strand.
CGAGCGCGAACTCGATAATCCGCTGGCCGCCGTGCAGATGGGCCTGATCTACGTCAATCCGGAAGGGCCGAACGGCAAGCCGGACCCGCTCGCCGCCGCGCGCGACATTCGCGAAACCTTCGACCGCATGGCGATGAACGATGAAGAGACCGTCGCGCTGATCGCCGGAGGCCACAGTTTCGGCAAATGCCACGGCGCCGCGGACGCAAAAGTCAATGTCGGCAACGAACCGGAAGGCGCCGACATTGAGGAACTCGGCCTCGGCTGGAAGAACAAGCACGGCCAGGGCTTCGGCGTGCACACGATCGGCTCGGGGTTGGAAGGCGCCTGGACCACGACGCCTGCCAAATGGAGCAACAATTACTTCGAAAACCTGTTCAAGTTCGAATGGGAGCTGACCAAGAGCCCCGCCGGCGCCTTTCAATGGACGCCCAAGGGCGGCGCCGGCGCCGGCACGGTGCCCGACGCGCACGATCCCGCGATCAAACACGCGCCGTTCATGCTGACGACGGATTTGTCGCTGCGCTTCGACCCGGCCTACGAGAAGATCTCGCGCCGCTTCCACGCGCATCCCGACCAGTTCGCCGACGCCTTCGCTCGCGCCTGGTTCAAGTTGACCCATCGCGATATGGGGCCGCTTCCGCGTTATCTCGGCAAGCTCGTGCCCGCGGAAGCGATGCTTTGGCAGGACCCCGTGCCGCCGGCCGATCATCCCTCGATCGGCGAGGCCGAGATCGCCCAGCTCAAGCAGAAGATCGCCGCCTCGGGTCTCACCGTGCCCGAGATGGTCAAGGCCGCCTGGGCCTCGGCCTCGACCTTCCGCAATTCCGACAAGCGCGGCGGCGCCAATGGCGCGCGCCTGGCGCTCGACCCGCAGCGCGGCTGGGAAGCCAACGAGCCGGCCGAACTCGCGCGTGTGCTGTCCAAACTCGAAGAGATCCGCGGGGCTACGAAAATCTCGCTCGCTGATCTGATCGTGCTGGCCGGCAATGTCGGCGTCGAGACGGCGGCCAAGGCGGGCGGTCACGACGTGAAGCTGCCCTTCACGCCCGGCCGCACCGACGCGACGCAAGCCCAGACCGACGTCCATTCGTTCGAGCCGCTGGAGCCCAAGGGCGACGGCTTCCGTAACTACATCAGCGACAAGACCGGCACGCCGCCGGACGAATTGCTGATCGATCGGGCGCAACTTCTGACGCTGACCGCGCCGGAGATGACCGTGCTGGTTGGAGGCCTGCGCGCAATGGGCGCGACCCACGGCAACACGAAGCACGGCGTGTTCACGCATCAGCCGGGCGCGCTGACCAACGATGTGTTTGTCAACCTGCTCGACATGGGCGTGACCTGGACGCCGTCGGGGGCGCAGAAGGGAATCTACGAGGCGCGCGACCGCAAGACTGGCGAGGTCAAGTGGACGGCGACCCGCGTCGATCTGATCTTCGGCTCGAACTCGCAATTGCGCGCTCTGGTCGAGGTTTACGCCAGCAATGACGCCAAGAAGGCGTTCGTCGACGCCTTTGTCGCGGCTTGGACGAAAGTGATGAACCTCGACCGGTTCGATGTGAAGTAATCCGCACGCTTCGCCAACGAAAAGGGCCGCCCTCGGGCGGCCCTGATGTTTGGAACCGCGCGCTTCCT
>JANLPL010000344.1:0-27139 GCA_031367195.1 Bradyrhizobium sp.
TCAATTACGAAGCCAAAGTTCTTGGGCAAATCGAGAAATCCTTCCTCGCCACAAAAAATTACACACGGGCATATTCGGTCAAGAGCTACTATTTGATCACTACGCATCGCCCCGAAGAAGGCTTGCGAGCCGCTGACGCTGGACTGGCGATCGACGCCAATCAGCCGAATCTTCTCTCGGCGCGCGGTTTGGCCGAACTGTTCCTTGGCGATTTCGAAAGCGGAAAGGCAGATGTCACCAAAGCGATGCTGGTCAGTCCACGCGATCCCTACATCGGAGTATGGCGTCAGATTCTCTGTTGGGCGGAGATTGGTCAAAGACATTTCGACGCCGCGATAATCGAATGCAACAAGGCTATCGACGCGGGCGCAATCACATTCATGCCCTACGTCGAACTCGCGGCGGCCAAGGCTCAAAAAGGCGACAAGGACGGGGCGTCGGCAGCCCTCGCGAAGGCGCTCAGCCTCAACCCCAAACTCAGTATCAAATATCTCAACGCGCTGTACTTCGACTTGCCGCCTTTGACCGAGGGCATGCGCAAGGCGGGACTGCCCGAGAAATGAACGAGCCAGGCCTTGTGCTCGGTTCGACTCGATCGGCCGTCGTGATTTTGCTATCCGTAATCGCGGAGTGACATCATGGCCGAAACCCCGTCCGAACCCACGAATCTCGTTCTCGAGCAATTGCGCGTCATGCGCGCCGAGACGAAAGCGCGCTTCGACGATATGGGAGCGCGTTTCGACAAGATCGACGTCCAGTTCGCCAAGATCGACGGCGAGATCGCGGATATCAAAAAAGACCTCCGAGGGCTCAAACTCAATACGATCGCCGAGATTTACAAAGCTAACCTGACCGTGGCGAGCTTCGCCGATCACGAGCGGCGCATCGAGGCGCTGGAGCGTAAGCTGCCGTGAAGCCGGGGCGGCACAGGCTCACGGAAACAGCCCGCGCGACAGCTTTGCCGCACGCACCCGCTCGACGCCGATCGCCATCGCCGCCGTGCGGCCGGAGATTCCGTCCTTCTCCGCCCGCTCGACCACCCGGTTCCAGGAGCGGTCCAGCGCGCGCTCCAACCGGTCGAACACCTCGTCGCGCGACCAGAAATATTGCTGCAAATCCTGCACCCATTCGAAATAGCTGACGATGACGCCGCCGGCGTTGCACAGAATGTCGGGCACGACGAAGATCTCGCGGTTGCGCTGCGCCAGCACTTCGTCCGCGTCTGGAGTCGTGGGTCCGTTGGCGCCTTCGGCGATGACGCGGCATTGCAGGCGCGTCGCGATCTCGGCGTCGATCACCAGCTCCACCGCGCAGGGCGCCAGCACGTCGCATGGCAGCGTGAGGAATTCGCGCGGCCCCACCTCGGCGGAATCGGCGAAACCCTTCAGCGCGCCGTGGCGCGCGACATGCGCCGCCGCCGCGCCCGGGTCGAGCCCCCGCGCGTCGTAAAGCGCAATCGTATGGTCGCTGATCCCGGTGACGCGCACCCCGCGCGCGGCGAGCCCGAGCGCCGCGTGCGAGCCGACATTGCCGAAGCCTTGCACGATCGCCGTCGCCTTCGCCGGGTTGATCGCCAGACGGTCGAGCGCGCGGAAGGCGAGAAAGGCGACGCCATGCCCCGTCGCCTCGCGCCGACCGAGCGTGCCGCCCGAGCCGACCGGCTTGCCGGTGACGATCTCCGGCACGGTGACGCCCTGATACATCGAATAGGTGTCCATGAACCAGGCCATCACCTGCTCGTTGGTGCCCATGTCGGGCGCCATCACGTCGATGCGCGGGCCGACGAACGGGATCATCTCCTGCATGTAGCGGCGCGACAGGTTCTCCAACTCGCGCAGCGAAAGTGCTGCCGGATCGACCGCGACGCCGCCCTTGCCGCCGCCATAGGGCAGTTCGGCGAGCGCGCATTTCCAGCTCATCCAGATCGCCAGCGCCGCGATCTCGCCCAGATCCACCCCCGGCGCGAACCGCGTGCCGCCCTTGGCGGGGCCAAGCGTCAGATGATGCTGGACGCGAAACCCCTGGAACACCGCGGTGCGCCCGTCGTCCATGTGGATCGGGCAGGAGACGCAGATCGCGCGTTTCGGCAACAGCAGCCGGTCGCGCTCGTCGATGGGAATGTCGAGATGGTCGGCGATGATGTGGAACTGCTGGCGCGCCATTTCGAACACGGGACCGGCATAGAGCGTCATCGCGCGCCTCCTCGGCGTCTCGAAATCCCGCCCATTTGCCGGCGGTGGCGGATGAGACTAGGCGGGGTCATGGCGCCGCGCAAATACCCCGCCGTTACGACCGTCTCTCCCCGCTGGGACTGGCGGCGTTTCCTGTTCGTCGCCGGCCCCGGCATCGTCGTCATGCTCGCCGATAGCGACGCCGGCAGCCTCATCACCGCCGCGCAGAGCGGCGCGCAATGGGGCTATCGGCTGCTGGCGCTGCAAATCCTGCTGATCCCGATCCTCTATCTCGTGCAGGAATTGACCGTGCGGCTCGGAATCGTCACCGGCAAGGGCCACGCGCAACTCATCAAGCAGCATTTCGGCGCCTTCTGGGCCTGGGTCTCCGTCGCCACGCTGGTCGTCTCCTGCATCGGCGCGCTGCTGACGGAATTCTCCGGCCTGACGGGGGTGGGCGAACTGATCGGCGCGCCGGCGCCGCTGACGCTCGGACTGACGGTCACGTTGCTGCTGGCGATGGCCGTCTCGCATCGCTATCTCACGGTCGAGCGCATCGCGATCTCAGTCGGCGCGTTCGAACTGGTGTTCGTGGCTGTCGCCTGGCTCGCCCATCCCGATCTGAAGCAGGTTCTGTCCGGCGCGTTTTCGATTCCGCTGGGCGACAGCAAATATCTCTATCTCGCCTCCGCCAATATCGGCGCGGTCATCATGCCGTGGATGGTGTTCTTCCAGCAGGCCTCGGTGGTCGAGCGCGGCCTTGGGATTGCCGATCTCCCCGCGGCGCGGCTCGACACCGCGATCGGCGCTGTCGTGACGCAGCTCGTCATGGCCGCGGCCCTGGTCGCCACCGCCTCGACGCTGGCCCGGCCCGGCGCCGGTCCCCGCCTCGACACGGTGGCCGAAATCGCGGCGGCGATCACGCCCTATCTCGGCCAGTTCGCCGGCAAGCTGCTGTTTGGCCTCGGCATGGCCGGCGCCTCGCTGGTCGCGACCATCGTCGTCACCCTGACGGGGGCGCGCGCGCTCGCCGAGGCGCTTGGGCTGCCCAACAGCCTCGACCACAGCCCGCGCGAGGCGCCTTGGTTCTATGGCGCGTACGCCGGAGCGCTCCTCATCGGCGCGCTGATCGTCTCGGCCCGGATCAATCTCGTCGCGCTCAGCGTGGCGGTGCAGGTGATGAACGCGCTGCTGCTGCCGCTCGTGCTGGGCTTTGTGTTTCTACTCGCCCGCCGGCTGCCGGAGCCCTACCGTCTGAAGGGCGCTTACGGCGTGGTCGCGACCGGGGCGACGGCCATCGTCGTCGTGTTCGGCGTGGTCTCCGGCATCGTGGGGATGTGGAATTGAGGCGCGGTCTTGCCAGCGGCGCCGCTCCGTTTACGATAGGGTCGCCGCCGCGTAGAGAATCGCCATGAAACCGTTGTCCCGGTTGCTTGCCCACGCGAACGCGTCCGAGGCTCGCTCCGGCCGCAAGGAACTCCCGACCGTCAGCTTCGTCAGCCAGAAGGGCGGCGTGGGCAAAAGCACGCTGGCGCGGCTGTTCGCGGTCGGCGCCGCGCATCGCGGCCTGAGGCCGCTGCTGGCCGATTTCGATCTCGAACAGCTCACCTGCGTCGAGTGGAACGCGCTCCGGCTGCAAAACTCGGTCGAACCCGACATCGACGCCCGCGCCTTCAAGAGCCTCAAGAAGCTGCGTAAGAACGAGGACCGCGCCGGCGTCGTCGTGGTCGATACGCGGGGCCTCGCCGACGAATTGACGCTTGAAATCGCTGAGGAGAGCGACGTCGTGTTTCTCCCCACCGGCGCTTCCGGCGACGATCTGCGCCCGACGCTGGCTTTGGCGCGAAAACTCGCCAAACAGGGCGCGGAGGGCCGCATCGTTCTCGTGCTGTCGAAGATCGGCCGCTCCGACGCGCAATTGCAAAAGGCCGTCGAGACGATCGAGACTTCCGGCTTTGAACTGCTGCTGGAGCATTGGCCGCAGCGCGACGGCTTTCAGGCCGATCTCGATTCCGGCCGGGCAGGGCGCGAATCGCGCAATCCCTATCTGCGCGAGACCGCGGAGAAGATGGAGGCGGCTCTGTTCGCGCGCCTAGCCGCCGCCAAGCGGCGCTGATGGCGGCGCGCCTGAGGCCGCGCCGAACCGATGCAGCCCCGCGCCATGCGCCTTCAGCCAGGCCTCGGCTTTGTCGGTCTCGGCGAACAGCCGCCGCGTCAGCGCCCAGAACAGCGGCGAATGATTCATGTGCTTGACATGCGCGACCTCGTGCGCGGCGAGATAGTCGAGCACGTAAGTCGGGGCGAGGATCAGCCGCCAGGAAAAGTTGAGGGCGCCCGTCGAGGAGCACGAACCCCAGCGGCTCGTGGTGTCGCGCAGCGCGATGCGGCGGGGTTTGAGCGCCAACGCGCCGGCGTGACGGGCGACCGCCGCTTCGAGATCGCGCCGCGCCTCGCGCTTGAGATAATCGGCGACGCGGCGCGGCACATGCGGCGCTTCGCCGGCGACGCAGAGCAGCGGCCCGTCCCCGCTCGCCTCCAGCCAGACCACGCCGCGCGCAAGCGGCCGATGCGCGATGCGATGCTCGACGCCTCGGATCGGCGTCATCGCGCCCGGCGCGAAGGCGATGGGTTGCGGCAGCCGCGCCAGCCGCACGCCGATCCACGCGGCATTTCGCTCGGCGAATTCGTGCGCGGCTTTCAAGGTGCCGCGCGCGGGCATGGTCAGCAGCGCATCGCGCGAGGCCGCGCGCACCCGCAGCGTGTAGCGGCGTGAGGTCGCCATCCGCCGCAGCGCGATGCGGAAGATCTCGCCGTCATGGGCGATCACGATTTCCGACGTCGGCGCGGCCCGTCGCTCGAACAAGGATAACATGAGCGCGAGGCTACGCGGATGCGCGTGATTCGCCAATCCTCATCGCAGCCGCTGTCAACGCAGCTGCAATTCCAGCGCCGCCGCCGGTTTCAACAGTCTGGGCAGGCCCGCCTGCACCGCCACCACCATTTCGCAGGCGCGCGCCAGTGCCTGATTGGCGCGGCCCTGGCCATCCTGGAACTCGCGCCCCAGCTTCGAGGTCGGCGTGATCCCGCAGCCGACCTCGTTGGAGACGAAAATCACCGGCCCCGCCAGCGTCGGGACCAGCGCCGCAAGCTCCTCGATCGCCGCCGCCATGTCGCGCCCGGCGAGCATCACATTGGTCAGCCAGAGCGTCACGCAATCCACCAGCGCCGCGCGCCCCGGCCGCGTTTCCTGCCTGAGCGCTTCGATAAGCTCCAGCGGCTCCTCGCGCGTCGTCCAACCGGCGCCGCGCTCGGCTTGGTGGCGCGCGATCCGCGCCGCCATCTCCGCGTCGAGCGCCTGCGCCGTGGCGATCATCAGCCGCGTTGGCGCGGCGGCTTCCGCAAGGTTCAACGCGTAGCGGCTCTTGCCGGAACGCGCGCCGCCGAGAACAAGCGCCGAGCGGCCAGAAATGACGCCCATCCGCGTCAGGCGGAGCCGCCCCTCACCCTTGCCCTCTCCCCGCAAGCGGGGAGAGGGGACGGCGGGCGCGGCGCCAAATCCCTGCCGCTGCAAACGCCTGTCGGGCGGCGTCGCCGTCAAGCCTTCGCCTGCTTGCTTGGCATCTTGTCATAGAGGCCGTCATCGATCCCGTTGGCGTGCGCGACATAGCTCGCCAGCATCGGCACGAAATCGGTGTCGCCGCCCGCGCCATGGGCCTGCGCGAACACGTTCTTGACCGCGTCCGTCACCGTTCCCGCCACGCCCGCCGCATTGGCCATCGAGGCGAGATAACGCAGATCCTTGTAGGCGTTGGCGATGGTGAACTTATGCGCGTCCGGGTCGCCTTCGAGCGTCCAGCGTCTAAACGTCTGATAGAAACCGGAATCCATGCGCCCGCCGCTGATCACGCTGTCGAACCGCTCCGGCGAAATCCCGACCTTGCGCGACAGGGCCAGCGCCTCGGCGTAGAGCGCGCCATAGCCGAGCGAGAGGAAATTGTTGAGCAGCTTCATGCGGTGCCCGTCGCCGGGGCCGCCGATATGAACGACCTTGCCGGCCCAGGCGTCGAGCACCGGCTTGAGCCGCGCGAAGGTCGCCTCGCTTGCGCCCACCATCGTGTCGAGCTTGCCTTCCCACGCTTCCTTGGGCGTGCGGCCGAGCGGCGCATCGACCAGTTCGATTCCCGCCGCCTTCAGTTCTTCGGCCAGCGCCACCGTCGATACCGGGTCCGAGGTCGAGCAATCCACGATCACGGACCCCGGCTTCAGCCCCGCCTTCAGCCCGTCCGGCCCACGCACGACGGCCTCGACTTCGGGCGAGCCCGTCACGCACAGAAACACCACGCTCGCCCGCTCGCCGATTTCGCGCGGCGTCTTGGCCTCGCTTGCGCCGCGGCCGAGCAGATCCTCGACCGGCTTGCGATTGCGCCGGCCCATCACTGCCAGCGGCCAGCCCTTTTCGACGATATTCTTGGCCATGCCGTGGCCCATCAGGCCGACGCCGATAAATCCGATCGCTTCCTTGCCCATGCGGTCCTCCCCTTTTGTGCTCCCTATCGACTTCTCCGCGCGGACAGTCCAGAATTTTCCTAATCGCGACCTCTATTTATAGCGCACGCGGGTGGACGCGACCTTGTTCGGCGACGCGGCGTTCCACGCCGACCGCGTCGCGACCATGCTGGGATATTGAATGGGCCTCACCGACGAGACAAAACCCGCGCTCACGATCGCGCAGCTTGGCGAGCGCGTCGGCGAGGAGATCGGGCTCTCGCGCTGGTTCCTGATTGACCAGAAGCGCATCGACGCCTTCGCCGACGCGACCGAGGACTGGCAGTTCATCCATGTCGATCCGGCAGCGGCCAAGGCGACGCCGTTCGGCTCCACCATCGCGCATGGCTTTCTCACTTTGTCGATGCTGTCGGCGATCGCCTATGACGCTTTGCCGAAAGTCTCGGGGCTGGCGATGGGCGTCAACTATGGTTTCGAGAAAGTGCGCTTCGTCGCGCCGGTGCGCGCGGGTCGCCGCCTTCGCGGCCGGTTCAGGCTCACGGCGTTGACGCAGCGCTCCGCCCTCGAATATCAGAGCCGCAAGGCGGTCACGGTGGAGATCGAGGGCGAGGACAAGCCGGCGCTGGTCGCAGACTGGCTTTCGCTCTACGTGTTGGCGGGTTAGCCGCCGCAAGAAGAATAAGGGAGGAGCTTATGTCGCGCAAGTTTCACGGTTTGGCCTTGGCCGTCGGCCTGTTCGCTTCGGCCGCGCAAGCCGCCGACAATTCCATCGTCGTCGAGGACAGTCTCATCGCCTCCTCGACGCCTGGAATCAAATTGTTTGTCCGCAACAAGCATCTGACGACTTTGCCGGCCTCGTCGGCGCGAACCCTGTTGTTCGTCCACGGCGCCACCTATCCCGCCGAGACCAGCTTCGATCTGGCCGTCGAAGGGGTCTCGATGATGGACCAATTCGCCAGCGCCGGCTTCGATGTCTATCTCGTCGACATGCGCGGCTATGGCCGCTCGACCCGGCCGCCGGAGATGGACAAGCCGGCGCCGGAGAACGCGCCGGTGACGACCTCGGAACAGGCGGGCGCGGATCTGGGTTCGGCGGTCGACTACGTGCTGTCGCGGCGCGGGCTGACAAAGCTCAACCTGATGGGCTGGTCCTGGGGCACCTCGATCGCCGGCCGCTACACGACCGGCCACAATGACAAGATCGAGCGGCTGGTGCTCTACGCCCCCGCCTCGACGTTCGAGCCGCCGGTCGAGCCGCCCAAGGATGCGTTGCCCGCCTATCGACTGGTGGACAAGGAAATGGCGAAGAAGCGTTGGTACCTGGGCGTCGCCGAGGATCAGCGCGAGGCGCTGATTCCGCCCGGCGTGTTCGACCGCTGGTGGGAGGCGACGCTCGCCACCGACCCTGTCGGCTCGAAGATGAACCCGCCGAAGCTCAGGGCGCCCAACGGCGTGTTCGCCGAATTCACCCAATTCTGGCGCGCGGGAAAGCCATTCTACGATCCCGCCGAGATCAAGGTTCCGACCTTGCTGATCCACGCCGAATGGGACGCCGACCTGCCCAGCTATATGGCGCACAAAATGTTCGCCCAACTGACCCACGCGCCTTACAAACGTTTGGTCGAACTCGGGCAGGGCACCCACAGCGTCATTCTGGAGAAGAACCGGAAGCAGTTCTTCGATGAAATCCTGGGCTTCCTGAGCGAGGAAGAGCCTTTGGCCTTGAAATAAGCGCTTTACGCCGCCGCCCGGGCGGGCGTTCGCCAAACCCCGCCCGGCCCGAGTTCAAATCCGCCGTCGCGAAAGAGCCAGCGCGCCGGCGCATTGCGCGGCGTCTCGACGATCCGGGCGGTGAGCGGCCCGTAGGCTGCGACCAGCGCCGCCAGCAGGTTCTGTTCGAGCCCAAGCCCGATCACGCGGCAGCTCAGCGCGAAGCCGACGATCTCGCCGTCGCGCACGACGCCCGCGCCCACCAAGCCATGATCGGCGAAGCGGTCCTTCACCCGCATCGCCAGCACGCAGGCGGCCTCAAGCTCGCCGCTGGTGAATTTTGGCCCGGTCGTATTGAACTGCGTGGTGCGTGCAAACAGTTCTGCGATGCGCGGCAGGTCGTTTGCCGAGGGCGCGAAGACTTCGCACGCCATTTCCAGCGAGGCACGAAACGCCGCCTCGTCGGAAGCGCCGGCTCGCGACCGCTCGCGCGAAAGCTGCGCCTTGACGAGGTCGCCGCGCGCGGCCGCCTCCGCCGTCACGCGCGGGCGTTGCAGGCGCGGGTCGTCGAGCAACCGACGGCGCAGCCCATGCAAATCCTCGCCCCACACTTCGACCTCGGGCAGTTCGGCGCGCACCTGCTCGCGCTCGCGTGGCGTATCATCGATGAACAGCAGCGCCGAAAGCGCAAAGCCCAGTTCCGCCGCGATCTCGCGCAGGCTGGTCGGCTTGTCGCCCCACCGGATCCGCATCGTCACGAAATCGTCCGGGCTCAAGAGCCGCTCGCGTGGATAGTGCTCGGGATAGCGCCATAGCGAGCGCACCAAAGCCTCGTCGTTCTTGCTGGCGGCGGCGAGCAGCACGCCGCGCCGCTTCAGGACTTTGAGCGCCTCGTGCAAGCCGACATAAACGCCGATATGCGAGGCGAGGCCCGAGATCTCCGGCTCCCAGGCGAACGGCGCGCCCGTCTCGGCCAGCACGCCTGGCCACAGCACGCCGTCGAGATCAACCACCACAACTTTTTTGGCGTCGATCGCCAGCACGCAAACGAGCGCGTCGAGATGCGCCTGCGCGACAATGCGCTCGCGCCGCGCCGGATCGCCCCCGACCAGCGCGGCCACGCTGTCGGCTTGCGGGATCAACCCATGCACGGCGGCCCTTTCGCGCTCGGGCCGCTGCAACAACCAGCCCGGCGAGCCCAGATGCGTGAACGACAGCAAGCCATCGTCCACCAGCGCAAGCGAACCCTCGCAGCCGAGCGCATGGGCGACATCGACCACGTGAACGTCGGCGAAGTTTTCGGCCAGATCCGCCAGCGCGAGATTGGCCGCGCGCACGCGGTTGCGATGCCCGTTCGCGCCGCGCTCGGCCAGCCCCAATGGCTGCACGGTCGGCTCGGGCAGGTTGTCGATCAGGATCGGCGCCGCGCTGCGGGCGCGAAGGCCCGCCAGCAGCCGTTGCGTCACGACAAGATAGTCGTCGATCCGCCCCTCGAACACCGCGCCGCGCGCACGCGACGCGCCCAGAATGATCGCCTCGAATGCGCGCTCGGCGACGAATTCGGGATCGTCGGGAAAGGTCGCGCCGACATGCAGGTCGAGCCCGCGCGCGCGCGCCGCGATACGCAAATATTCGGCCTCCATCTGCACGTCGCAATCGCCGATCAGCGCCACGTCGAGCCGGCGCCCTTTCGCGCCGAGTTGCGCCAGCGGGCGGGTCTCGCGCGCGGCCCAATAATCGTGCGCGCCTTCGCGTTTGCCGGCGCGGTATTTGTCGAGCATCGCGCCGGGATCGCGCGCCCCGGACTGGTTGAGGTCTTGCGCGAAGGCGGCGGCTTCTATTGCTGGATCGTGTTCGGTGAGAAAGCCGCGCTCCATCAGCGCCGCGACCGCGCCGGCGAGGGTCTGGATGTCGTAGCCGAATCGCTCGCCGAGCGCGGCGAATTCGGCCGGCAGCGCGCGGGGCGAGGCGAACGCGTCGAGCAGCGCCGCCGCTGCGTCATCGACGGCCAGGCGCATCTGCGAGAGGGCGTGGACCAGCAGAACGCGGCCGGGGCCGAGCGGAAGAGCGTGGGCGAAGGCGGAGCGGCGCAGCAGCATCGCGCTGTTGTTGCGCGCGGAGCCGGCGCGAGGCTTGATCCGCCGGCAAACCCACGCGATGGGGAAACGTCAGATGGCGCCTGCGCCGCCGCGCTGCGGGCAGAACGTCGGGCCGCTGATCGGGCTCAGGATGACCTCGACCAGCCGCCGCCAGCCGCATTTGGGCGCGAAGGTCGCAGGTTGCGCGCCATCTGCCTTCGCGTTCGCGAAATCGGGACCGCCCGGCGCGGCGGCCTCGGCGCGTTGCGAACACAGCGTCGCGGAGGCGAGCGAACCGGCGGCGGTGTTGTCGTAAGTCGGCGGGACATACATGGCCTTGATCCTCGAACGGCGACTATCGCCTCAAGGGATAGTCGCGGCGGGCGACCACGAGGTTCAAAAATTCGCTCAAATTGTTCGTTTCCCCCCGCTTCACCGAAAAGCTACCTTGCCGCTATGTCCACCCCAGCGATTCGCATCCTCGGCGTCGATCCCGGCCTCAGCGCCACCGGCTGGGGCGTGATCGAGGTTTCCGGCTCGCGGCTGAGCTATCGCGCCTGCGGCTCGATCTCGACCGGGACCGATATGGCGCTCGCCCGCCGTCTCGCCTTCATTCACCGCGAACTCACCGATCTCATCGCGCAGCACGCCCCAGACGAAGGCGCGGTCGAGGAGACCTTCGTCAATCGCGATCCCCGCTCGGCGCTGAAGCTCGGCCAGGCGCGCGGCGTGGCTCTGGCCGCGCTCGCGCTTGCCGGCTTGAATGTCGCGGAATACGCGGCCAATCTGGTCAAGAAGACCGTGGTCGGGGTCGGCCACGCGGAAAAGGCGCAAGTTGGCATGATGGTGAAAATGCTGTTGCCGACCAGTCGCGCCCAGAGCGCCGACGCGGCGGATGCGCTGGCGGTCGCGATCTGCCACGCCCAGCACCGGCAGGCGCGGATCAGGGGCGCGGCGTGATCGGCAAACTGAAGGGCCGCGTCGACAGCATCGACGAGGACGGCCTGATCGTCGATGTCGGCGGCGTCGGCTATCTCGTCGCCGCCTCCGCCCGCACGCTGCGCGCGCTGCCGGGGATCGGCGAAGCGGTGGCGCTGCTGATCGAGACGCAGGTGCGCGAGGATTCGATCCGCCTGTTCGGTTTTCTCACCCCAGGCGAGCGCGACTGGTTCCGCCTGCTGCAAAGCGTGCAGGGGGTCGGCGCGAAAGTCGCGCTCGGCATTCTCGGCGCGCTGCCGGGCGAGGCGCTGTCGGGCGCCATCGCGCGAGGCGACAAGGCGATGATGGCGCGCGCCCCCGGGGTCGGGCCGAAACTGGCGGCGCGGCTGGTGCTGGAGTTGAAGGACAAAGCGCCCGGCGGCGTCGATTTCGGCGTCGCGGAAGCGCCCATCGCCGGCCTGCCGAAGGCCGCCGAGGATGCGGTGCTGGCGCTGACCGGGCTCGGCTACGCCCGGCCGCAGGCGCTGGCGGCCGTCGCCAAGGCGCATCGCGCATTGGGTGACGAGGCCGCCACGTCCGCCCTGATCCGCGCCGGCCTCAAAGACCTGGCGCAATGACGCCGCCGCGCCCGTTCTTTCTGCCCGCGCTCGGCCTTGTCCTTCTGTTTGCCGCGCTGGGGCCGGCGCTCGGCGGGGCGGTGTTCATTCCGCTGGCTATGCTGCTGGAGGCGCAGACGCAGGCGGCCGCCCATATCGGCTGGATCGCCGGCCTGATCGGCCACGCCCTCGCGCTGGTTCCCGCCTACATACTGGGCTTCCTGCCCGCCGCGCTCGCCGGACTTGCCTATGCGCTGTACGACGCCTGGGCGCCGGCCGGGGCGCCGCGCGCGCTCGGGGCGGCGCTGATCGGCGCGGTGCTGGCGCACGGGCTCTATCTCTGGCTGCTGTGGGCGGGCGCGGCGATCGGCGGCTGGATCGCCTACGACTTCGGCGCCTCGGTCGGCGATGTCGTCTATGACTGGACTTCGGGCGAGGTCGATGCCGCGCTCTATCAGGCGCTGATCGCCAGCGGCGCGATCGCCGCCTTCGCCTGCGCCTCGGTCGCGGGGCTTATCGGGCTCACCACGCGCGGCTGAGGCGTTCTCTCACGCGAATTTCAGCGCCGCGACGCCGGCCAGAATCAGCAGCGTCGCCGCCCCGCGCACGCGCTTGAACGGCTCGCCCAGCGCGAACACGCCGATCAGCGCCGCAAACACCACCGAACATTCACGCAACGCCGCCACAGCGCCGATCTCGGCCTGCGTCATCGCCCACACCACCAGGGCATAGCCGGTGAAGGCCGCCAGCCCCCCCGCCGCCGCGCGGCCGGGCTCGGCCGTGAATTCGCGCCAGACCCCGCGTCCGCGCCAGGCTACGAGCAGCGGCGCATAGAGCAGGGCCGTCAGCGCATCGGCCCAGGCGTTGTAGCCGACGGCGTAAGCCATGCTCGGCCCCGCCAGCCGCCCGCCTTGCCCATCGATCACGGAATAGACGGCGATCACGGCGGCGTTGAGCATCGCGTAGCGCACGGTGACCGCGTCGATCCGTCCCTGCGCGAGGCCGTTGGCGCCCATGGTGAGCACGCCCGCCACCAGCGCCAGCACGCCGGCCAGCGCCAGCGGCGACGGCCGCTCGGCGAGCCAGAAGGTGGCGACCGCGGTCGCGATCAGCGGCGCGAAGCCGCGCATCAGGGGATAGACGACCGAGAGATCGGCATTGCGGTAGAGCCGCCCCACCAGCACGAAATAGACGACATGGATGATCGCCGAGGCCACGACAAATGGCATCGCGGCGACCGCCGGCGTCGGCGTCAGCGCCGCGACGACGAGCGCGATTGCGCCACACCACAGGCACACCCGCGCCGAGGTCATGAATTTGTCGCCGGCGCTCTTGACCAGCGAATTCCACAGGGCGTGCAGCAACGCGGCGGCGATCACCGCGCTCATCACCGGAGAGGTCAAGTCAGGGGAACCGTCATCGAAGCGTCACGTCGGTCATAATCCTTTCCGCGCGGCCCCGCTACGGCGCGGGAGGGCTTGCGCGGCTCGCCCAAGATTTGCATGTTGCGCCCAACAGGCCCGACCGGGGAAACGCATGAATCTGACACCGCGAGAAAAAGACAAGCTGCTGATCGCCATGGCCGCGATCGTCGCGCGCCGCCGGCTGGAGCGCGGCGTCAAGCTCAACCACCCCGAGGCGATCGCGCTGATCACCGATTTCGTCGTCGAGGGCGCGCGCGATGGCCGCTCCGTCGCCGAACTGATGGAAGCCGGCGCCCATGTCGTCAGCGCGACCCAAGTGATGGACGGGATCGCGTCGATGATCCACGACATCCAGGTCGAGGCGACCTTTCCCGACGGCACCAAGCTCGTCACCGTGCACAATCCGATCCGCGGCGCCGAAGATTCCCTTATCCCCGGCGAGACGCTGGCCGAGCCGGGCGAAATCGTGATGAACGTCGGCCGCGCCACGATCACGCTCGACGTCGCCAATTCCGGCGACCGGCCGATCCAGGTCGGCTCGCACTATCATTTCTTCGAGACCAACCCGGCGCTGAAATTCGACCGCGCGCAGACCCGGGGCTACCGGCTCGACATTCCCGCCGGCACGGCGACGCGGTTCGAGCCGGGCCAGACTCGCACCGTGCGGCTGGTGGCGATTGCGGGCAAGCGCGAGGCGGTGGGGTTCCGCGGCGAGGTGATGGGCGGGGTGTGACTTGTAAGGCGATGTTCTTATCCTTACATTTCTGACAGTAAGGAGCTCAGGCCCATGACGACGGACACTTTGGAACAGATTGTGGATTTCGGCGAAACCACCTTGACGAGCAAGGGGCAGATTACTTTGCCGAGCGCCATGCGGCAGGCGCTGAACCTCGCGCCGGGGGATCGCGTGCGGTTCTCGCGGGGCGCGGACGGCCAGATCGTGATGGCGGCGCGCAAACGCCGAAGCATCGTCGACATCGCCAAGGCTAACGCGTTCACCATCGGCGATGACCGTGCCGACCTTGAAAGCCTGATCGACGAGGCGGTCGGGGAAGCCATGATCGAGCGAGAAGAGCGCATACGCAAGCAGGCCGTGACGTGATCGGGCTCGACACCAACGTCTTCCTGCGTCTGTTTGTGGAGGACAACCCGGATCAAACCGCCCGTGCGCGCCGCTTCGTTGCTGCAGCGGTTCGAGAGGATGTTTGTTTCGTAAATGCTGTTGTCCTCGCTGAGTTCGCTTGGACGCTCGGGAGGCGCATGAAGCGAAAGAAACCCGATATCGCGAGGTTGATCGATCAGGTGCTGACGGCGGACGATCTGGAGATCGCGCACCGCGAATCGGCTCAGCGCGCGCTTGCCGCCTATCGACGCGGCGACGCCGACTTCGCCGATTATTTTCTTGCCGAGATCAACCGAGAGAGCGGCTGCGCCACAACGGCGACATTCGACCGCGACGCGCTCGACTCGCCAGCTTTCTCCCCCGTGCCGTGAAAGTCCCCCCATGATCCGCAACACCCAAACTTCCCTCACCCGCGCCGCCTATGCCGACATGTTCGGCCCCACCACGGGCGACCGGATGCGGCTCGCCGACACGGAACTGTTCATCGAGATCGAGAAGGATTTCACCACCTATGGCGAGGAGGTGAAATTCGGTGGCGGCAAGGTGATCCGCGACGGCATGGGACAGTCCCAGGTCACCAACGCCGACGGCGCGGCCGACACCGTCATCACCAACGCCGTCATCCTCGATCACTGGGGCATCGTCAAAGCCGATGTCGCGATTCGCGACGGCCGCATCTCCGCCATCGGCAAGGCCGGCAACCCGGACATTCAACCCGGCGTGGACATCATCATCGGGCCAGGCACCGAGATCATCGCCGGCGAAGGCAAGATCCTCACCGCCGGCGGGTTCGACACGCATATCCATTTCATCTGCCCGCAGCAGATCGAGGAAGCGCTGATGTCGGGGATCACTTCGATGCTGGGCGGCGGCACCGGGCCGGCGACCGGCACTTTCGCCACCACTTGCACGCCCGGCCCCTGGCACATCGCGCGCATGATCGAGGCGGCCGACGAATTCCCGATGAATCTCGGCTTCGCCGGCAAGGGCAACGCCTCGCGGCCGGAGGCGCTGGTCGAGCAGGTCGAGGCGGGCGCCTGCGCGCTGAAACTGCACGAGGATTGGGGCACCACGCCCGCCGCGATCGATTGTTGTTTGTCGGTCGCCGACGATTACGACGTTCAGGTGATGATCCACACCGACACGCTCAACGAGAGCGGTTTCGTCGAGGACACGATCAAGGCGTTCAAGGGCCGCACTATCCATGCCTTCCACACCGAAGGGGCGGGCGGCGGTCACGCGCCCGACATCATCCGCGTCGCCGAACTGCCCAATGTTCTGCCGTCGTCAACCAACCCGACGCGGCCGTTCACCAAGAACACGCTCGACGAACATCTCGACATGCTGATGGTGTGCCACCACCTCGATTCCTCGATCCCCGAGGATCTCGCATTCGCCGAGAGCCGCATCCGCAAGGAGACCATCGCGGCCGAAGACATTCTGCACGACATCGGCGCGCTTTCGATGATGTCCTCCGACAGTCAGGCGATGGGCCGTGTCGGCGAAGTCATCATCCGCACCTGGCAGACGGCGGATAAGATGAAACGCCAGCGCGGCGCCTTGCCGGGCGACGGTCGCGCCGACAATGCGCGCGCCAAACGGTACATCGCCAAATACACCATCAACCCCGCCATCGCGCATGGCGTGTCGCGCCATATCGGCTCGATTGAGACAGGTAAGCTCGCCGATCTCGTGCTGTGGTCGCCCGCCTTCTTCGGCGTGAAGCCCGATCTGATCATCAAGGGCGGCGCCATTGCGGCGGCGGCGATGGGCGATCCCAACGCCTCGATCCCGACGCCGCAGCCGGTCCACTATCGCCCGATGTTCGGCGCCTATGGCCGCGCGCGCACGCGGACCTCGCTGACTTTCGTCTCCGGGGCTGCGGTCGCGGGCGGCCTGGCGGCGAAGCTGCGCGTGCAAAAGCCGCTCGTCGCGGTCGAGAACACCCGGAACATCGGCAAGAAAAACCTGATCCACAACGACGCTACCCCGAAGATCACCGTCGATCCCGAGACCTACGCCGTCACCGCCGACGGCCAGTTGCTGACCTGCGAGCCGGCGGACCGGCTGAGCATGGCGCAGAGGTATTTCCTGTTCTGATGGGGCGAAACGCGCCCATGGCGGAGCCGTTGCCGAATGGCAGGCACGCCATTTCGATCGTTCGAGCCAGGGAAGCGTCCCGCGTTTCCTATCGTATCGGGTGCTGTGATGGATGGAGTGCGCGCAAGCGGGCCAGGTTTCGAAATTTTAACGACAGTCGCGCTATAGTGCGACATGTCGGAAAAACGACTCTTGCACGGTCAAGTCGGCATGATCGTGGAAGCTCTCGCCCCCCAGACCTTTTGGGTTGAATTCTGCGACGACGAGGGTCGGGCCTACGCACACGAACCCTGCGCCCGCGAGGTTCTTCTGCCGCTCGTGACAGCGCCAATCGCTGCCTGACTAGGTTCATGCAGCGACGGGAGCGCGACGCGAACCCTCCTACATGAAGCTGCAAGCCTGCTATTGGCTTACTCCGGCGGCGGCAGCGTCATCCCATAGCGGCTGTAGATGGCGGTCATCGTTCCGTCGGCGACCAGCTTGTCGATCGCCGCGTCGATCGCCTCGCGCAGCGGGCTATCCGGCCTGCGCATGCCGACCGCGATGTTCCAGGCCATGCCATCCTGCGCGTCGGCGGGCAGCACAATGTTGAGCTTGTGATCGGGGTGAACGAGATTGAAATAGCCGGCCGAGGCGGGCGTCACCATCGCCGCGTCGGCTTCGCCATCCGCGACCGCTTGCAGCATCTCGTCCTCGAAGGCGAAGGTCGTCAATCCGACGTGTCGCTTGCCGAGAATCATCGAGGTGATCGAGCCGACCATGACCGCGACTTTGGTGCGCTCGCTCAGGTCCGCCAGCGCGTTGAGCGCGCGCGCGGGCGGCGCCACCAGCGCGACGCCGCTGCGATAATAAGGCTTGGACAAGACGAGACGCGAGGCCTGCTGCGCCTCGGCGTCGGCGATGACGTCCAGGCGCAAATCGCAATTGGCGCGCATCGCTTGAACCGGCGAGATCACCCATTGCTCTTCGAGCGAGACCCCGAGCTGTTTGGCGAGCGCCCCCGCGACATCGACCTGGAAGCCGCGCGGCTCGCCCTGCCGATGAGAGAACGGCAAGGCATTGGCCGGCAGGCAGGCGGTGACGACACCGGTGGCCTTTATCTGTTCAAGCGTCCGCGCCGACGCCACGTCGGCGACAAGGCCCGAAAACAGCAATATGGCGACAAACATGCGCATCAAACTTGCCTTCTCATTCGGGTTTCAACGCCCTGATATAGGCGATGATGGCGTCGATATCTGCGTCGGAAAAGCTGCCGCCGAACGCGGGCATCTTGCCAACCTTGCCGAGCTTGATGCGGGTGCGCAAGTAGTCGTCGCTGCGCGCCGAGTCCATCAACTGCGGACCGTTGCCCGCCTTGCGGCCTGCGTTGGAATGGCACCATCCGCAGGTCGTCGCGAACAATTTCGGCACATTCATCGGTTTTTGATCCGCCGCCTTGGCGGGTGGTTCCTCCGCCCGGCCAGGCCCTGCGAGCGCGATGAGAACACTAAAGAAGAAAACGCCAAGCTGTCGTTTCAAGCGGATCGCTCTCGCACGTGGGGTCATGTCAAGCAACGACCGGAGCGACGTCTCGTCGCCCCGGCCGCGCCGTTGGTTCGTCTTACTTCAGGCTGTAGACCATGAGCACGCCTTCGTCGCGCGGCATGCTCTTGTAGGGCTCGCCAAAGGTCGCCCCCCAGCCGTCGGTCAGCATGCCGCCGAAGCCGGCGGTGACGGCGATATATTGCTTGCCGCCGGCGGAATAGCTGATGATGCCGCCCTGATGGCCGACGCCGTCGCTGTGGCTCCAGAGTTCGGCCCCGGTCTCGGCGTTATAGGCGTGCAGCGTGCCGCGGCTGTCGGGAACGAACACGAGATTGCCGCCGGTCGACAATACGCTGGCAATCGGCGGCTCTGGAAACTTCACTTCCCACTTCTTCTCACCGGTGATCGGATCGCGGGCGTCGAGATGGCCGTAGATCTCGCCGCTCGGCGGCTTGGCGATGGCGAAATCGGCGCCGATGTTCAACTGCACCTGCGGCTCCGTCACCGGCGTCGTCTTCGACACCGTCAAGGTCATGCACCATTCCTGACCGATCTTGTAATACAGGCCGCTCTTCGGATTGTAGGAGCCGGAATTCCAGCTCACCCCGCCGCCGATGAACGGGCACAGCACGCCTTCGGCTTTGCCTTCCTTGAAGTCGCGCCGACCAATCAACTCGCCCGTCTTGGGATCGATGGTTTTGACGAAGTTGATGTTCTGCACCAGCTGCCAGACGTTCTGCACCTTGGCGTCGGCGCGATCGTAGACGAAGATGAACCCGCTCTTATTCGGATGCACCATGTATTTCTTGCCGTCGCGGTCGATGGAAATGAACTCGCCCGGCGCGCTGTCGAAGTCCCAGGCGTCGTGCGGCAGTTCCTGATGGTAGAACTTCAGCTTGCCGGTGTCGATGTCGAGCGCGACCACGGAACTGGTGTAGAGATTGTCGCCGGGACGCGCGCCCTGGGTCTTGTAGTCGGCGCCCGACCAATCATACAACGGCGCCGGGTTGGCGGTGCCCCACCACACGACGTTGGTGGCGCTGTCGTAGGTGCCCGGCATCCAGCCGCCGCCGCCGCCGACCCGCCAGGTGTCGTTGCCCCAGGTCTTCTTGGCTTCGTCGCTGTCGCCGCCGGCGGTGTCGAACTCCCACTTCTTCTTGCCGGTCGCCGCATCGACCGCGAAGATCGGGCCCTTGTAGGGCCATTCGCCGCCCTGCGCGCCGATAATGACGGTGCCTTTGGCGTAGAGTGGCGCGCCGGTGAAGCCGACCGTCAGCTTCTGGCTGTCGATCAGCTTGGTTTCCCAGACCACCTTGCCGGTGGCGGCGTCCAGGCCGAACAAGCGTCCGTCCACGGTGCCAACGAAAGCTTTGCCTTCTCCGAGCGCGAGGCCGCGCGTGTAAGGCGAATGGGTCTGACGCGACACCAGCGCGTCGTCGAGTTCCGGCAGGAACGACCATTTCAGGGCGCCGGTCGCGCCGTCGAGCGCGAAAGTGCGGCTGTAGGAGCCCGTGTAGAAGAGCACGCCGTCGGCGACGAGCGGCATGGATTGCAGCCCTCGTGTCGAGTGGCCGGGAATATGGCTCCAGGCGACCTGAAGATCCTTTACGTTCGACGCATTGATCTGATCGAGCGCGCTGTAATCGTAGCCCTTATAGGTGCCGTGATAGGTCAGCCAATCATTGGGATTGCCGGCTTCGATGCGGGCCGTATCGACCTGCTGCGCATTCGCGCCCCACGCCGCAAGCAGGCTTCCCAGCGCTACGGCCAACGCAAAACTCTTCTTACCATGGCTATAATTCATCGGACTTCCTCCCCGCCAATGTCTTAATTCCAACGAAGCGGTCCACGGTAGGTCTCGTTTCGACCGATACGTGGGATTCTGGAATGTTAGCGCCGCCCGGTTGGAGCCTCCGCCCGGACGCCGCCCGCATTGGGCGCGGGAATGTGGTCTCGCAATAGCGTCCATGTCAATACGAAAGTCGCATTCCCGTGGCGCGCCGGAAACTTTCCCGAAATCGCGTCTCGCCGCGCGCCCCTCCGCCTCCGCCGAGGACTCGGCAGAGTCACGCCGCCGCCAGTTGCGCCGCCTCGGCGATCGCGCGCTCGCCGCTTTCAATCAATCCGACTTCGGTTGCGCCCATCGCCCGCAGCGCCCGCTCCGATGCGGCGGCGGCCTTCTCGTAGGCGGCGATCAGCGAGGCGACGAAGGGTCGCTCCTTGCCGATGCTGAACGCGCTCTGCCCGTGCGGCTTGCAATAGGCGGCGGCGTAGCCTTCCGCGCGTTCGCACATTGCGTAGGCCGTCACGACAGGCGCGATATGTTCGGCGGCCAGCGTATGAACGCGGCCGAGATTGCCGCGATAGATCGCCGAAAACATCCTGCACGAGGCGAGCACGTCCTTTTCGCCGTACAGCGCCTCGATATTGTCGCGGCAGAGCATTTGTAAATTGGCGAGTTCGGCCGCCAGCGCCAGCCGCAACCTGGTCATGTCGTTGGCGGTCGTCCCCACGAAGCGGCGATGATTGATGTAGAGAGTGGCGCCGGTGGTGAGAAACGCAATTCCCGCGTGAATAAACGCCAGCAGGAACATGAAGTGAGGCGACATGGCGAAAATCCTCGAAACGCGCGGCTGAACCCCCCGCTACGCCGGGGCTGGGGCGCAAAGCGGCGGCTTTGGCGCCAATTTGCAGCGCACGCGTTAAGGAAGCCTGCAAACCCGCTACCGGCTGAAATCGTCGGCCCGTCCCGGCGCGGCCGGCGGCGGCTCGCCGCGCCGCAACCGCCGTTCCGCCTCGCTCGGGGCGAGGCTGTTGGCCGAGGCGAGCGCCGCGCGCGGCGAGGCGGGCCGCGCGGCGAGCGAGTTGATCGGGCCGGCCTCGGGCTTGGGCGGCGGCTGTGGCGCGATCGCCGCCTCCGGCAAGGAGACTGACGGCGTACGGATTTCGGCAGGTGCTGCGCCGGGTTGGCCCATCTCGCGACGGATCTGTTCGTTGATGTCCTCGGTCGCCTTGTTGATGTCGGGCGGCAGCACGGCGATGTCGGTCTTGGGCTTTTCGGTCTTGTCGATCGCGTCCAGCACTTCGGCATCGAGGAAATGCGCGAGCTTCTTGCCGCCGGCCGGCGTCAGGTGGATGCCGTCGCCGCCGCGCAGCTTCACCTTCTGCCCCTCGACATTGGGGCCGAAGGCGTCGAACTGGCCGCTCTGGTCGGCGAAATCGTCGAACAGGTCGAGGAATTTGGCGCCCGCGCGCTCGGCATTGTCTTTGAACAGCTGATTCAGCGCGACCATTTGCGTATTGAACTTGTCGCCGCGCATCGGCGGCAGCCCGACCCAGACGACCGGGATATGCGCGGCGCGCAAAGGCGTCACGACCGCCTGA
Organism: Bradyrhizobium sp.; assembly: GCA_031367195.1. Taxonomy (GTDB): domain Bacteria; phylum Pseudomonadota; class Alphaproteobacteria; order Rhizobiales; family Beijerinckiaceae; genus Roseiarcus. The sequence goes on from JANLPL010000344.1 coordinate 21,556, forward strand.
ATGCGTTGCGCGTAAATCTCCTTCCAGCGGTCGGATAACGGATCGGCATAGTCCTTGCCGTCGCGCATCGGCTGCATATCGTTGATGCCGAGCATGACGACGACAAAATCGACCTTCGCGGCCGGTTTCGGCGCCGGCGCGGCGTCCTTGACCTTTGGCGCGGGCTCCTTCGCGGGGGCCTCCATTTCGGCCGCCAATTCCCTGGCCGCCTTCGCCCAATCGAAATAGTCGTCGCGCACCAGACCGGAGGCGTCGCGCGCGCGGTCGATCACGCCGATTTCGGGCTTGGCCTGGAGTTCGTCGGCCATGCCGTCGGCGGCGGAAATGGCGAGACTGTCGCCGAATACGTAAACGAACTTGCTCGCCATAGGGGAGGGCGTCGCGGGCGCGGCCGGGGCGCTCGCCTCGCGCGGCGGCGCAGGTTTGTGCCGCTTGCGAGCCGTTGGGCGCGGCGCCGAGGCCGGCGCGGCCTCGGCCGGCCGGGGAGTGGCGGCGGCCCGCGGCTGCGGCCCGCCGAACAGATGCTGAAAGAAGCCGCCGAGCCCGTCCTCCGCCCGCGCCTGCGCGCCGGTAAGGCCAATCGCGACCAGCGCCACGCTCAGGCGCAACCGCCCGCGCCGCTTCACGACGCGCTCTTGAGCCGCGCGAGTAACGCCCGCCCGGCATAGCCGTCCGGCGTCAGGCCTTTCTCGAACTGAAACGCGCGCACCGCCTGCTCCAGTTTCGGCCCGGCGCGGCCGTCGATCTCGCCTATTTCGAGCCCGTGCGACTTCAGCAAAGTCTGCACGCTCTTGACTTCCTCGCGCGACAGCGCGCGCTCAGCCTTGGGCCAGGCCGTCCGCAACTTGCCACGCCCGACGATGGCGTCGCCGAGCAGCCCAACCGCCAGCACATAGGCGCTGGAATTGTTGTAGGTCTTGATCACGTCGAAATTATGCGTGACGAGCAGGATCGGCCCGTTCGCGCCCGCCGGCATGTAGAGCCGCGCCGCGCCCTCTTTCGGCAGCGCGCCGGCGTCGGCCGCGCGCACGCCCTTGGCGGCGAAATCGGCGAATTTCGCCGCGCTGGTGAAGTCGCCCGGCTCGTAAGCGTAAGGGGTCGGCAATGTGACTTCGACCGCCCAGGGCAGCTCCGGCGTCCAGTCGTGACGATAGAGGAAATGCGCGATCGAGCCCAGCGAATCCGCGTTGCTCTTCCAGATGTCGCGCCGTCCGTCGCCGTCGAAATCGACGGCGTATTCGAGATAGCTGGTCGGCATGAATTGCGGCTGGCCCATCGCGCCGGCCCAGGAGCCGCGCATCCCGCTCGGCGGCTCGTCGCCCTCCTGCACGATCCGCATCGCCGCGATCAGCTCGTCGCGCCCGAGGTCGCCCTGATAGTGGATATAGCCCAACGTCGCCAAGGCGCTGAGCACGTTTTCGCCGCCGAAAAAGGCGCCGAATTCGGTCTCGATGCCCCAGGCCCCCATGATCGCGCCGGCATCGACCCCGTAAGTCTCCCTGGCGCGGGCGAGCGTATCGACCTCCTTGGCGTAAAGCGCCCGCCCGGCCTCGATCCGCGACGCGATCACCGCGCCGGCGAGATAGGCCGAGATCGACAGCGAGAACTCCGCCTGCCGCTCGGTATGGGCGGCGATCTTGGGGTCGTAATGCAGCCCCTTGGTCGCGGCGTCAAAAGTCGGCCGCGTGATCCCCTTGGCCTGCGCGACCGACCACAGGTCCGCGACATATTTGGCGAAGCCAGCGGCGTCAGGCGGCTGCGCCAGGGCCGGCGTCAGCAGGGCGAACAAGGCGAGCGCGGCTCCGCAGCGGCGCGGAGATTTTCGGAACAGCTTGATCATTGTGCGAGTTTCGCGATTTGCGCCCGATTGTCCACTCTCCCGCCCCTAAGCAGAGATTCATCGCAAAACCAACGCCGTCATTGCGAGACAAGCGAAGCAATCTACCGTTTGTCCAACAGCATTTCTATCCGGTTGTGGCTGATAATTCATGGGATAATTTCAACCGATGCGTCGCGGTGCGGCTGGATGGCTTCGCTTCGCTCGCCATGACGAACCGCTTGCGACCCAACGAAACTCTTCCTACCGTTGCAGCCGCACCCCGACCAGCACGGTGTCGGCTTTGTAGCTGCCCCCCGGCGTCGCCGAGACGAATTGCTGATGCGTCGCGCTCGCCTTCAGCACGATTTCGCGCGACAGATGATATTCGGCGGTGGCGCCGAGCGTGTAGCTGCGGCTGGTCTGGTTGATCCCGACGTAATTGTCGCTGGCGAGGGCGCCCGTCAGGCCGAGCTTGATCCGCTCGGTCAGCGCGTGATCGACGCCGAGCGAAAAGGTGCGGTTGATGTCGGCCGAGGCGCCGGCGACGACGGCGTCGGCGAGTTGCGTCGAGGTCTTCAGCGTCACGATCGTCAGCGGCGTGACCGACCAGGCGAGCGATGCGTCGAACAGCGGCGCGCCGACATCGGCCAGCCGCGCGTCGCGATAGGCGCGCACGCCATAACCGAGGCTCGCCTCGCCCGTCAGCATCTCCGAGAACGACACGCGCAGGCCCGCCTTGCCGCTCACGCCGTCGGAGGCGCGATCGTAGCCGGCGGCGTCGCGGCTGTGGTCATAGACGCGCACGTCGCCGCCGACTTCCGCGAACGGCGACAAGGCTTCGCTTAAGCGGTAGCTCGCCCGCAGCCTGAGGCCGTAATCGTTGTAATCTTCTGATGCGAGCGAGCCGCCGCTATATTGCACGCGGTCGATCGTCCCATGCAGCCCGAGGCTGAGGTCGCCAAATTTGTCCGTCACGCCGGCCGTCGCGCCATAGCTGGAGACCAGCGTCAGGCTCTGCGTCGTGGCGCCGCCAAGACCGAGCTGCGCGTTGGTCTGGTTGGCGACATTGAACCGGCCCTCGGTGTCGAACGCGAGGTCGCGGGTGGCGTCGACCCGGTAATCCACCACGCCGGAGCCATAGGGCGCGCTCGCCCCCGGCGCCTGAAAATACTCGTTGTAGCCGATATGGGCCGCGCCGGTCAGCTCGTTGCGGCTCCAGTTCGATTGCAGGCCGACGCCGATCTCGCTCTTCGAGAGCGCCGAGCCTTTGGCCGCGCTGGCGGAGCCGAACGGGTTGGTGGCGAAGCCGGCGCTCTGCTCGAAATAGGGCGTCAGCTTGAGGTCGCCGACATAGATGCCGACCGGATCGAACGGCCTGGCCTCGCGCCGGATCGCGCGGCGGGACGGGGCTAGAGGCAGCGCCGCCACATCAGGGGCGGGGACCAATGCGGGCGCCTCCGCGCCGCCGCGCAAGCCCCGCCGGCTCGCGCCGCGATAGGGCCTCAGCGGCGGCAAATCGCCGCGCCTGCGCCGCGCTCCGGGACGCGGCGCTTCCGCGCGGCGGGAGGCTGCGTTTGTCGTCAGTTCGGGCAGAGACTCGGCGGCGCGCAGCGCGGGCGGGTCGCTCTCGGCGCCGCGCAAGGCGGGCTCGCCCGGCGGGGCCACGCTTTGAGCGAGCGCCGGGGCGACCGTCAAGGCGGCCGCCAACGCGACCCAGGCCCATGAATTGCACGACGACACCGGAAAGACACCCCTCGCGCCGCATTGCGCCGCAGCGTCGCCTTCTGGGTTAGGCGGTCATGGTTAACGCCGTCCTAATTCGCCATTCGCGCGGGGCGATGTTAGAGCGTCGCTATGAACTATGATCCCTCCAAGGCCGTCCCGGCGGCGCGGCGCGCGATCGCCATCGAGCGCAAGGGCCTTCTCGCGTTGGAGGAGGCCCTGAGCCTGCCCGGCGAGGGTTCGCTGGCGGGCGCCTTGTCGCACGCTGTCGAGGCGATGCTGACGGCGCCAGGTCGCGTCATCGTCACCGGCATCGGCAAGAGCGGCCATATCGCGCGCAAGATCGCGGCGACGCTCGCCTCCACCGGCCAGCCCGCCGCCTTCGTGCATCCCGCCGAAGCCAGCCACGGCGATCTCGGCATGGTGCAGAACGGCGATGTCGTGCTGGCTTTGTCGTGGTCGGGCGAAAGCGTCGAATTGGCGGCGATCCTCACCTACGCCGTGCGGTTCAAGATCCCGCTGATCGCGCTCACCTCGCAGCGCGACAGCACGCTCGGGCGGCAGGCCGACATCTGCCTCTGCCTGCCAGTGGCGCAAGAGGCCTGCCCCAACGGTCTCGCGCCGACCACCTCCACCACGATGCAGCTGGCGCTGGGCGACGCGCTGGCGATGGCGCTGCTGGAGGCCAAGGGCTTCACCGCGCGCGATTTCCGCGACCTGCATCCCGGCGGCAAGCTGGGCGCCAAACTCGCCTTCGTGCGCGACATCATGCACAAAGGGGACAGCGTGCCGCGCATCCGCGTCGGCGCGCGCATGGCCGAGGCGATTGTCGAGATGACCTCGAAGGGCTTTGGCTGCGTCGGCGTGTTCGAGGCCTCCGGCGCGCTGGCGGGCCTCATCACCGACGGCGACCTGCGTCGCCACCTGCGCCGCGATCTCGGTCTCGACACGCCGGTCGAAGCGGTGATGACAAAGCATCCCCGAGTGATCGGCCCCGACGCGCTGGTGGCGGAGGCCTTGGAGGTGATCAGCCACAAGATCTCGAATCTTCTGGTGGTGGAGGAAGGCGCGGTGGTCGGGATCATCCATTTCCACGATCTGTTGCGGCTAGGCGCGGCCTGAGCTGGTGAAGGTTGCGCTTGCGACAAGCCTGTGGCAAAAGCCGGCGCGTTGAAGGGCTGCCGTAGCTCAGTGGTAGAGCACTCCCTTGGTAAGGGAGAGGTCGAGAGTTCAATCCTCTCTGGCAGCACCATTTAACCCTCTGCAAACTGGATGTTTTTGCCGCCCGGCTAGGAAGCCTTGTTTTCTGTATCCGAGGTTTCCCCGGATTTTCCCCAAGGCAGCGCCGCAATGCTGCCGGCGTGTTCGGCGACATTGCTATGGGCGTAACGAAAAACCATGGACGCGGTTTTCCAGCCGCCGAGCTTCTGCAGCGCGGTAAAATCGCGATTTGCCTGATAGTGCCATGTCGCCCAAGTGTGCCGGCAGTCGTGAACACGAAAGTCTTTTATACCCGCTCGGAGACATGCGCCTTGGAAGGCGGTGCCGATCCTGCTCCCGGCCGAGGTGTCGGATAGCGACGACGGGCGCGGGTAGGGCGTGCCGGCCGGCGTCAGGAACACTGGACCCTTGCGGCCAGGCAGACTTGCAATTGAGTGAATAACGCGGGGATGCAGCGGAACGGAGCGGGTTTCTCCGTTCTTGGTCCCGACGAAGGTCACTTGCCTGTTGGCAAGGTCCACATTGCTCCAGTCGAGCCACAGGGCTTCGCCAGCGCGAGCGCCGGTGTAGAGCAAGAATACGACGAGAGGTCGAAGGTGCTTCGCGCAGGCGTCAATGAGCTTGTCGGCTTCCTCCGGCTTGAGCCAGCGGATGATGCCTTTGGGTTGTTTCGGTCGCGCAAGGGTCGGCACTGGGCACCAGCCCTTGCGCGCGGCGTGGCGAAGGACGGTGCTTACAGGCGTGTAGACCTGACGATTGCGGGTTGCGGGGCCGGCGGCGGGGTACAGCTTCTTGGCCGCTTGGTCGATGGCGTCTTGCTCG
>JANLPL010000048.1:0-7997 GCA_031367195.1 Bradyrhizobium sp.
AGCGCCGCCGACGGCTGCTTCGGTGCCATGTTAGCCTCCTGGACGCTGGGCACACTACCGGCGGGTCGTTTATGCCGCCTTACGAAAATATTGCGCTTAATTGTATTATGACTGCCGGCCGGCCTTCGCAGCCCGCGAGCACGCTGCCCACGTGTCGACCACGTCAGTTTAATGACAAGAGAATAGCCCGCTTGCAGGATGCCGTTTAAATCGCCAGGGAGAGCCGTGAGCCGGCTTTTTGTAATTCTGAGTGGGGGGGGTTGAGCTGCCTATTTGTAGGGGCCTCTGCGGCTTGGGGAATGACTTGGGGCATCGCCGGCGGCTGCTGGAAGTAAGCGTCCGCGAAGGCGAGCACGCGACGCCTACCTGGCGGTTGAGCCCATTATTATTTTACGTCGAGCCGCTCGACGGGAATAGGTCATATCCGGCTGCCGCTCACGGCTCGCTTGGGCGCTTTTGCCAGCTTGGTCACCCGCTTGAGGGCCTTCGAGGGTCCTGCCGTCGCCATTCGTGCCTCCGGCTGCCGCGTCGGCATAGCAGCGTAGTGTTGCCCTGAAGTTAACGAGAACTTTGCAATCAATTGCAGAGAGCGACTTCGAGCGTTCGTGCTGTGAGACGACCTACAAGTGGTAGTCGCGAGGATCATAGCTGGGTGCGGACTGCGGCGGTGATTTAGGCCGCCCGTTGTCAATCCTGGCCGTCGCCCTCACCATTCCACTCGCCGTCCTTAGTTGCCCGTGGACCAGCACGGTGCCCTCAAAGACTTTGTATGTGAGTGGAGGCCGCGCAGTCCCAGGCCACGACGCCGGGCTTCGTTCAGCCCGCCCTCTCTAATCGGTCCAGCGGCAAGACGATACCCCGACCCTACCTGCCGACGTCACGCATTATTCGGAGCTGCCAGCTTGATCTTCACCATCTTTATTGAAGTATCCGTAGTCAGCTGGATCGACGCTGTCGGCTGGATCGAACCCGTGTGCGGAGACCTCATCATCTTCGGCGTCACTCTCCTCTTCGGGCGCAACGGCGGCCGGCTCTGGGATAGATGACGGGATCGAGGGAGAATTGAGGAGAGTTGGCCTGTAAAACCTACCCTGCGGGGGGGTGTGGGCTACAAGGAAGCCCTGCGTTGTAGCGGCCGACCCACTCCACGAGGTTCGCGTACTCCTGGGCGCGTTGAGCCATTAGGGTGGCGAAGAGTTTCTTTCCTGTGGTGGTGTCGCCACCGCAATCTAGCTCGCATTCGTCCCAGAGGTCCTTGTCGATCTCGCCCCAGCGAGTATCGTCGCCGGGCTTCCTTATCTTGCTGGCGTCTATTTTTCTGAGTGGGGTCTTCGTCCCCTTCGGCGCAACCGGAGGCAGTTCGGCCAACTTCGTGATGAAAGCTGAGAGATGAGGAAGCCTTTTTCCGGCGAGCAACTCGAGAACCGTATATCCCTTGTCGAGCCAGCCGTAGACGGTCGTTGGCTGCACCTTGTGTACAGTGGCGATCTTCTTGACTGTAAACACTTCTCCGGTGAGCGGGACAACGATCCTAACGTTATCGGATTTGTTGTTGTTCTGGGTCGTGTGGTCGGCCCAATGGCATAGGCCGGGACCATAGGCTTTGTTCGCGCTGACTTTCCTGTCGAGTTCGTGATGCGGCGTGGGCTTCGGCCCCATGTCGCGCAGGAAGTCCCGGAACTTGGTCCACTCCTTCGCCCAGTACCACCCTGGCTTCGTCGTGGCGTACTCCTTCCGCTTCTTGAATGAGAGGTACTCGCTTGGGTAGGCGGCTTGAAGGTCGCCCTCCTTCTTCAATTTTTCGCAGTCGTCGAGATAACCCGCCGGGCCAGGCGTAGGGGTTAAGGCGGGCGTATGCGATTTGGGCGACTTCTTAACAATGGACTTTTTCGCCTTCTTCGCAGGTGAGGGCTTTCCGCCTTCGGCTCCCTCAACCTTGCCCCATGAGTTGCCGCCCGTGGACGGTGCCGGGTCTGCGGAAATGGCAGTATTCTGTAAGGTTTCGGGGCATCCCCCCACGTCCTTCCCAAGCTCGTTTTTCCCCCCTTTTTCGGCCGAGAGGGGGAAATTCTCGACGTTTTTCGCGTCGATGAACGGGATGGTGTTGGACGCAGGCTTGGGTCCCATAGTGAAATGCTTCCGTCAGTTTGGAGCGTCACGCCCACGTGTGGTGATGTCGACGCTGTCGGGACGTCTTGACATCCGACCGGCAGGGGTTGCAGCCTCTGAAGGTCTTATCGAACAAAGGTGTCGCTGAGTTTTGCTGCCGTTAAGTTAAAGGCTCTCAAGCACACCGCGCCCCGTACGCGCTGAACGCCGGTGATGGCGTCGAGGCCATTTAAATGGGCCCCGAATTGGGTGCTCGCTTCGCGAGGCTCTTATGGAGCCCATCTATAACGTGTCGCCGAACCCGGCGCTAAATTGCCATCCGAAGAGAACTGACCGAGAAAACGCGTGGGAATTTCCGTGGGACTTTAGGCGGCCATCGTGGGATTTTGCCGCCCTTTCGTTCCGCTTTAGGTCAAAACTCAGCCGTCACGATCAAGTCGAAACATAAAGGATTTCAATGCCATACTTGGCAGGAGTGGAGGGACTCGAACCTTCAACCCCCGGTTTTGGAGACCGGTGCTCTGCCAGTTGAGCTACACTCCTAAGGCGCGCTCTTTTGCCTCAAGCGCCAGCCTGATGCAAGCGGCTCGCGCTAAGTCTCGACCTTTGCGCTTGCCTATATCAACATAAAGATATATTTATGCGTTTATATATCTCCCATCGTGCGAGGCGCCATGACCGATCCCTTTGCGACGCTTGCCCAGCGCGTCGATGACGCCGAGGCTCGATTCCGGGCCGCGGCGGCTGAGCGCATCCTCGTGCTCGACGGCGCCATGGGCACCGAGGTGCAGGCCCTCGGTCTCGAAGAGGCGCATTTTCGCGGCGAACGTTTCGCGGGCTGCGCCTGCCATCTGCAAGGCAACAACGACCTGCTGACGCTGACCCAGCCGGAAGCGATCGAAGCGATCTATTTCTCCTACGCGAAGGCCGGCGCCGACATTCTGGAGACCAACACTTTCTCGTCGACACGCATCGCCCAGGCCGACTACGGTATGCAGGACGTGATCTACGAACTGAACCGCGACGGCGCGCGGCTCGCCAAGCGCGCAGGCCTGAAGGCCGAACAACTCGACGGCAAGCCGCGCTTCGTCGCCGGCGCGCTGGGGCCCACCAACCGCACAGCGTCGATGTCGCCCGATGTCAACAATCCCGGCTTTCGCGCGGTGTCGTTCGACGAGTTGCGCGAGGCCTATGCCGAGCAGATCGAGGGGCTCATCGACGGCGGCGCCGATCTCATTCTGATCGAGACGATCTTCGATACGCTGAACGCCAAGGCCGCGATTTTCGCCTGCGAGGAGGTGTTCGTCAAACAAGGCCGGCGGCTGCCGATTATGATCTCCGGCACGATCACCGACCGCTCCGGCCGCACGTTATCGGGCCAGACGCCGACCGCCTTCTGGCATTCCGTGCGCCATGCGCGCCCGCTGACCATCGGCCTCAATTGCGCGCTCGGCGCCGCCGCGATGCGCGAGCATCTCGAGGAGATTTCCGGCGTCGCCGACACGCTCGTCTGCGCCTATCCCAACGCCGGCCTGCCCAACGCCTTCGGCCAATATGACGAGAGCCCGGATGAGATGGCCGCGCAACTGCGCGAGTTCGCGCAAGCCGGCCTGGTCAATGTCGTGGGCGGTTGCTGCGGCTCGACGCCGGCGCATATCCACGCCATCGCCGAGGCCGTTCGCGGCCTGCCGCCGCGCGCCATTCCTGAGATCGCGCCGCTGATGCGGCTGTCCGGGCTGGAGCCGTTCACGCTCACCAAAGACATTCCTTTCGTCAATGTCGGCGAGCGCACCAACGTCACCGGCTCCGCCAAATTCCGCAAGCTCATCACCTCGGGCGATTACGCCGGCGCGCTGGTGGTGGCGCGCGATCAGGTCGCCAATGGCGCGCAGGTTCTCGACGTCAATATGGATGAGGGGTTGATCGACTCGAAAGCCGCGATGGTCGAATTCCTCAATCTCGTCGCCTCCGAACCCGATATCGCGCGCGCGCCGCTGATGATCGATTCCTCGAAATTCTCGGTGATCGAGGCCGGCCTCAAATGCGTGCAGGGCAAGTCGATCGTCAACTCGATCTCGATGAAGGAGGGCGAGGCGGAGTTTCTGCGTCAGGCGCGGCTCGTGCGCGCCTATGGCGCGGCGGTGGTGGTGATGGCCTTCGACGAGCAGGGCCAGGCCGACACTTTTGAGCGCAAGGTCGCCATCTGCACGCGCGCATACAAACTGTTGACCGAGCAGGCGGGCTTTCCCGGCGAGGACATCGTATTCGACCCCAACATTTTCGCCGTCGCCACCGGCATCGAGGAGCACAACGGTTACGGCGTCGCCTTCATTAACGCGACCCGCGCCATCAAACAGACTTTGCCGCATGTCCATATCTCGGGCGGCGTCTCCAATCTTTCGTTCTCGTTTCGCGGCAACGAGCCGGTGCGCGAGGCGATGCACGCGGTGTTCCTGTATCACGCCATTCAGGCGGGCATGGATATGGGCATCGTCAACGCCGGCCAGCTCGCCGTCTATGAGAGCATCGAGACCGGACTGCGCGAGGCCTGCGAGGACGTCGTGCTCAACCGGCGCGACGACGGCACCGAGCGGTTGCTGACGCTGGCCGAGAAATACCGTGGTGGCGCGGCGCGGGAAGGCAAGGCGCAGGACTTGTCCTGGCGCGAGAAGCCGGTCGATGCGCGCATCGCTTATGCGCTGGTCAACGGGATCAACGAATATATCGAAGCCGACACGGAGGAGGCGCGCCTTGTCGCCAAACGGCCGCTCGACGTGATCGAGGGGCCGCTGATGGACGGCATGAACATCGTCGGCGACCTGTTCGGCGCCGGCAAGATGTTTCTGCCGCAGGTGGTGAAGTCCGCGCGCGTGATGAAACAGGCGGTCGCCGTGCTGCTGCCTTACATGGAAGTCGAGAAAAACGTGCGCGCGAGCGCCGGCAAAATCCTGCTCGCCACCGTCAAGGGCGACGTGCACGATATCGGCAAGAACATCGTTGGCGTGGTGCTCGCCTGCAACAATTACGAGATCATCGACCTCGGCGTGATGACGCCGGCCTCGGAGATTCTTCGCGTCGCGCGCGAGCGCAAGGTCGATGCGATCGGTCTGTCCGGTCTCATCACGCCTTCGCTCGACGAAATGGCGCATGTCGCGGCCGAGATGGAGCGCGAGGGTTTTAGCGTTCCGCTGCTGATTGGCGGCGCCACGACCAGCCGTGTCCATACGGCGGTGAAAATCCATCCGCGTTACGCGCGCGGTCAGACCGTTTATGTCAATGACGCCAGCCGCGCGGTCGGCGTGGTCGGGGCGCTGCTGTCGCGCGAGAACCGCACCGCTTATGTCGAGACGGTGCGGGCGGAATACGCCAAGGTCGCTGCTGCCCATCTGCGATCCGAGAAGGACAAGACCCGCCTGCCGCTGGCCAAGGCCCGCGCCAATGCGATGAAGATCGATTGGACGGCGCACCAACCGCGGCGTCCTTCCTATCTGGGAACGCGCGTGATCGAACCGCCGAGCTTGAAAGCCTTGGTCCCCTATATCGACTGGACGCCATTCTTCCAGACCTGGGAATTGAAGGGCCGCTATCCCGCCATTCTCAACGACGAGAAGCAGGGCGCCGCCGCGCGCGCGCTGTTCGACGACGCGCAGGCGATGCTGAAGCGCATCGTCGCGGAGTCCTGGTTCACGCCCAGGGCGGTCGTGGGTTTCTGGCCGGCCTCGGGCGAAGGCGACGACATCCAGCTTTATCAGGACGACGCGCGCACGCATCGGCTGGCGACCTTGTACACGCTTCGCCAGCAACTCAACCGGCGCGACGGCACTCCGAATGTCGCGCTCGCCGATTTCGTCGGCCCCCGCGATTATGTCGGCGGCTTCGTGGTGACGGCGGGCGCGGAGGAGGAGGCGATCTCGGCCCGCCTCGCCGGGGCCAACGACGATTACGGCTCGATCCTCGTCAAGGCGCTCGCCGACCGTTTCGCCGAGGCGATGGCCGAATTCATGCACGCGCGGGTCCGACGCGAACTCTGGGGCTATTCCGCCGACGAGACGCTTGCTCCCGAGGCGCTGATCTCGGAAGGTTACGCTGGCATCCGCCCTGCCCCCGGCTATCCCGCGCAGCCCGATCACACCGAGAAGGAGACGCTGTTCCGCCTGCTCGACGCGGAGGCGTTGACCGGCGTCAGGCTGACGGAGAGTTTTGCGATGTGGCCGGGCTCATCCGTGTCGGGACTCTACATCGCCCACCCGAAATCGCATTATTTCGGCGTGGCGAAGGTCGAACGCGATCAGGTCGAGGATTACGCCGCGCGCAAAGGCATGAGCGTCGGCGAAATCGAGCGTTGGCTGGCGCCGGTGCTGAACTACATCCACGGCAATGTCGCAGAGGCGGCGGAATAAGGCGAGCCTGCGCTGGCGGAACAGTTCGAGCGCGGCAAGCGCGGCGTCGGCGGGGTCGGACTCGTGCGGCCGCCCTTGGCGAAGCAGGCCACGAACGCTTATCTCGCGGGGGATGACCAGAGCCCGCCGATGACCGAAGCCGAAATCCTCGCCCTCAACGCCTGGCTCGCCGAGGCCGGGCTGCAAGCGATGAGCGAGGAGGCGATCATCCGCGGCTTCGCCGAGCGTTTCGTCGCATCGGCGCGCCACTTGCGGGCGGGCGCGTGCTGGTCGATACGTTGCATCCGCCATACGAAGGCCGCGCGTTCCGCTGGCGTCGCGGCGAGAACGAGATCGTCGTCAATGAATATGGCCCCTCCTCGGACGGCGAAGCCCAAGAGCGCTGGCGCTCGACGCCGTTCTATCGATTGCAGGCGAGCGGCGAGTCGCATCTCGTGCAGAGGCTCGACGACGATACGGACGCGCAAAATCCGTTTCTCGGCTTGATGCGTGGGGATGGCCTGACGCAGGCCGTGGCCCTGGTCGACCGGTTCGGCGAACACGGCGGCATCGGCTCGGCCGATTGTCTCTATTCGGCCTGGGCGAGCGATGCGGCGGACGGCTTTCGCGACGCCGACATCGAGGCCTTGCGCCGCCTCTCGCCGGTGCTGGCGCTCGCGCTCAAAGCCGCCGGCAAGGCGCGCGCCAAGGTCGCCAAGCTCAACGAGAAGCGCGGAAGCGAAAACCTGCCCGTCACCAGCTTCTATCTCGGGTTGCATATCGGCCGCGTATTTTACGGCAATATCGGCAGCCGCGAGCGGCTCGATTTCACGGTGATCGGCCCCGCCGTCAACGAAGTCAGCCGAATCGCCTCGATGTGCCGCGCGGTCGATCAACCCTTGTTGATGTCGTCGGCATTCGTTGACGGCTTAATTCATCGACGGCAGGAATTTCTCTCCGTCGGCCGTTTTGCGCTGCGGGGCGTTGCGGCGCCTCAGGAATTGTTCACCGTCGATCCCGCGGTCTGGCCGATTCCGCCGGCGTGAAGCGCTTGCGAAGTGGCGCGCAAACAGGTAGCCGCAGCCACGACTCAGGAGCCCGACCGATGAACAAGCTCGAATCCCTGCGTGAAATGAGCGTCGTCGTCGCCGACACCGGCGACATGGGGTCGATACACGAGTTCAAGCCGACCGATTCCACCACCAATCCGACCTTGATCCTGAAGGCGGCGCAGATGCCGGCCTACAAGGACCTCGTGGAGGAGGCGATCTCCTGGGGCCGCAAGGCGAAAGCCAGCCCCGGCGACGTGACCGACCGGCTGGCGGTCAATTTCGGCGCGGCGCTGACAAAAATCGTGCCCGGCCGCGTCTCGACGGAAGTGGACGCCGATCTCTCGTTCGACACGGAGGCGACCCTCGCCAAAGCGCGCGCGCTGATCGCCGCTTACGCCGCGCGCGGGGTGGACCGCAAACGCATCCTGATCAAGATCGCCGCCACCTGGGAGGGCGC
>JANLPL010000127.1:0-3508 GCA_031367195.1 Bradyrhizobium sp.
CCGGCGAAAGCCTCGGCATGGATCGCCAACTTCGCACCAGCACCGTCAAGCGCCGCGTCCATTCCCTGTTCCGCCAGGGTTGCTACTCTACGAACTCATCCCCAACATGCCGGAACAGAGGTTGCGGCCCCTGATCGAAAAATACGCGGAATTACTCAACCAAAACAGCATCTTCACACAAACCTTCGGCCTCGTCTAAAATGAGGGGATGCATGAGGATCGGAAGGGTTTCACTGGCGATCTGCTCGAAGGCGTAGCGAGTTGGCGTGGATCATCGTAACCCGAACGGAGTTCGCCCACCAGTCACGACCTTTAGCGTACCGCGATCCTGCCGGGACAGGCTTGGAATCTACTCTCACCATCGCGTCGAAGCGCCGGGGTGTTGAGAACTACAAAAGCGGCATGCTATGGAAATTGATGCGCGAATGCTCCTATGTCCGTGATGGTTTACGACGCGCGGGCTTCACCGGAGGGTGGCTGACCGAGCCCGACGACCGAAAGTGATGCGCCGCGAACGCTACGATCCCTCGGCTGGCGCGCGAACCTCCAGGACCGGAGCAAACCCTCCGCCCGGCGTGCGCATGTTGGTCGTCTGCCCCGTGTAGAGGCGAGCGGCCGACAGCAGGACAATCCCGTCGAAGGTATAGAGCCGCACGTCGACTTTCAATTCCGTACGCACATCGTCAAATTGCACGGCGCGCGTGCTCGGCGCAGCGTAGGTTTGGGCGACGTATTCGCCAGCGACGATCTCGGCCCAGACCTTTCGGGTGAGCTTGCTTCCGCGATAGACCGCCTTTCCGCCATGGCCGCCAGCCGGTTTGAAGAATAGGTCGCGTCGGTCCCGCCAGAGCCCGTCGGCATTGTCGGGGGAAACGACGACCGTATGCGGCGCCGAAGCGAGGAGTATGTCCAGATGACCCTTGGCCAATCCCCACGATTTCAATCGTTCCCCGTCCGACAACAAAGTCAGGTTCCGCTTGTCGGCGAACAGAGCGTGCGCGCGGGGATTAGGCGTGACAACAACTTTGCCGCCTACGTAAGCTTCGCGCAACGCCGTGTGCCGCGGCTCCTCCAGCGCGAAGTCAACCAGACGATTATATATGAGATCGATCGTTCGGCCCCCGATTAGCAGCGCCTCTCCATCGAAGACAAGATCTTTCGCATCCGCGATCACGGTCTCCAAATCGTGCTGCTGAAGCAGGGCACTGGCCAGGGTGAGTTCCGGGAAAAGGTATTGCTCATTTGGCGCGTCGTCTACGATCGCGACCACCTTCGGGCGGCCTGCGCCCCGTTGCCGCCGCCATTCGTCGACGAACATGTCGACGATCATCGATCCGAAGTCCTGCGAAGGCGCAGTCTCAAAGGGCGCATGAGCCTTGGCGCAGCAAGTGCGCTGAGCGCGGGCCAGCGGTGCGTTGACGAACGCTCCGCCCGCGTTCGTGTTCACCTCGATCAACTTTGGGCCGCCGGCGGTGAGATGGAAGTCGTATCCCATGAGAACGCCAATAGGGCCAAAATCCAGCCTTGCGATCGGGGGCGCCCATGACAGAACCGCGTCGCGGTATCCTGGTAGGCCCGTCGCAGCCTCGACCGCATCGACGACCCGAACCATTTCAATCAAGGTCTCGCTCGAGACAAACGCCGCGACGTTGGAGAAAAGCGACGAATGAGAATCGAGCAGCCGCTGCGCAAAATCAGTCGAGCCGACCTCCAGGTTTAGGGCCTGCATGAGCGCGGGACGGTCGAGAGTGATGCAGAAGCACCCGCGATTCAACCGCTCCGCCGCGCCGACATGCTGCTGCAACTTCACCAATTCGATCTGCGCTGCCTCTAGAGCGTGCCTGGCTTCTGATTTGGCGCGGTGCTCGTTATCGTCTCGCGTGGCTGTCACGGACCTTTTTCCTTCTCACCTTCAAGCCCGACGCCGGACATCTACGTCTGTTAAATGTGTGATGTCGTTCATCGAGCGAAGCATATTTGAAAGAAACGAACGCGATTTTCGAGACCGCCCTTTGGCAACCGTGATGACAACATTGACTTAACCTAGCGCCCAGTTTTCCGCGTCGTTGGGAAAGGGACATTTGGAAGGCTCCTCTCGCCGTCGGCTGCGGCGTGCCTTGGTTGTACGAGTATATGAGGAAGGCCAAGGCTCAGAGTAAACCCCAGCAATGCCAGCGCGGTCACAAGCAGGAAAGAGGCGTCGGGAAGCCATGCGATGTTGAAGAGTAGGCCAGCGGCGGCCGAACCGAACGCGGCGCCCAAGCTCGACGCGGCGGTCTGCTTACCGAGTTCCGCTCCCTGTGTCTTGCCGGCTTTGCTCGAAATCCAGTAGGTCAGAATCGGCGAGAGAACGCCGGCGCTCGCCGCGACCGCTCCGATCACCGAGAGCATCAGAATGAAATCGGAGGCGCGAGGAACGAGGAACAATCCGGTCGCCAGGACGACGAGGGCGGGCGCGATAAACCAGCGCGTCGTCTCAGGCCGAATCCAGGGCGAAAATACGATCGCCTGCACGACCCACATCACCACGCTACACTCGGTGAACATCGTGGCGATCTGGTACTGCGTCAGCGCGAGTTCTTGCTTGCCGCGAAGGGCCAACCCAACTTCGAACACGCCTACTGCGGCGGAGACTATGAACGCCAGCGCGAGAAGCTTGGGGACGAGCCAAACCGCGGCGCGAGGTGTAAGTTGGTCATCCCTCAGGACGACATCGTTTCGTATCGTTCCCGGCACTGTGAACGCCGCAGCTGCCGCCACGAGAAGAGACAGGATCGCGATCCCCGCCAGGGGAACCGCCAGCGACCCGCCCTTGCCAACGATTGAGAACATGGTGGCGGCAGCCCGCGAAAGGGAGACGCCCAGCATGGGTCCAAGCATGAATCCGCTGATTCCGGCCAGACTCACGAAGGTGAGACGGCGGCCCCGCGCCTCCTCGGTCGCCACGAGATCGCCGACGGCGGCCAGGGCGACAGGCGTGACGGCGGCTGCGAACATGCCGCTCAAAAAGCGTTCCGCATAGACCGCGACTAGATTTTCGATGAAAGCGAAGGTCAGCATGGTCGCGCTGAACCCTATCAGACCGATCAACAGAATGTTGCGCCGGCCATGCCGGTCGGACAGGCGCCCCCACGCGGGGGCGAAGAGAAACAAAGAAAGGGTGTACAGTCCGGTGAGCAGGCCGGTCGCACGCGACACCTGCGTCGCGTCGCTGCCCGCGCCAAGCAGTCGCTCGATCAAATACGGAAGCAATGGCAGTATGATGCCGTAGCCCAGCGACACCGTAAAAACTGACAGCATCAGCACCGCCATCGTGCTGACCGGCACCCCCGTGGTCGGGCCTTGGCCGATCACTTTGACGCCATCGCGGGGATCGGCGTAGTTGGCGCGGCTGTGGGAGCAGCTGAACTCTGGCGCCGAATTCCGGTCAATTTGGTGCGCTTCAACATCAGAGCGTTGATTGCAACGAGCGCCGAACTACCTGACATTGCTAGGGCGGCAATGCTTG
>JANLPL010000151.1:0-1781 GCA_031367195.1 Bradyrhizobium sp.
GGGCGTGCCGGAAGAACTCCGACGGCATAATGCGACGCCATCGCGCCATAGGTGCGGTTGATCTCGGGGTCGTAAAACGAAGCCTTGTGGATGCCGCTCTTCAGGTTGTCGGGAACCAGAAGTTTTGGGACGCCGCCGAAGAAGCGGAACATGCGCACATGCGCGCCAGTCCAGTCCGCCAATTGTTGCGTCCACGTCGCCTCGGCGTAGATGAGGTTCGAAGCGCCGAGTACGCCGACGAAGATCTCCGCCACAGGGCGTCCGTAAGGACGCCCGTCGCATACGACGGGCTATGGCGGATTTCCCCTGTCCTGGGATCCGCGATCCCGATCCGTTTCCCCGAATAATCAACAAACGCTTTGTCGCCGGCCACATGGTGCTGGCGCATCACCGGCGTCAGCCGCCGCTCGAATCCGCGCAGCAAATCGCAAAAGTAGCCCTCGGACTGGACCTCTCGGTATTCCTCCCCCGGCAAATGCTTCGCATTTGCCTTGGGATCATCATCTCAAGGCGATTGCGCAGCAATCGTCCGGGTTACGCCGGGCCGTTTCAGCTCTCGCGCCAAGGCCGCCCAGTCCGGTTCGACGTGGCGTCGTTGGCCGGTCGCAACCCCAGAGCGGCCAAACAGACGCTGTTCCAGGACTTCGTCGGTGACGTCCTCCGCCAGCGGCCAAGCCAACCCCGCCGCTGACGCCCGTTTCAGATATTCCTGGACGGTCGAGCGCGCCGCGCCCAGTAACCGTCCGATCTCGCGCGCGCTGACGCCGCCGTGGCGAAGCCGCAATAGATGTCGCAATTGTCGCATGCTCAGTTCCCGCTTCGCCGGCATCCCCATCTCCTCGTCGATCCCGCGAATGCTTTGCATTCGCTAGGACGGGCGGGGTGTGCCGCAGTTGCTAATCCGCGGGGAGCAAACGTTGAGGCCGTCACCGGCCCAGGTGGCCGGATTCAAATCGGAACGGTGGCCGGATTGCGTCGGAATTCGCAGGAAAGACCCCGCGTGAGCGATCGACGAGATCGCCCTTGAGCTTGCCAAGGCGGATGCGCCGCACCTCACGCCTTGATCACCTCGTTGGCGGTGCGCGCCTGAACGAACGTCATGTTGCCGGCGGCGGGTGCCGGCTCGCCGCTCTCGCGCAGCGTTACACGCACGGCTTCGACCGCCGCCAGCGGCGCCGGACGCGGCGTGCCGCGCGGCGGCGGCGGCGATTTGGCCAGGGGCGAACCTGCGCCGGATCGGAGCTCGATCCCCAGGCGCGATCCGCCTTCTCGGGATCGATCGTGCCGTCTTCCTCTACGGCGATCCGGCCCGAAGCGATGGCCTTTCGAACCGCCATGTCGGAGACGCCGCGATGACGCGCATAGGCCCTCCGCGACAGACCCATGGGCTGCGCTCACAATCGAAAATAATGAGCAATTAGAGCGACTTAGGAGTTGCTTCGATTTGTGTGTCGAGGCTGTCTGCGACCCGTCCTAACCCACGGAGATCGCTCATGAAACGCCGCAAAGTTCATCCCGCCGATGCCGCCAACGCTGCGGTTCTCGCCAATGCCGTTCGCTACGACGTTGCCCTGTTCCTCGGAACCGGGCGCTACGCCCGGGCGAGCGCACAAACTCTTGAGGGGGCGCGGATCGAGGCGATGCAACTCGTCGCCGACAACCAAAGCCCGTTCAGCAAGCGCCTGCCGCTGATCTACGGCGTCACCGCCGAAGGCCGCTCAGCGCTTGTCACCTCGAACTGAACCCATTCCTGAAGGAGCAAGACCATAACCTTGGAAACT
>JANLPL010000205.1:0-25395 GCA_031367195.1 Bradyrhizobium sp.
CAGGCGATTGCGTATGTACACGCAACGCACGCGCCGGCCGGCGGCGGGACGGGGGCTTGGGAGCCCGGCTGGATTGGATTTGCCGTAGGGTGAGACCTTCGTTGGTCTCGTCGGCGGATGGCGCGAAGCGCGTTCCTCGCCACGTTATGTTGCGCCGCAGCGACGGGCCGCGCAACTCCAAATCTTGGGCGCCCGCGCACGCGAAATGACCAGCGGCGCCGCCTCTGGAGGCGCCGGCGCGAAAGGGACGGCGCCTCGCTTGCATGTTGGCCATCCCCAGCTAAGGGACGGGCATGGCGGATGAAGGGCTCAAGATTCTCGTCATCGACGACAATCCGGTGCGCGCGGCCGTGATCGAGGCTGGACTGAGGGAAGCCGGGCACGAGCGCATCGCCCACATCGCCGACATGCGCGGTCTGCTGCGTAAAATCGTCGACGCCGATCCCGACGTGCTGATCATCGATCTGGAAAACCCCAATCGCGACGTGCTCGACGAGATGTTCCAGGTCTCGCGCACGGTGCCGCGGCCGGTGGCGATGTTCGTCGATCAGTCCGACCGCTCCTCGATCGAGGCGGCGATGGACGCCGGCGTCTCGGCCTATGTCGTGGACGGGCTGCGCAAGGAGCGGGTCAAGACGATCCTCGACATGGCGATCAGCCGCTTCAACGCCTATCGCCGGCTAAAGGACGAACTCGAACGCACCAAACAGGCGCTGGTGGATCGCAAGGTGATCGAGCGCGCCAAGGGCATCCTGATGAAATCGAAGGGCCTCTCGGAGGAGGCGGCGCACGCTCTGTTGCGCAAGACGGCGATGAACGAAAGCCGCCGCGTCGCCGAGGTCGCGCAAAGTCTGGTGACGGCGGCCAGGCTTTTGGGTTAAGGCCCGCGCATTGTTCGCAAGCGAGGTTTTGCATGTCCGCACGTCCGCTCGGCCGCTCCGGCGTTTCCGTCAACCCGGTCGGGCTCGGATGCATGAGCCTGTCGGGCTTCTACGGTCCGAGCAGCGAGGCGGAGGCGCAGCAACTGCTCGCCGCCGCGCTCGATCTCGGCGTGAATTTCTGGGACACGGCGAACGTCTATGGCGAGGGCGTCAGCGAGACTCGCATCGGCAAGTTTTTCGCGCAAGACCGCGCGCGGCGCGAGCAAGTCACGCTCGCCACCAAATTCAGCATCAACCGCAAACCGGACGGCGCCCGCTTCATCGACAACAGCCAAGCGCATATGGTCGAGGCGCTCGACGGCTCGTTGCAGCGGCTCGGCGTCGATTATGTCGATCTCTACTATGTCCACCGGCTCGACCCGCGTTTTCCCGTCGAGGAGACGGTGGGCGCCTTGGCGAGACAGGTCGAACGGGGAAAAATCCGCGCCATCGGCCTGTCGGAAATGGCGCCGGACACGTTGCGCCGCGCCCATGCCGTCCACCCCATCGCGGCGATGCAGTCGGAATATTCGCTCTGGACCCGCTTTCCCGAGCTTGGGCTGTTGCAGACCTGCGCCGAACTCGGCGTCGCCTTCGTCGCGTTTTCCCCTGTCGCGCGCGGCGCCTTGAGTGGGCGTGTGCGCGACATCGCGGCATTGAGCGCGGGCGACTTTCGCAAAAACAACCCGCGTTTCATCGGCCTCAACTGGACGCGCAATCTTGAGCGCATCGACGCCTATGTCGCGCTGGCGCGGGAGTTCGGGCGCGATCCCGGCGAGCTCGCCATCGCCTGGGTCTTGGCGCAAGGGCCGCATGTTTTGGCGATCCCCGGCACGCGCTACCGGCAAAACCTCGCGCACGACGTTCGCGCCGCCGAAAAACCGCTGAGGCCGGCGGAGGCGCAGGCGATTGCCCGCCTGCTGCCCGTGGGATGGGCGGCGGGCGACCGCTACACCGAGGCGCAATGGGCCAATATCGAACGATATTGCTGATGACAGCGTGTGTCCGCCATTGCGTTTGTCGGGACTCGCCTGCAAAAGTGACGCATGATGGCCACGGCCCCCGAACTCGCGGAAATGATGGGTAAGGTCGCAAAGCGCGACCGCGCCGCTTTCGCCGCGCTCTATCGCGCGACCTCGGCGAAACTTTACGGAGTGGTCGCCCGTATCCTGCCTAGCGGAGAAGCCAGCGAAGTCCTGCAGGAGGCCTATGTGAAAATCTGGGACCGGGCGGCCGATTTTGATTCCGCCAGGGGATCGCCGCTCGCCTGGATGGCGACCATCGCCCGCAATCGCGCGCTCGACGAAGTCCGCCGCGCTCGACCGGTTTCGCTGGAGGATATGCCGGAGGGATTTGAGCCAGTCGCCGAGACGGAAGACCCGCTGGCCAGCCGCGACCGTTCGGAGGTCTATAAGGCCCTGCTGCGTTGCCTTGGCGGGCTGGAGGCGGACAAACGCGAGATGATCCTGCTGGCCTATTATCGCGGCGCGAGCCGTGAGACGCTGGCGGCTAAATACAACGCGCCGGTCGGCACGGTGAAAACCTGGCTCCGGCGAGGTCTCGCGCAGCTGAAAGACTGCCTGTCGTGACGCTCTCCTCCGACGACGAAGGCCTGGCGGCCGAATTCGCGCTCGGCACCCTCGACGCGGCTGAGCGCGCCGCAATCGCCGCGCGTCGGCAACGCGAGCCGGAACTCGACGCCGCAATTCAGGGCTGGGAGGCGCGGCTGACGCCGCTCTTGGAGGCCGTCGGCGGCGTCGCCCCGCCCGCCGATCTTTTCGCCCACATCGAGGCCCGGCTCTCGACCCCGCCGCCGGCGACCGACCTGACGCGCATCCTCAGCGCCAAGCTCGCTCGCTGGCGGGCGGTGGCGGGTGGCGCGGGCGCGCTCGCGGCGGCGCTCGCCGCGACGCTCGCCTTCGTCGTGGTCAGCCGCCCGACCGGGCCGCACCAGTTCGTCGCCGTGTTGCAGAAGAGCGCGGACGATCCCGCCTTCGCGATGACGGTCGATCTCGACAGACTGGAATTCTCGGTGCGGCCGGTGGCGGCCGAGGCGCCAGCGGGCAAGTCCTACGAATTGTGGATGATCGCGCCCAATGGGGCGACGCCGAAATCGCTGGGGGTGATTCAAGCCGGCGAGCGCCGCCTTGGCGCGACCAAGGCGAATGCGCGCAACGCGACCTACGCCGTCACGCTGGAGCCGGAAGGCGGCTCGCCGACGGGACTGCCAAGCGGCGCGCCCGTCTTCTTTGGCAAACTGGTGCCGGTCGGCCCGTGATCCCGGTTCATCTCGTCACGGGGTTTCTGGGCGCGGGCAAGACGAGTTTCCTCAATCGGCTGCTGCGCGAGCCCGCGCTCGACGCCACCATGGTGGTGGTCAACGAATTCGGCGAGGCCGCGCTCGACCATCGGCTCTACGAGCAGCTTGACGGCGAGATCGCGCTTCTCGCCTCGGGTTGCCTGTGCTGCACGCTGCGCGGCGATTTCGTCGAAGGGCTTTCGCGCCTGCTCGCCCGGCGCGACGCGCCCGCCTATCGCCGCATCGTGGTGGAGGCCTCGGGTCTGGCCGTTCCCGGGCCGATCCTGCACGCCTTGTTCGCCGATTCGGGGCTCGCGTCGCGGCTGCGGCTGGCCAACGTCGTCACGCTGGTCGATGCGGTCAACGGCCTCGACACGCTGGCGCGTCACGGCGAGGCGCGGCGGCAAGTCGTGCTGGCCGACCGGATCGTGTTGAGCAAGACCGATCTCCAGCCCGCCGCCGGCGCCTTGCGGGCGGAACTGGCCGCGCTCGCCCCCTTGGCCGCCCTCAGCGAGGCCGCCACGCTGAGCGCCGCCGATTTCCTGAGCGAATCGATCCGCTTGCCGCAAACCTATTCCGCCCGCGCTGTCCACGGCGCGGCGCAGGCGCATGTGTTCCGCGCAGCCCTGCCGATCCCCGCCGCCGCCTTCGCGCGCTTCCTCACGCTGCTCGGCGAACTCACGGGACCAAGGTTGTTGCGGGTGAAGGGGCTGGTGGCGACGACCGACGCGCCGGACCGCCCCTGGCTCGTGCAGGGCGCGCAGCACGCGCTGGGGCCTCCGCTGCGACTCGAAGCCTGGCCGGAAGGCGCGCGCGAGACGACGCTGGTGGTGATCGGCGAAGACCTCGCCGCGATGACGCAAAGGCTATGGGGCGCCCTGACCGGCGCCGTCGCGCCCGACGCGCCGGATTGGGCCGCGCTCGTCGATAATCCGCTGAAGCCGCGCCCGGGCGGCTTGCTCGATTAGAGAGACTTATGCGAGCCGTCGCAGAGCGGCGCATTGTGGGTATGCTTGCAACCGCACAAATATGCCGTGCCATCTTTGTCGGCGGTGTAGGGCTTGGGGGCGAACTCGCTCCCCTTGTGGGTGCCGTCGCAGAACGGCTGGTTGGCGGATTTGCCGCAGGCGCACCAATAATAGGTTTTGCCAGCCTCCACGGCCACGCCATAGGGCGCCTTCTGGGCAATCGTCGGCTCAGACATTTTGGCTCCTTAAGAAAACGGCCGCCCCAGGGACGGCCGGAAAACCTTATTTCTTCGCGGCGGCCTTGGCGGCGGCCCGGGCGGGGGAATTATCGACCCGCTCGACAATGCGGGCCGACTTGCCGCGACGATCGCGCAGGTAATACAGCTTGGCGCGCCGCACCTTGCCGCGCCGGACCAGCTTGATCGAATCGATCATCGGCGAATACAGCGGGAACACGCGCTCGACGCCCTCGCCATAGGAGATCTTGCGAACGGTGAAACTCTCGTTCAGGCCGCCGCCGTTGCGGGCGATGCAGACGCCTTCGTAGGCCTGCACGCGGCTGCGGTCGCCTTCGGTGACCTTCACATTGACGACGACGGTGTCGCCGGGCTGAAACTCGGGAATCTTGGCGCCTTTTTCAGCAAGACGCGCGGCCTCTTCGGCCTCGATGGTCGCGATTACATTCATGTCAAACTCCATGCCGTGACGTCGATCCGCCCTAAGGCGGCCGACGAGCGCTACGGCGCGCTGTTGTAGTTGAACGCGGCCCCCATACCGCAAGGCCGCGCGGGCGTCCAGCGCGATCGCGTGCGCGGGTTGCCGCAAGCTCTGAAGTCGCGCGACTTCCGTAGATGCAACGGCATGTGTAACGCAACGTTTTGATAGAAATTTGCATCAAGCGATGAATTTGCGAACCAAGCTGAAGGACACAATAAATTCTCCGGCGAGAAAACCTATTGCTTTATTATACGCAATACATATATGGACTCTTAGTCGACATTTTGTTTATTTAGATAGTATTATTTTTGTCATAGGAATATTTGGCTCCAAAATCGCATATTATAGTTACGCAACGGCGCTTCTGCAAGCGATAAATTTGCAATATACTTAAAACCAAACTATCTTTTAACAACACGCCGTCACTGATCATCAAAGGCGCCGGCAACCGGACCGAACATCGGCGCTGTTTGCAGGCGTTCGCGTGGGGAAATCATGGCGGCGTTGAACCAGACAAGCGTCAAGAACAACAAGTCCTATCAGCTGTCCGGTTCGCTTGGCGGGGCCGGCGGCTATCTCACATGGTCTTGCACGCTGACCGATCAGATCGGCAGTATCGCGGGCCTTGCCTATACTGGCGCCTATACCGCCTTCAATGGCTCGATGGCCGGTATGACGGGCTATTTCGGCTCGTCGGTCTGGTCGAATCCGGCGCTGATCGGCATCGGCGCTCCGTTTTCCGACGTCGGCGTCGGGGCCTTCGTCGGGCAGCTCGAAACCACCAGCTTCGCCTCGCTCACCTATACATTCTCGCAACCTTTGGCCGCCGGGCTCAGTTTCACGCTGGTCGATCCCGGCGCTTCCTACGCCGGCAACACCGGCCCCTTCACCTATCGCGTGCTGGCGACCTACCAGGGCGCGGCCGTCAGCCTGACGGGCTGGACCTTCACGGTCGCAACGCCAACGGGCGTGGCGCCGGCCACCAACATCTCCATCAACACGGCGAACGGCTTCATCACGGTCAACGGTTATTCCGGCGTCACCTGGCCCGACAGCGTGATCATCATCACGCCGAACACGCCAATCTCGACGCTCACCGTCACGGCGAGATCGATCCCTTACGATTTCTTCGCGCTCACCCTGCCGCACATCCCCTCGGCGCTGCTGTTCGTGGCGCAAAATAACGGCGGCTCGCCCGACGGAACGATGGCGACCTGGCAGATCAACAACACGACGGCCTCCGGCGGCGGCGTGATCGCCAATCCGGGGCCGGCCTGGACCTATGAAGGCAGCGGCGACTTCCAGGGGTCCGGCTATACCGACATGCTGTTTCGCAACCAGAACGGCGCCATCGCCTATTGGGCGGTGACCGGCACGACGATCGCCAGCGCGGTTTCGCTGGGCGGGCCCGGTTCAAACTGGGACATCGTCGGCATCGGCGACTACAACGGCGATGGTCTCGGCGACATCCTGTTCGAAGACAGTTTCGGCAATTTCGCGATCTGGGAAATCAGCGGGGCGCAGGTGATCGGCGGCGGCGCAATCGGCACGCCCGGCTTGAGCTGGAACTATCTCGCGACCGCGGATTTCAACGGCGACGGCTTCTCCGACGTGCTCTTCATCAATTCCAGCGGCGCCTACGCCGAGTGGCTGATGAAGGGGACGGCCATCCTGAAGACCGTCGTGCTAAACTCGCCCGGCCCCGGCTGGGCCTTTGCCGGGAATGGCGATTTCAACGGCGACGGTAGAGCCGACATTCTGTTCTTCAATGCCGCGCTCGGACAATACGAGGCCTGGCTGATGAGCGGCGGCGGCGGCGTCGTCAGGACCGCGACGCTGGGCACGCCGGGTGTGGGATACGCGCTCGCCTCAATCGGAACCTATACCGCCTCCGGTTGCAGCGATCTGGTCCTACGCAACTCGATGACGGGAGAGCTGAGCGACTACGTCATCAACAATGCGACGCTGACCAGCAGCGGCGTGATCGGCAATCCCGGCCCCAACTACGGCGTCGCCGTCGCGCCCTATGCGCTGCCGGCGCCGCCCGCCCCGACGGTGTTTTTCGCCGATTCCGCCGGCGACATCGCGACCTGGAGCGTGCCTCAGGGAGTCAATCTGGGCGGCGCGATCTTCACCTCGCCGGGCGGGGGCTGGAGCTTTCTCGCCGCCGGTAATTTCGACGGTTCGGGACAGCCCGACATCCTGTTCCAAAACGCCGGCAATTTCGCATTGTGGGAGACCAGCGGCACGCAGATCGTGGGCGGGGGAACCATAGGCGGCCCGGGCGGCAGCTGGGCTTACGCCGGCGTCGGCGACTTCAACGGCGACAGGTTGAGCGATCTCCTGTTCGTCGATTCCTCGGGCGCCTATGCGACCTGGCTGCTCGACGGCGCGAGCGTGATTGGCGGCGGCCCGCTTGGCGCCCCCGGCGCCGGCTTTGCCCTCGCCGGAATCGCCGACCTCACCGGCAACGGAACCTCCGACCTGATCTTTCTGGACCCCACCGGCAATTACGATGTGTGGTTCGTCGCCAACGACGCTTATGCTGGCGTCGCCGCGATCGGAAATCCTGGCCCAGGATGGACGCTGGTCGGGACGGGCGATTTCAACGGCGACGGCAAGGCCGACCTGTTGTTTCAGGGCGCGGGCGGGGTTTATGCGACCTGGGACATGAACGGCGCAACCGTCATCGGCGGCGGCTCCTTCAGCGGCCCCGGCGCGGGCTGGAGCTATTTCGGCGTCGCCGATCTCAATCCCGGCCTCAGCGCCAGCATTCTGTTCCAGAACGCCGTGACCGGCGCGCTGGCGGCCTATCTGATGAACGACGCCAATGTCGTCTCCGTCACCTCGCTGGGAAGCGCCGGCGCCGGCTGGACGCCGTTGACCGTGATCTGAGCCGCCTCGACGCGGCCCTCTTTGCGCGATATCCGCAAGGCGATCTTTCGCGGGAGGATGCAGCTTGTCGGGCGATGCGCGTCTCACTTCGTTTCTGGCGGCGTTGGCGGCGCGTCCGCTCGTCATGGGGATTCTCAACCTGACGCCGGATTCGTTCTCCGACGGCGGCCGTTTTGAGGGCCTTGAAGCCGCGCGCGAGCAGGCGCGAAAACTCACTGAAGGCGGCGCCGACATTCTCGACATCGGCGCGGAATCGACCCGGCCCGGCCATACGCCTGTCGCCCCCGACGAGGAATGGCGCCGGCTGGAGCCCGTGCTGGAGCCGCTGGTGGCGGAATTCGCGCTGCCGTTCTCGATCGACACCTACAAGGCCGAGATCGCGCGCCGCGCGCTGGCGCTCGGCGTCAGCGTCGTCAATGACGTGTGGGGGCTGCAACGCGATCCCGCCATGGCGCAGACGGTGGCGGAGGCCGGCGCCGGCGTGGTGGTGATGCACAATCGCGAGACGATGGATCGCGAGATCGACATCGTCGAGGACATGCTGCGCTTCTTCGAGCGCTCGCTGGCGCTGGCGGACAAGGCCGGAATTTCGCGCGCGAAAATCCTGATTGATCCCGGCGTCGGCTTCGGCAAGTCGAGGGCGCAGAATCTGGCGGCGCTGAAGGCGACGGGGCGGCTGAAAGCCACGTTCGGCCTGCCCGTGCTGATCGGCGTCTCGCGCAAGCGCCTGTTTGGCGAATTGCTCGGCGCCGGCGTCGACGACCGTTTGATTGGCACGCTCACCGCCAATCTGGCCGCACTCGCGCGCGGCGCCTCGGTGTTTCGCGTCCATGACGCCGCCGAGCATCGCGCCGCTTTCACCGTGTTTGGAGCGATCGAGAATGCCTGAGATCGGCTTAGGGCTGGGCGGCAATGTCGGCGACCCCGCGGCGGCGATCCGCGCCGCCCTGGAGGCGCTGCCGGCGCGCGGGATCATTGTGACGAAAGTGTCGTCGCTCTATCGCACCGCGCCCTGGGGCGGCGTGCCGCAGCCCGATTACGCCAATTCCTGCGCCCTCGGCCATACCGATCTCGCCCCGCTCGATCTGCTCGATGCAATCAAACAACTGGAGCGCGACCTCGGCCGCGTCGATACGGTGCGCTGGGGTCCGCGTGTGATCGACATCGACATTCTGTTTTACGGCGATCTCAGCTATCAGGACGAACGGCTGGTCATCCCCCATCGCGATCTCCTGCGCCGCGCCTTCGTTCTGATCCCGCTGGCGCAGATTGCGCCCGATCTCATGATCGGCCGCCTGCGCGTCACCGAGGCCGCCCGCGCCTTGCCCCAGGGCGATGTGCGGCCCTGGCTCACCAGCGAACTTTGAGCGCGCTCAGGCCGTGGAAGTGATAGGCGTCGCGCCATTGCGGCGCCTCGGCCAGTTCAAGCCCCGGCAGGCGGCGGAACAGGGCGGCCAGCGCGACAACCAATTCGAGCCGCGCCAGCGGCGCGCCGATGCAGAAATGGATGCCGGCCCCGAAGGCGACATGCGGGTTTGGCGCGCGGTCGAGGTTGAGTTGGTCGGGGTCGGCAAAGGCGGCGGGGTCGCGATTGGCGGCGCCGAGCAGCAGGCCGATCTGGTCGCCTTTGGCTAGACGGACGCCCTCGATCTCCACCGCCCGCAAGGCGTAGCGAGTGAACATATGCAGCGGCGCGTCGAAGCGGAGCAGTTCCTCCACCATCACCTGATCGACAGGTCGCGCGACCGCCCCCTGTTCGAGCACGGTCTTCACAGCATTGCCGATGGCGTGCACCGTCGCCTCATGGCCGGCGTTGAGCAGCAGCACGATTGTTGTGACCAGCTCGTCTTCGCCGCATTCCGCCGAGATCAGTTGCGACAACAGGTCGTCGCGGGGCGCGCGCCGCCGCGCGACGATCAACTCGCGCACATAGGCGGAAAAATCGCGCGCGGCGCGGTCGGCGGATTCCTCGTCGGCGCGGGTGGGCGAAAACTGATACATCGCCACCAACCTGTGCGACCAATCAAGAAGAAGCGGCGCGTCCTCAACCGGCGCGCCGATCAGTTCGGCGATGACGGCGATGGGAATCGGCGTCGCATAGGCCTCGATCAGATCGACGCCGGGCGCCATTGCGTCGATCAGGGTCTCCGCGTGCGCGGCGATGCGCTGATGCAGGCGCTCGATCTGGCGCGAGACGAAGGCGCGGTTGACGAGGCCGCGCAGCCTTGTGTGCTCGGGCGGCTCCAGTTCGAGCAGCGAGTGGCGCTCCAGCGCGTCGAAATTCGCGAGATGGGCGGGCCGCTCCGGCCAGCCCAGTTCCTCGCGCGTGGCCACATGCAGAATCTGCCGGCCGAACCTTTTGTCGCGCAGCAGCGCCGACACCGAGGCGTGGCTGGCGAAACACCAGAAGTCGTAGTCCTCCCAGAAGAAGGCGCCCACGCCATGCAGGCGCCGATAGAGGGCGTAAGGGTCGGCGAAAAAGGCGGGATCGCGCGGATTTTGCGAAAGCCGTCGGGTCTGGGGATCGAAACGCATGGGGAGAAGGATAGGCGGAGAGACGCCCCCGCGCTATCGCCCGAGTCGGCGCAACTCCGCTTTCGCGCCTTCATATTCGATGAAGCCGGTCGGGCATTCCTTCACCGCCTGTCGCAGCCGCGTCGCGCTTTCGTCCGCTGACGCCGTCTTCAGTTGCGACAGGGCGAAATAGAAATCGGCCTCGCAACGCTCGCCGTCATTGGCGGCGCGGGCGCGCGTGGCGTCGAAACTCAGCTTCCCCAACAACATCTGCGCCACCGGCGCCGGCCATTTGTCGGGCGCCCGCGCCAGCCGGTCGGCGAGTTCCTTGGTCCCGTCCTGTCCCTGTTGAACGCGGGCCAGGAAGCGCCAAAGCGCGGGGTAGAGAAATGCGGGATCAGTGTCGGCGCGCGCGAAATCGGCGAGCGCCTGCGCGGGCTCGCCCTTGTAGAGCCAGACGCGGCCGCGCTGGAAAGCGGCGGTGGAATCGAAGGGATCGGCGTGCAGCCGCGCGTTGAGATCGCGCAGGGCCGCGTCGAGATCGCCGGCGTCGACATCCCAGACCGCGAAGATGCGCCGCACCACTGCATTGTCCGGCGCCACGCGGCTCGCCGCAGCGAGATCGTCGTAAGCGGCTTTCGCGTCGCCCGCTTCAAGCCTGGCCTGCCCGCGCGATGCGAGCAATTCGGCGTCGCCGGGCTTGAGCTTCAGCGCCGCGTCGTAGTCGGCGACGCAGGCGGCGGGGTCGTTGCGCTGCCGGTTCACATTGGCGCGCTGCGCCCACAGGCCGACATTGTCGGGCGCGCGCCGCAGCGCGGCGTCGAGATCGGCCAGCGCGGCGGGGTAGCTTTTGGCGGCGGCATAGGCGGCGGCGCGTTGCGACAGCGTCGCGATCCGATCGGGCGCCGTGGCGAGCGCTTGGCTATAGGCTTCGATGGCGTGATCGTAGTCCCCGCTCGCCGCGAACCGCGCGCCGCGCGCCTCCAGCCGCAAAGCCGTCAGATCGCGCCATTGCACGGGCGCCCACACCATTGCGGCGAGGCCAAGCGCCAGCGCGGCGACGAGGCCGACGCCCGCGAAACCGCGCCGCCAGCGCCGCGACAGCGACCCCGTGGGCGGCGCCGCGACGACGAACATCACGCCCAGCGCCAGCGGCATGACGGCGTAAAGCGCGACACCGAGAATGGCGTCCGCGCTCTCCAGCACCACGCTCGCAAACAGTCCCCCGAGCCCCGCGACCAGAGCCGCCGCCGCCAGCGGGCCGCCCAGCAGCCAGCCGATCGTCCGACCGCGCGCCCAACGCGCGAGCCGCCCCGTCGGGCTGGCGACGACCGGCGCATTGCGTAACGCAGCGACAGCCGCAATCGCGACCAGCGCCGCCGCGCCTTGCGCGCCCGCTAAAAGCCCCCGCAATGTCGTCCCCAGATCCAGGCCGAGCGCGGCGACGGCTTGCTGAAAAGCTGCCGGCGGGACGGCGCCGGGCGCGCCGGCGAACACCGCGAAATCATAGACGCCGTGGATCGTCGCCAAGCCGAGCCAGCCGGCGACCGCCGCGACCACGCCGGGCGCCCCCGGCCGCAGGCTCGCCACGACAAATCCGCCCGCAAGCCCCTCGCAGACATGAAACGGCATGGCGGTGAGCGCGCGCACGACCGCCAGCGCCGCCCAGCCCGAACCCGCGTTGGCGAGATAGAAGATGTTCTCCAGCGCCGCGAAGCCGAGCGACAGGGCGCCGGCGGCGTAAACGATTTCGCGCCGGTCGCGCGCGAGATAATGGGCGCGCAGGAAGGCGGCGACGCCGATCATCTTGACGCCTTCCTCGGGCAGGCCGGCGAACAGGAACGCGAGCGTCTGCGGCGAGAAATGCAGGGGATTGGCGCGCAGCGCGAACGGCGCCAGCGCGACCGCCACCGCCGCGCCGAGCGTCGCGCCAATGGCGAACGCATCGAGCAACAGCCGGCCGCGCAAGCCGCCGCGCCACAGCAATAGCGCCAGCAGCGCGGCGGCTGCGGGGGCCATCACCCAGGCCAACAGGGTCATTGGCCGCTCAGCCGGAGCTTCAACGACAGCACGAAGGCGGAGAACGCAAACAGAAGGCCGATGATCGCGCCAACCCGCGACACTCCGCCCGCGCGCGCGATCAGCGCGCGCGTTTGCCCCTCGTCGGCCGCGCTCTCCCGGATGCGGGCGATGGTGGCGGCGGCCCCGCCGAGATAGAGCCGCAGGCCGAGCGCGCCGACCAGCGAGGCGCCCCAGTTCAGGAACGCGAGTTTGGGAACATAGGCGAGCAGCAACGGCCCCGCCGAGACCAACGCCGCCCAGAGGTACATTTTCCGATACAGGAACCACGCCTGCGGCGCGAGGAAGCCCGGCCAGCAGAACGAGCCCCGGCTCCCGCCGCCGACCCGGGCGTCGTAGGCGCGCAGGATGCCGGCCTGATTGCGCGCGACGAACAATGCCATATCGGCGCGGTCACGCTCTTCCGGCGCGAGGTCGCTCATGCCGGGATCGACAACCCCAGCTCGCGCATCTGCGCGAGAGTGCATGCGTCCAGCACCGAGGCGATGGCGTCGCGCGCCTGCGCCATCACGATCTGCACGCTGCACGGACGGTCGGGCGCGCAATCGTCGCAGCGGCGATAGAACGCGCGGCTGGCGCAGCCGATCGGCGCCAGCATCCCGTCGAGCGCGCGCACGATGTCGCCGACCCGGATCGTTTCGGGCGCGCGGGCCAGCATATAGCCCCCGCCCCGCCCCTTCTTCGAATGAACAAAGCCAGCGGTGCGTAATTCGCCGAGAATGGCGTCGAGAAATTTCTTCGGAATCGAATTGACGGCGGCGATGTCGGCCACCAGCGCCGGCTGCCCAGTGGGCATACCCGCCAGGTGGGTCATCGCCTTGAGTCCGTATTTGCCCTTATTCGTCAGCATATCGCCCTGCCTACACCGACAGCCTTTTGGCGCAGATTCACCGCGTTTCAAAGCATTGCTCTCGCATAGCCCCGAATTTTGCTAGAATTTCCAGCGAAAAACGAGAGTGAGACGATGGCGAAAGGAATTTTTCCCGCTCTGGCGGCGCTCTTCCTGTGGTGCGTCCCCGCTTCGGCCGGCGTGCTGACGAGCTTCGACGCCCGCTATCCCCAGGGCGTCATCGTCATCAGCCAGCATCAGCGCAAGCTGTTTTTCGTCGTTCACCCCGGCGAGGCGATCGCCTATCCCGTCGCGGTCGCAAAGCGCGGCAAGGAATGGAGCGGCTACGCCAAGGTCGAGGGCAAATATGTCGCGCCGGCGTGGTCGCCGCCCGATTCCGTCAAGCGCGACCACCCGGAATTGCCCGACGTGATCCCCGGCGGCTCGCCGCATAATCCGATGGGCGCGCGGGCGATCACGCTCGACCGCGACGAGGTTGCGATCCACGGCACGAGCCGGAAGATGCGCGCCTCGGTAGGCTCCGCGGCGTCCTACGGCTGTATCCGCATGTTGAACGAGGACGTGATCGACCTCTATGACCGCGTCAGCGTCGGCGCCGAAGTCGTAATGACGCCCTGACTAGAAGTCGCAGGCGATCCCCTTCACTTCCCAATCGCCGTAGCGCGCGGGATCGAGGCCGCCGCGGCCGCCGATCTCCTTGGCGCGCTCGGTTTTTTCGGCTTCGCGCCGCGCGCGCGCTTCGGCCAGCGCCCGTTGCGCGGCCTCGGGGATGGCGCGTGGCGCCATTTTGTCGGAATTGTCGTTCACAACCGACGAGATAAGCTGAAAGGCGCGTGCGCGCCAGTGGCTCAGCCGTGCTAAGAGATTCGTTGAATAGCGATTCGTCGAGGGTGTAGTTTGCCGCCAAATCATCCCGCGATGCGGAAAAGCGCGGGCGCTCAGCGTCCGCCTCCTCCCGAAGCGACCCCCGGATATTTGCCCCGGTGGGTCGCAGCCCAGGCGATCAGCGATGCGTTGACCTACGGGAAAGCCCTCGACGAGCGCTTTCCCGGCCCCGACGGCGACGCGCCGCCGCAGATCCTCGACGCGCGCGACCGGGCGCTGGCGCGTTCCATCGCCACCGTGGCGATGCGCCGGCTCGGCACGATCCGCAAAGCTCTCGCCCGCTTTCTCGAAAAGGGGATGCCGCGCAAGTCGGGGCCGCTGGAATCGACGCTGATCGCGGCGGCCGCGCAGCTTTTGTTTCTCGACGCCTCCGATCACGCCGCCGTCGATCTGGCGGTGCGCGCGGTGCGCGCCGATCCCACCAGCGCCCCCTATGTCGCGCTCGCCAACGCCGTGTTGCGCAATATCGGCCGAGCTAGGGAAGAAATACTCGGCGACGCCGAGCCGCTCGACGACGTGCCCGCCTGGCTCGCCGCGCGCTGGCGGGCGAATTACGGCGAGGCGACCTTGCTCGCCATCGCCGCCGCGCATCGCTGCGAGCCGACGCTCGACCTCACGGTGAAAAGCGACCCCGGGGCCTGGGCGGAAAGACTCGGGGGCATGGTGCTGCCGACCGGCTCGGTGCGGCTCGACCCGCATACGCCGATCCCGGACCTGCCCGGATTCGCCGACGGCGAATGGTGGGTGCAGGACGCCGCCGCCGCTCTGCCCGCCTTGCTGTTGCCGATCTCGCCCGGCGACCGCGTGGTCGATCTCTGCGCCGCGCCGGGCGGCAAAACCGCGCAACTCGCCGCGCGCGGCGCCCGCGTTTCGGCGCTCGACCGCTCCGCGCACCGGCTGAAGCGGGTCGCCGCCAATCTGGAGCGGCTGAAGCTGGAGGCGGAACTGGTGATCGCCAACGCCGCGACCTACGAATCCGCCCCGTTCGACGCCGCGCTGGTCGATGCGCCCTGCTCCTCGACCGGCACCATCCGCCGCCATCCCGACGTCGCCTGGACGAAACGCTCCAACGACATCACCGCGCTCGCCAAGGTGCAGGCCGAACTGCTGGCGCGAGCGGTGACGCTGACCAAGAAGGGCGGGACGATCGTCTATTCCACCTGCTCGCTGGAGCCGGAGGAGGGCGAGGCGCAGATCGCCGCCCTGCTGCGCCGCAATCCCGACATTACGCGGGCGCCGATTTCCGCCGACGAGGTTGGGGGTCTGGCCGAGTGCATCACGCCGCTGGGCGACCTGCGCACCCTGCCCTGCCACCTGCAAGCCGCCACGCCGCGCCAGTCCGGCCTCGACGGGTTTTACGCGGCGCGGCTGCGCAAGAGTTGAGTGTTTTGCGCTTAGGTTGATACGATTGGTCTGGAAGGCAGTCGCCGTCATGGCCGGGCTTGTCCCGGCCATCCACGCTGGCCCGCGTCAACGTAGTTGGTGAAGGACGCGCTATCCCTTTGGGTCAGACGACGTTCTCGATCGTTGAGCCAAGCGTTCGCCATGACGGCGTAGATGCCCGGGACAAGCCCGGGCGTGACGGGAAACGCGCAGATGACTGTCTGCAAGCTCGCGCGATTACATCAAATCGCCGCGCGCTCTATTCCATCCCCTTGTCGG
This sequence comes from Bradyrhizobium sp., assembly GCA_031367195.1. Taxonomy (GTDB): domain Bacteria; phylum Pseudomonadota; class Alphaproteobacteria; order Rhizobiales; family Beijerinckiaceae; genus Roseiarcus. Next base: position 15,790 of record JANLPL010000205.1, read on the forward strand.
TCAACGTGTTCAGGAACGCGACCAGCGCGTCGATGTCGCCATTGTCCAGCCGCGGCCTCTGGCCGATCTTGCGGTCGTAGGGGACTTCCTTCGTATTGACGGCGGCGCGCAGGTTTTGCGGCAGATCGTCGAACTTGTTCACCCCGCCGTTCTCGCGCGGATACCAGTGCGCGGGGTCGGTGTCGCGCGTGGCGTAGAGGGCGACGGCGTCGCGCAACGAGGCGAAGGCGCCGTTGTGGTAATAGGGCGCGCTGACCGCGACATTGCGCAAGGTCGGCACCTTGAACGCGCCGCATAGGGAATCGCGCGCAACCTCCTTCGGCAACACGGCGTCAAGCCCGGGCCGGGCGCACAGGCCGAGATCGAAATATTTGGGGTCGGCATTGGCGGGAATGGCCGGATTTCGCGGCAGGCCGAAGGCGTCGTAGGTGAAATCGGTGAACAACCAATCCGTCGGGTCTTTCGAATCCGTCTTGGCCGCGTGGCAGGCGAGGCAATTGCCGCGCTTGGGATCGATGAACACGCGAAGCCCGCGCTGTTCGAGCGCGCTCAGACGCGCCTTGCCCCGCAACCAATCATCGAACCGGGAGGAGAACGGCGCGAACCGCGCGGATTGCTCGAAAGCCGCGACCGCGCCCGAAAGCTTCGTCATCGCCGCCTTCCCGTCGTCGAACAGATCGGCGCCAAACACGGATTTGGCGAGATCGGCGTAGTCGCCGTCCGCGATCTTGGCGGCGACCGCCTCCAGCGAGGGATTGTTCATCTCGTCGGGATTGGTGAGCGGCGTGCGAACCTGATCGGCGAGATCCCCGGCGCGACCGTCCCAGAACTGGCCGCCCTTGGCCTCCAACACCTCTTTGCCGTCGTCGACGTCTTTGTAAAAACCGAACGGCGGCGAATAGGCCTTGTACATCAAAGTCGGAACTTTGCGCGAACCGAAATGACCGGGCCGGCTGCCCGCCGCGACGGCGGCGATGCGCGAAGCATTATTGCCCTGAAAGGCGTGGCGCGGATCGTGGCAGGACATGCAGGACATGCCGCGCGGCTCGGACAGATTGGCATCCTCGAAGATACGCTTGCCGAGCAACTGAACATCGGTGAGCTTCGTTTCATCGGCGACCGCCGCCAGCGCCATCAAACAAACAAACGCCGCGCCTGCGATGACCCGTAACATGAGACGCCCCTGCACTGTATCGACAGCTGGCGACGTAAAGCTTCGCCGGGACGGTCACAATGGGACGGTCGCCAGATTGAAATCGTTGCAAGCTGATTTGAACGATTGCAAAACGTCACGCGTTGACAAAATCCTCGCGCGCGACGCCCATCGCAAACAGCAGCGCCGTGAGATCGCCATGCTCGACCCTGGCATGGGCGGCGGCGGCGACTTTCGGCTTGGCGCGATAGGCGATTCCGAGCCCCGCCGCGCCCAGCATGGCGAGATCGTTGGCGCCGTCGCCGACCGCCATCGTCGCGGCGACGGCCAGACCCAGCCGACCGCGCAATTCCCGCAACGCGCTCAGCTTGGCGTCCGCGCCCTGAATCGGCTCCTCGACGCGGCCGGTGAGCCGTCCGCTTAACGCTTCGAGCCGGTTGGCGCGATGCTCATCGGCGCCGAGCCAGCCGGCGACCGCGCCGGTGAAGGGGACAAAGCCGCCCGAGACAATCGCGAAATAACCGCCGCGCGCGCGAAACGTCGCCACGAGCGTTTTCGCGCCGGGATTGAGATGGATGCGCTCGGCGAGCAGCTTGTCGATCACTTGCATGTCGAGCCCCTTCAGCAGCCCAACCCGCTCGCGCAAGGCGCCGGGAAAATCGAGTTCGCCGCGCATCGCCCGCTCCGTGATGGCGGCGACCCGCGCGCCGACGCCAGCGACTATGGCGAGTTCGTCGATGCATTCCTGCCCAATCAGGGTCGAATCCATGTCGGCGATCAGCAGTTTCTTGCCGCGCTGCCCAAGCGGCTGCACGAACAGATCGGCCTGCGCCTCATCCGCCGCCGCGCGCAAATCCGCGGGCGCGGCGCCCTCGAATACGAGATCGACCGCTTCGCCGCGCGCAAGCCAGCGGGTCTGCGTCCCGGCAGGCAGCGCTTGCGCGACGCGCGCAATGGCGGCATCGGTCAGGCGCGCCGGGGCGGCGACGAGCGTGGCGACGTAGGCGGGCATGAATTCTTCCCATAAGGGGCCGAGGGCGCTCCTCATCGCAGGGCCGACCGCCAGCGGCAAGTCCGCGCTGGCCTTGCGCTTTGCCCGAGAACAGGGCGCGACAATCGTCAACGCCGATTCGATGCAGGTCTATCGCGATCTCCGCCTGCTGACCGCCCGCCCGCCGGTGGAGGAGGAGCGGCTCGCGCCGCATCTCCTGTTCGGCGCGATCGACGGCGCGGAAAATTTCTCGGTCGGCCGTTACGAGGCGCGCGCGCGGGAAATTCTGGCGCGCGTCGCCGGCAGAATCGTGTTCGTCGGCGGCACCGGGCTTTACTTTCGCGCGCTGACTCAAGGGTTGTCCGATATTCCCCCCGTGCCGGACGAGGTGCGCGCCCGGATACGCGAAAACGCCGTGGGCCGCGAAACGCACGAACTGCACGCCGAACTTGGCGGGGTCGATCCCGCCTCGGCCGCGCGGCTCAGGCCCAGCGACCGGCAGCGAACTTTACGCGCGCTCGAAGTGTTCGCCGCCACCGGGCGCTCGCTAACCGAGTTCCAAAGCAACAAGGGGGCGCCAGCCCTGCGGGCCGGCGAATGGCGCGGCCTGTTCCTTGCGCCCGACCGCGAAGCGTTGAAACGCCGCATCGCCGAGCGTTTCGCCGCGATGCTGGCGGTGGGCGCCCTGGCGGAAGTCGCCGCGCTCGCCGCGCGCGGGCTCGATCCCGCGTTGCCGATCATGCGCGCGCATGGGGCGCCGCATCTGATGGCGCATCTCAGGGGCGAAATGAGCCTCGACGAGGCGGCGGCGCTCGGGGTGCGCGATACGAAAGCCTACGCCAGACGACAGTTCACCTGGGCGCGGCATCAACTGCCCGATTTCGCCTGGGTCACGCCCGACGAAGCGGATGCGGCGGTCGCTCGGGCCTTGGGCTGAGCCCCTCCTCATCAAGAAGACGTTATCGGCGCAGCGTCTGCGCCGCCTTGTCAATCCGTCGCCGTGCGCGCACGTCAAATCGTTCTCCTTTTCAGATGGGAGATCGATAGGGAAGACGAAGATATGAAAAGCCAGGGCTTAAGCTTGTCGTCGAGTTGGGTCGCCGCGCTGGCGCTTGTCGCTTTGAGCGGCGGCGCCGCGAGCGCGGCGGGCGACCCCGTGCGGGTGCGCGGAACCATCGCCAGTCTCGACGGAACCAAACTCGTCGTTCACGGCAAAGACGGAAAGGACATTGCCGTGACATTAGGCGAAAAAACCGGCGTCGTGGCGGTGGTGAAGGCCTCGATCGAGGATATCAAGCCGGGAGTCTTTATCGGAACGGCGACAAAAGACGCCGAGGATTCGACGCTGCGATCCGTCGAGGTCGTGGTGTTTCCCGAAGCCATGAAAGGCACGGCCGAAGGCCATTACCCCTGGGATCTCCCCGGCGCCAGCAAGATGACCAATGCGACCGTCACCAATAACGTCAAGGGCGTCGATGGCCAGACCGTCACCGTGACCTACAAGGGCGGGGAGAAGAAGATCCAAATCCCGGCCGACGTGCCGATCGTGACGCTCGTGCCCGCCTCCGCCGCCGACCTTCACGTCGGAGAGACCGTGTTTGTCCCGGGTCTGCGGCAGGAGGACGGCTCTGTGCAAGCCGGCGTGGTGTTGTTCGGCAAGGACGGCGTGACGCCGCCGATGTAGCGCCGGGGTCGCAGCCCCGCATTTGTGCGCCCCATCCCTCGCGCTGCGCGGCTGCGTGTTCTATATATAGTCCAGTTGCGCCTGGGCCTCGCGCCTCGGCGCGCCCCTTGTCCGGAGCCCACCAATGGCCGACACGGAAGCCTTATGGACCCTATTGCTGGAGGCCGCCGAGCCGAAAGCCGTCGCCGCGATCAAACAGGAAGTCGAGACCTCGGCGGACGCCGCCCTGTGCCGCATCAACGCGCTCGCTTTCGCCGCCGCGCGCGGGCTCGACGAGGATGCGACGATCGGCGCCTTCGTGCGCGCCGCGCAGCTCGGCCTGTTCGATATGTCGTGGAGCGCGCTGTGCCCCGGTTGCGGCGGCGTGCTGGAAAGCGGCGCGGCGTTGCGGACGCTGACCCGGGCAGAATATTTCTGCTCGATGTGCGTCCAGATGTACCAGCCGACGCTCGACCAACGGGTCGAGGTGACGTTCACCGTCAACCCGCGCGTGCGCCGCATCGCCGCCCACGAACCCGACAGCCTCAGCCTGCCCGAATACATGCGGCAAATTTTCTGGAGCACGGCCGTGGACCTGCCGGACGATTTCGAGCGGCTGGTGGAGAGCGTCACGCTCGACTTTCTCGAACTTGAGCCCGGCGCAAAGGCCAGCCTTTCCCTGTCGCTGCCAGTGTCACATGCGATGGTGTTCGATCCCGTCACCCACACCTCCGTCTTTCTCAACGTGACCGGAGAGGAGACAAGCGAGCGCCGCGCGCTCGCCTTCATCTTCAGCGACGAGCACGCCCATAGCGGGACCACCGAACTGCGCCCGGGGCCGGTCAGGATCGCGCTCGAAAATCGCGCGCGGCGGCGCACACTGCCCACCGTCTGGCTGTTGAACGACGCCTTCCACGCTCTGATCGCCCGCCGCCGGCCGTTTCTCACCGCGACGCGCGTGTTCAGCAACCAGACCTTCCGCGAGATCTATCGCAACGGCACGCTCGATTCCGAGCAGCGGTTCAAGATCACCAATCTCACCTTCCTGTTCACCGATCTGCGCGGCTCGACGGCGCTTTACGATCGGGTCGGCGATCTCGCCGCCTTCGATCTCGTGCGCAGCCATTTCGGCGCGCTGATCGCCGCCGTCGTGGCCGAAGGCGGCGCCGTGGTCAAGACGATCGGCGACGCCGTGATGGCGACCTTCGCCAGTCCCGAGCGCGGCCTTCGCGCGGCGATGCGGATGCGCGCGTCGATGCGCGAGATCAACTTGGCGCGCGGCAACGAGGACCTCGCGCTCAACATCGGCCTGCATGAGGGGCCGTGTCTGGCGGTCGTACTCGACGACCGGCAGGATTATTTCGGCCAGTCGGTCAATATCGCCTCGCGCGTGCAGGGGCTGGCCGACCCGGAAGCGATTCTCGCCACCCGGGGGATCGTCGAAACGCCCGATGTCGCGAGCCTGCTGAAAGAGCGCGGCTATCGCGCGGAGTCGCGCGAATCGGCGCTGCGGGGGATCAGCGAGGCGCTGACGATCTACGAGATATCCGAGGCGGCGGCGTAGCGCCCAAGTGTCCGCGGGCGCTTCCGCCGCCGCCCGCTGTGGGCTAAATCGGCGTCATGGCCCGCAAGACGACCAAATCCGCCGATCTCGAAGCCGCCCGCGCCGAGCACGCTAACTTGGGCGCCGATATCGCCGAGCATGACCGGCGCTATCACGGGGAAGACGCGCCGGCGATCTCGGACGCGGATTACGACGCGTTGCGCCGGCGCTACGAGGCGCTGGAAACAGCACATCCGGAATTGGTCAATACGAACTCCCGCAAGGTCGGCGCGGCGCCGTCGGAGAAATTCGCGAAAATCCGCCACGTTGTGCCGATGCTTTCGCTCAGCAATATTTTCTCCGACGAGGAGGTGGACGAGTTCTGCGCCCGCGTGCGGCGGTTTCTCGGGCTCGCCGAGGAGGCGGCCCTCGCCGTGGTCGCCGAGCCGAAGATCGACGGCCTGTCCTGCTCGCTGCTCTACGAGGACGGCGCGCTGACCCGCGCGGCCACCCGCGGCGACGGTTTTGAGGGCGAGGACGTCACCGCCAATGTGATGACGGTGGCGGCGATCCCCAAGCGCCTCACCGGTGCCCCGGCGCGGCTGGAGGCGCGCGGCGAGGTGTTTCTCGCGCACGCGGATTTCGCCGCGATCAACGCGCGCCAGGTCGAGGCGGGCAAGCCGACCTTCGCCAATCCACGCAACGCGGCGGCGGGATCGTTGCGTCAGCTTGATCCCAGTGTGACCGCGCAGCGGCCGCTAAAATTCTTCGCCTATGCCTGGGGCGAGGTCAGCGAGACATTCGCGCACACGCAATTCGGCGCGCTGGCGGCGTTCGCCCGCTTCGGCCTGCCGGTCAATCCGCTGGCGAAACTGTGCCTGTCGGCGGCGGAAATGCTCGCCCATTATCGCCAGATCGAAGCGCGGCGCGCAACGCTCGGCTACGACATCGACGGCGTCGTTTACAAGCTGGACGATCTGGCGCTGCAACGCCGGCTCGGCTTCGTCTCGCGATCCCCACGTTGGGCGGTGGCGCACAAGTTTCCCGCCGAGCGGGCGACGACGCATGTCGAGGGAATCGAGATCCAGGTCGGTCGCACCGGCGCGCTCACGCCCGTCGCCAAGCTGCATCCCGTCACCGTCGGCGGCGTCGTGGTTTCCAACGCGACGCTGCACAATGAGGACGAGATCGCCCGGCTCGACGTGCGCGTCGGGGATGCGGTGGCGATCCAGCGCGCGGGCGACGTGATTCCGAAAGTGCTCGAAGTCGTGCGCGACGCCGCGCATGACGCGCGGCCCAAATTCATCTTTCCCGAAATCTGCCCCGTCTGCGGCTCCGCCGCCTTGCGCGAGATCGACGAGAAGACGGGCAAGGCTGATGTGGTGCGCCGCTGCACCGGCAGCCTCGTCTGCCCGGCGCAGGCGGTGGAGGGCCTCAAGCATTTCTGCTCGCGCAACGCCTTCGATATCGAGGGCCTTGGCGACAAGCAGATCGAGCTGTTTTACGCCAAGGGACGCATACGAATCGCGGCCGACATTTTCACGCTCGCGCGGCGCGACGGGGACGGCGCGACGCCGCTCAGCGAATGGGACGGTTTTGGCGAAACCTCGGCGCGAAACCTGTTCGCGGCGATCGAAGCACGGCGCGAGATCGCGTTCAACCGTTTCCTGTTCGCGCTGGGAATCCGCCATGTCGGCGAGACCAACGCCCGCCGTCTCGCGCGCCATTTCGGCGATTTCGCGGCCCTGCGCGCCGCCGCCGCGCAGGAGGGGTTGGAGGGCGTCGACGGGATCGGCCCTGTGGTGGTCGAGGCGCTGGTCGATTTCTTCGCGGAGGCGCACAACGAGACCGCGCTCGACGCGCTGCTGCGCCAAGTGACCCTCGCGCCGATGCCAGCGCAGGCCGAAGGCCATGCGCTGGCGGGAAAAATCGTCGTGTTCACCGGCTCGCTCGAACGCATGACGCGCGACGAGGCGAAGGCGTTGGCCGAACGGCTCGGCGCAAAGGTGTCGGGCTCGATCTCGGCCAAGACCGATCTCGTCGTCGCAGGCCCCGGCGCGGGCTCGAAACTCGCAAAGGCGCGCGAACTCGGCGTCGAGACGATCGACGAGGAGGAATGGCTCGCGCGGGCGGCGCCGTGAGGCGCGGTCAGGCGCGAAACCGGAGCGAGGGCGCCCGACTTCGCCGCCATAAACCTCGTCTTCACAAGTTCGCTTTAACAGATTCGTCAGACGTGTCGGGGCGCTGCCCCGCCAGGCATGAGGCCGTACGTCGCCCGCGCGCGTTCGCAGCGTCGCATCGCCCTTCCCACAGCCTCGCTCGTAGATCGAGCCGAACCGGAGTTCCCGGGATGATGTTGTTTAATCGGTCGCGCAAGAACGAAGAGCGAGAAAAGCTGGCCGCGCTGGGCCGCTCGTTCGCAATCATCGAGTTTACGCCGGAGGGGAATATCCTTTCGGCCAATGAAAACTTCTGCAAGCTGCTCGGCTATGCGCAGGCCGAGATCGTCGGCAAACACCACAGCCTGTTCGTCGAACCCGATTTTGCGCGCTCCCCGGATTATCAGGCGTTCTGGCGCAAGCTCGGCGGCGGCGCCTACGATGACGGCGCCTATAAAAGGCTGTGCAAGGACGGCTCGCCGGTCTTCATCCGGGCGAGTTACAATCCCTTGCTCGGCCCCGGCGGCCGCGTCGTCAGCGTGATGAAAGTGGCGTCCGACGTCACGCAGGAAAAACTGCGCACGATGGAGATGGAAGCCAAGATGGCGGCTTTGAGCCGCGCGCAGGCGGTGATCGAATTCAAACCGACCGGCGAGGTTCTGGACGCCAACGACAATTTCTTCGCCACCACGGGCTATCGGCGCGAGGATGTGATCGGAAGACATCACCGCATGTTCGTCGATCATGCTTACGCGGCGTCCGATGCGTACCGTGATTTCTGGCGCAAGCTGAATGCGGGCGAAGCGATCGCGGGTTCCTTTCACCGCATCGGCCAGGGCGGCAAGAAAATCTGGCTGCAAGCGTCCTACAACCCCGTCGTCGATCTCAGCGGCAAGGTCGTAAAGGTCATAAAATTCGCCTACGACATCACCGATCTGCTGCTGCTCGGCGAAGGCCTTACCCGGATGTCGAACAACGATCTGCGGCAACGGCTGGACAAGCCGTTCGGCCCCACGTTCGACAAACTGCGCGTCGACTTCAACGTCGCCGCCGACAATCTCAACCTCGCGCTCGCCGGCGTCACCCAATCCGTCGACACCGTCGGCGCCAGCGCCGAGGAAATCTCCACCGCCTCACGAGACCTGTCGCGCCGCACCGAGGGCCAGGCGGCGAGCCTGGAGGAGACCGCCGCCGCGCTCACGCAAGTCGCCGAAACGCTGCAGCGAACGACGAAGAACGCGCAGCTCACGCGCCAGACGGTCGGCGCCGCCAAGGGCGATGCGGAGAAGAGCGGCGAAATCGTCGGCCGCGCCGTTGACGCGATGGGCCGCATCGAACATTCCTCGCAGGAGATCAGCAAGATCATCAGCGTGATCGACGAGATCGCGTTCCAGACCAATCTGCTCGCGCTCAACGCCGGCGTCGAGGCGGCGCGTGCGGGCGAAGCCGGTCGCGGCTTTGCGGTCGTAGCCTCGGAAGTGCGCGCGCTGGCGCAGCGATCGGCGGAGGCGGCCAAGCAGATCAAGACTCTGATCGCGACCTCGGGCGCGGATGTCGAAGTCGGCGTCAAGCTGGTGCGCCAGACCGGCGAGGCGCTCGGCGCCATCGTCGCCAAGGTGATGGAGATCAATACGCTGGTCAGCGACATCGCATCCGGAACGGAGGAACAGAATAGCGCGCTCCGCGAGGTCAATACCGCGGTCAACGAGATGGATCAGTCGACGCAGCAGAACGCGGCGATGGCCGAGCAGGCCAATGCGGCGGTGGAATCGATGAAACAGCAGATCGAACAGCTGCGCGACACCGTAGCCAATTTCAAATTGGCGGGCGGCGACAAACCGCGCGCCGCCGCGCGCGCGCCGCATCGCCGGGCGGCCTGAGGCGCGCCTCGCCGACCTGACGCGGGCGGCGAGGATTTCAACTGGCGCGGATGCGGGCTCCGCTCTAATCCTCGTCCAGCGAGGCGCCTGGGCCTTGACTGGGAAAGCGCTGCTGTTGGATGGCCCCCCGCATAATTCCTCGGATTTGGTCGTCCGGGCGGGACTGGAGACCGATCTCGATGCGATCTGCGCCCTCGAATGCGCCGCATTCGAGGGC
>JANLPL010000234.1:0-4987 GCA_031367195.1 Bradyrhizobium sp.
TCAACTCGGCCATCTCGGGATCTCCTGTCTGAGAGGGTTGGCTTCGCAACCAAATCTTCTCAGGCAGGGGCCACCTCGCGCCAGCCCAGCGACGCCTATACCGCGTAGCGGTTTAGTTCAATCAGACTTTTGCTGATTCGCGAATCCCGAAAATTTCCTACTTTTAGAATTGCTGCCGGGTGATCAAGGACTCAGGGTATAGTTGCAGAATTTCATTTCACATAGTTAGAATGACCATTGCCATGCGCCGCGTGCGACCCAGCTTCTCGCAAGCTGGGGGCCGTTCAAGGACTGATAGACCGGTGCGCCAGCTTCGATAAAAAACTGTTGCCCCTTGAAGAAACCACCAGTAGGTTGCAGGCTTGCGCCAAGCAGGAGATCGAGACGCTTCCCACCTTGAAGATTAGTATCTTTGGTTGGCTCGTCCGTGGGGTCGAGAAGTGGATCGGCACCATGGATATTGCCCCACTGCTCACCATCGGCACGTATTGACGCGGTTAGCCAATTGGTTAGTTGCCGAGCAACCCTGACGCTCAGCTCATAGCGATTTCCAAGTCTGTAGCCGTTGCTGTTTTCTCCCAACCGCACGTTCGATCCGAACTCTGCTCCCCAATTCCATGGCGCCTTTGCACCAAGGTAGGTAAGCCCCGGCAGGAGAGAAACCGTTCCTGATCCGAGTTGCATGGGGTATTCGAGGCGCATCCCCCCCATGCTCTTATTGATGGAACCGGTCGGCAGACTGACCCCGCCGCGCAGCAGAACGCGATGTTGAAGGTCTGGCGATGCATATAAGGTATATAGGCCACGCAATTCAACGTCGCCAATCCCGCCCGTGCGTTCTTCGAAGGGTACGCCTGCGCTACTGACATGATTCATCGACTTCCGTATGTAGGGGAGCATGGCCATGAGCGTGAGATCGTTACTCGGTGCATACATCGCCATGAACATGTGCATTTGCATCGTCATGTCGGTCGGCGTGTTTGCAAAACGCTCTAAAATCTTCTCGTTGCTAATGCTTTTTGTGCCAGTGAGATTTCCTGACATGTGATCGAACATGGCTTGGTAGCCCAGCATCCATTCGCCGGCCTGCCCCACCATGATGCCGGGTGGCATATAGCCGGCGGCGCTCATAGTGCCAACCATACCGCCGTCGTCCATGGCTTGCGCTTGATGCGCATCCTCCGCGCGCGCGGACGTGACATCTAATCCCGCCATGAACATAGGGGTCAGTACAGCGAAAGCATTGATAAATAAGGTGGTTTTCATGGTTCGTTTTCCTGAGTTAGGATTGTAACTTCACTTCACAGCTTGACGTCACGCGCGATCGTGCTGTTCTTGCCCCCTAAAGACACACATCGGGCGAGCGGTCGAAATAGGCCGCGAACCGCGATACCGCCGAGTTGTAGGAATTGATGGTGGACGGCGACATGTTGCGCATCTTCATGTCGTCGGTCATGCGCTGGCGCAGCGGTGAGATCTGTTTGGACATGGCGGTGCTCCTGTCGGCTGGACTGCACGAACGTGCGATCCTGACAGGCGCGGCAAACCACGGCGAAGGGTCGAAACCGACCCGCCGGACGATCATGCGTCGCGAAAGCAAGGTTGTGCGACGTTTAGGGAATGGCTCTGTTGAGCCCTATTCCCCGATATGCTGAAACCGCCGGCAGCTCTCCGCCATCTCGCGCCCGAAGACGGGCATGACGAATCAACGCGAATGGCCGTTGGTATGAGAACCCGCCCCGCCGCGACAACGCGAGGCGGGGCCGATGGAGTTCAGCCGCGCTTGCGGTTCTGGCCGAGGCCGATTTTCTTGGCGAGCGCCGAGCGGGTGGCCGCGTAATTCGCAGCGACCATGGGGTAGTCGGCGGCAAGGTTCCACTTGGTCCGATACTGATCGGGCGTCATCCCGAGCGAGGCGAGATGCCGCTTCAGTGACTTGAACTTGCGTCCATCGTCGAGGCAGATCAGGTAGTCCGGCGTGATCGACTTACGGATAGGAACCGCCGGGGTCAAAACTTCCGGTTCGCTCGCCACCGGGGCCGACCCGCCACCGGAAATCTTCATCAGCGCGGCATGGACGGAAGTTATCAAGCCGGGAAGTTCGGAAACCGGCAGAGAGTTGTGGCCCACAAACGCCGAAACAACCTCAGCCGCCAACGCCACGTAGTCGCTGGTCACCGAATCACTTGTCGCCATGACTTTTCCCCAAGTTAATTTCGCCAAAGTATTTATACGAATATCGATAATTCGCAATAGGCGGAGGAAGTGATTCACCGAAAATAACCACAACTGCCAGATCGGGCGCCACGCAACCCTTCAAACATTTTAATATTGCGGAGGCTCAGTTCGTCGCTTCCGCCTTCATCGACAATTCGAGCCATGTCTCCTCGGCGGCAACCAGCGCCCGCTCAAGTTCCCGTCGTTTGGCGGCAAGATCAATCGCCTGCACCGGGGCCGCGCCCTGCCCCGCCGCCTTGGCCAGCGCCTCGTCGACTCGCGTCAACAAGTCCTGGAACCGATGGATCTTCTGTTCCGCTGCGGCAATCTGCCGATCGAGCGACGGCTCTTGCACGCGCGCCGCAACGGCGCTCCTGGTCCGCGCCGCCGGCTTCTCCGCCGACGAACCGAGCACCTGGCGGGCGTAATCGTCGAGATCGCCGTCGAAATCGCGCACCTGCCCGCCCGCGACATTCCACAGGCGGTCCGCGCAGGCCTCCAATAGCCGCCGATCATGCGAAATGAGGATGCAGGCGCCCTCGTATTCGTTGATCGCCTCGATCAGTTCGGCGCGACTGTCGATGTCGAGATGGTTTGTGGGCTCGTCGAGGATCAGCAATTGCGGGCCATTGAAAGTCGTCAGTCCCATCAGGAGGCGCGCTTTCTCGCCGCCCGACAGCTGCTCGACCGGCGTATTCGCGCGGGCCGAGGAAAAGCCGACGCGCGCGACGCGGCCGCGAATCCTGGCCTCCGGCTCGCCACGCATCTTGTCGGCGATATGGCTGTAGGCGCTGCCGCCGGAGGCGAGATCGTCGACCTGATGCTGCGCGAAAAAGCCGGCTTCCAGTTTCCCCGCCCGCACCATCTTGCCCGACATCGGCGCCAGGCGCCCGCCCATCAGCCTGGCGAAGGTGGATTTGCCGTTGCCATTGGCGCCGATGAGGCCGATGCGGTCGTCGGCCTGAAGCGTCAGGCTGAGGCGGGACAAGACGGCGCGTCCGTCGTAGCCGACCGTCACGCCCTCCAGCGCCACCAGCGGCGAGGCGAGCTTCTTGACCACCGGGGGCCACTTGAACGGCAGCACGCTCTCGTCGAGCACGACGGCGACAGGCGCCAGCTTGGCCAACATCTTCAGCCGCGACTGCGCCTGGCTCGCCTTGGTGGCGCTGGCGCGGAAGCGATCGACGAAGGATTGCAGGTGCTTGCGTTTCTCCTCCTGCTTCTTGGCCGCCTTGCCTTGCAGGACCATCAATTCCCCGCGCTGGCGCTCGAAGCTGGTGTAGCCGCCGCTCCATAGCGTGAGTTTGCCGCGGTCGAGATGCAGGATGTGGTTGGCGACGTCGTCGAGCAGATCGCGGTCGTGGCTGATCACCAGCACCGTCGCGGGATAGGTCTTGAGATAGTCGACCAGCCACAGCGAGCCTTCGAGGTCGAGGTAATTGGTCGGTTCGTCGAGCAGCAGCAGGTCGGGCGCGGAAAACAGCACCGCCGCCAGCGCGACCCGCATCCGCCAGCCGCCGGAGAACTCGGACAAGGCGCGCCCCTGCGCGGCCTCGTCGAAGCCAAGGCCGGCGAGGATGCGCGCGGCGCGTGCAGGGGCGGCATGGGCCTCGATATCGGCAAGCCGGGTCTGGATTTCGGCGATGCGATGGGGATCGTGGGCGTGCTCGGCCTCCGCGAGCAAGGCGCGGCGCTCGACGTCGGCGTCGAGCACGAAGTGGATCAGGCTCTGCGCGCCGCCCGGCGCCTCCTGCTCGACCGAGCCGATGCGCGCGTTCCTTGACGTCGAGAACGCGCCCGATTCCGGGGCCAGTTCGCCGCGCACGATGCGGAACAGCGTGGTCTTGCCGGCGCCGTTGCGCCCGACCAGCCCGACATGCGCCCCGGTCGGCAGCGCGACGCTGGCGTGGTCGATCAGCAGCCGTTCGCCGATGCGGAAAGTGAGATCGTTGATATGCAGCATGGCGCGCTTTTGCGACGGCGCGCGTCGCGGGGCAAGCCTGAGGCTGCGCGCCGTCGCTTAAAGCTTCAACATCCACTCGACGTAACCGAGGGTTTTGCGGCGTTGCCCCTCTTCGCCAGGGCAGAGAATCAGATGCACGTGGTTCGGCATCTGAAACCAAGCCCGGACCGAGACGCATGCTTCCGTCGCCGCGTCGGCGAACCTATCGCGAAAAGCAGCGTAGTCAGATTTTCGAGAAAAACACGCGCTGTCCGCCGCCTCCGCGCAGCGTACCGTGGTCGCGAAGGCCGGGAATGACAAGGCGAGCGAGACGGGCCATCCGACAAGGATACGATGCGCAAGCCCGGCGCTCAATCAAGTACATTATCACGGCCCCGCGTGCGGCTTGTAAGTGGGCGTGAAATGCGATTCACTCGATCGGCGCACCGTCCGGAAAGCCGCTCGTAGCTTTATCAGGAACAATCCTGACCTTCCCCCAGCCACCAGGGCTGTTCAACGCTCTTTACTGAAGGTCATTGAGAATATCGATTTCAGGCCACCGAAGGCGGCCGCGAGGCGGTCCTGTGGGATCGAGTCGGTTTGATTGGACTTCAGGATATTGTAGGCGAAGCTGCGCAATCTGGCGAAGACGCCGGGATTTTTTCGGAGTCTCGAGGCGTCCTCGCGGAACGTGACATCGCGCGAGTGGTGGGATGTGTTCTCGATTCCCCAGTGCTGGCGGACGGCGGCGGCGGCGGTTTTTGCTGCGAGGGGGCGACTGGACAGATAGAACGAGGTTTCGAAGCTGGATCTCCAGCGTCCTGTGGC
>JANLPL010000264.1:0-2694 GCA_031367195.1 Bradyrhizobium sp.
CGGATCGGCAGCCGCCCCTGCAATTCCGGCAACAGGTCCGAGGGTTTGGCGATATGGAACGCGCCCGAGGCGATGAACAGGATATGGTCGGTCTTGACCGCGCCGTGTTTGGTTGCAACCGTCGTGCCCTCGATCAGCGGCAGCAGGTCGCGCTGCACGCCCTCGCGCGAAACGTCCGCCCCGCCGCGCCCGTCGCGCGCGCAGATCTTGTCGATCTCGTCGAGAAACACGATGCCGTTGCTCTCGACTTCGTTGATCGCCTCGCGCGTCACAGCATCCTGATCGAGCATCTTCTCGACCTCCGCTCCCATCAGCGGCTCGCGCGCCTGGCGCACCGTCACCCGCTTGCGGCTGGCGCGCTGCATCCCCCGACCACCGAACAGATCGCTCAGGTTGATCGCGCCGACCGAGGCGCCGGGCATGTTGGGCAATTCGAACATCGGCAGCCCGCTACTCCCCTGCGGCAGATCGACCTCGATCTCCTTGTCCTCCAACTCGCCGGCGCGCAGTTTCTTGCGAAAGGAATCGCGCGTGCCCGGCGAAGCGGTCGCGCCCACCAACGCGTCGAGGATCTTCTCTTCCGCGCCCAGTTCCGCCCGCGCCTCCACTTCGCGGCGCTTTCTCGCCTTCACCAGCGCAATGCCGATCTCGACGAGATCGCGTATAATGGTCTCCACGTCGCGTCCGACATAACCGACCTCGGTGAATTTGGTCGCCTCGACCTTGAGGAACGGCGCGCCGGCGAGCTTGGCGAGCCGGCGCGCGATCTCGGTCTTGCCGCAGCCGGTCGGGCCGATCATCAGAATGTTCTTCGGCATCACCTCCTCGCGCATCGGCGAGACGAGTTTCAGGCGCCGCCAGCGGTTGCGCAGCGCAATCGCCACCGCGCGCTTGGCGTTTGCCTGGCCGACGATGTAGCGATCGAGTTCGGAGACGATCTCGCGTGGGGAAAGGTCGGTCATAGGCTTTCGAGGGTCAGCGAGGTGTTGGTATAGACGCAGATGTCGGCGGCGATCTTCATCGACCGGCGCACGATCTCCTCCGCGTCGAGGTCCATCGGCATCAGCGCGCGCGCGGCGGCCAGCGCATAATTGCCGCCCGAGCCGATCGCGGTGGAGGCGCCATGCGCGTCGCTGTCGGGCTCCAGCACGTCGCCGGAGCCGCTCAGCACGAGGCCGATCTGTTTGTCGGCCACCAGCAACATCGCCTCCAGCCGGCGCAGATAGCGGTCGGTGCGCCAGTCCTTGCCAAGTTCGACGCAGGCGCGGGCGAGCTGGCCGGGATATTGCTCGATTTTGCCCTCCAGCCGCTCGAACAGCGTCAGCGCGTCGGCGGTCGAGCCGGCGAAGCCCGCGATCACCTCGCCCTTGGCGAGCCGCCGCACTTTTCGCGCATTGCCCTTGATGACGGTCTGGCCGAGGCTGACCTGCCCGTCGCCGCCGATCACCGTGCGCCCGCCCTTGCGGACCATCAGGATGGTGGTGGCGTGCCAGCCGGGAAAGCTGGGTTCGTGGTTCATGCGAAGCTCCGGGGCGAAGGCTGCGGATTTAGAGGGCGGGGGGCGGGGGCGCAAGGGTTGCGGGGTCGCGGGGGGCGGTGTACATAGAGTACTCGAAAATGTACACCGGAGGCGGCCATGGCGCTGCACATCAAGGACGCGAAGGCCGAGGAGTTGGTGCGTGAATTGGCGCGATCCCATGGAACCAGCCTGACCGAAGCGGTGAGGATCGCGTGCGAGGAAAAACTGGCCAGGGACCAGCGCAAGGTCTCGCCAAAGGAACTCCTTGCCGACATCCACGCTGGGATTCGCGCCCTTCCGAAAACCGGTGAGAAAGCTGACAAGGCGTTCTTCGACGAACTGTGGGGCGAGAACGATTGAGAACGCCCGCTTCGTCTCCCGGACAGTCGGAACTGCTCGTTGAAACCTCCGCGCTAGCCGCGATCCTCTTCGAGGAGCCGGAGTGGGAAGAATTCACCGAAAGGATCGTCAACGCGAAATGTTGGACGACCTCCATAAACATCTTCGAAACCGTTCTCGCTCTGACCAAACTTGTAGCGACCCCACCGACCGACGCCCATGCGCGAGTCTTGAGGATTATAGAACGGCTCAAAATAGCCATCGTCCCCTTCACGCCCGAAATGCTCCCCCACGCCGTCGCCGCGCGCGAACGCTACGGGCGCGGCCGCAAGGGCCTCAACATGGGCGATTGCCTCAGCTACGCCGCCGCCAAACAACTGGGCCTGACGCTGCTCTACAAGGGCGACGACTTCGCGCGCACCGACGTGAACGGCTGAGGCGGCTTGCGGAGAGAGAAGGTGTTGTCGCCTGTTGGATGCACTGGCGCCATAACTCGGACGAGACAAGGGCCTACGGCCTAGTCTAGCGGTCGAACCAATCGCTTTACGCCCGATTTCAGTGGACGTGGAATGCCCGCACTCGACCCGAAGCAGACGTTCACTGTTGTGTTGGACGTAAATTCCCCGCACTCTTGTTTCCCAGCGGAGAAATGGTGCTTCTTAAAGATCGCCCGCTTCGCCAAGGAGGGGATGGGCAGCAGGGCTGTTCAACGCTCTCTACTGAGTCTGATATGCAACAGTTTCCAAGTATTTGATGCGACGGGCGTAGCGGACGATTCCGCGGGGCGAAGAAGTCTGAATCTGTGTGAGGCGACCGAATCGATCGGAGATCGCCTT
>JANLPL010000269.1:0-11878 GCA_031367195.1 Bradyrhizobium sp.
CCTTGCGAGGCGTCGTCGTCTCACTTACTGCGCAAATGTTCCCAGTCTGTTCGGATGCAGCATGTTCCCGCTGTTCCACGAGCGCGCGACGCTGCGCAGATTTTGCGAGGATAAGAGCGCCGAGGACGCCGCCCAAACCTGCTAAAGAAATTAGTTGATCGAATTTATAGAATATGTTGAAAGAGAGCGTTCGTAGCCCGGAGACATCAGATGCTCGCCGCGATCCACCCGCTCTATTCCCTCTCCGGCCTTGTGGTCGGGCTGCTGGTCGGCTTCACCGGGGTCGGCGGCGGGTCGTTGATGACGCCGCTTCTGGTGTTGCTGTTCGGCATCCACCCCTCGACAGCGGTTGGCACGGACCTGCTCTATGCCGGCTTGACCAAAATCAGCGGCACGGTGGTGCACAGCCTGCATGGCACGGTGGATTGGCGCATCGTGCGCCGGCTCGCCTCGGGCAGCGCGCCGGCGGCGGTGGTGACGCTGCTGGCGCTCGCCTATTTCGGCCACAGTTCCGCAGCCGCCAATCACGTCATCACCGTGACGCTGGGCTTCGCGCTGTTGCTGACCGCCGTCACTCTTATCCTGCGCAAATGGCTGATATCATATTACGGGCGCTTGCTCGAAGGCGCGAGCGAGCGACGGATCGCCCAGTTCACCGTGGTTCTCGGCGCCCTGCTGGGCGTGCTGGTGACGGTGTCCTCGGTCGGGGCGGGGGCGCTCGGCGTCACCGCTTTGATCATGCTCTATCCGAAATTGCCCGCGGTCCGCATCGTCGGGTCCGACATCGCCCACGCCGTGCCGCTGACGCTGATCGCCGGCGCGGGGCATTGGATGATCGGCTCGGTCGATTTTTCGCTGCTGGCCTCGCTGCTGATCGGCTCCATTCCCGGCATCGCCATCGGCAGCCATTTCGCCGCCAAGGTGCCCGATCGCGTGTTGCGGCCGCTGATGGCCGGCACGCTGGCGCTGGTCGGCGGCAGGCTTGTGTCCTAATCCGACTTTTTGAACGGCAAGCCCGCCTCGTAATCGGCGATCTGTTCGTCCACCGCCTCGCGCTCGCGCACGAGATAGTCGCGCACCGCGCGGGCGAAGCGCGGATCGGCGAAATCGTGGCACGAATAGGTCGCAACCGGCCGATAGCCGCGCGCCAGTTTGTGCTCGCCCTGCGCGCCGGCCTCGACGCGCGCGAAATTATGGCGAATGGCGTATTCGATCGCCTGATAATAGCAGACCTCGAAATGCAGGAACGGGCGTTCCTCGATCGCGCCCCAGTTGCGACCGTAGATCGCATCCCGCCCGAGAAAATTGATCGCCCCGGCGATATGGCGGCCGTCGCGCCGCGCCATCACCAGCAGCGCCCGGTCGGCCATCGTCGCGCCGATCTCGGTAAAGAACGCGCGGGTGAGATAGGGCCGGCCCCATTTGCGCGCGCCGGTGTCCATGTAGAAGGCGAAGAACGCATCCCAATGGCTTGATTTTATGTCGTCGCCCCTCAGTAAGTCGATGGCAATTTCGTCGCCTAGGGCCTCGCGCCGCTCACGCTTGATCGCCTTGCGCTTGCGCGAGGCGAGCGCGGCGAGAAAGGCGTCGAAGTCGGCATAGCCCTCGTTGAAGAAATGGAACTGCTCGCCGGTGCGGCGCGCGAAACCCGCCGCGCCGAGCGCTTCCGCATCCGCCGGGTCAGCGAAAGTGACATGCACCGAGGACGCCTCGACCGCGTCGCGCAAGCCGCGCAGCGCTCCGATCAGCGCGGTCCGCGCCCCCTCGGGTGCGTCGGGGGCGACCAGCAGGCGCCGGCCGGCGACGGGGGTGAACGGCGCGGCGATCTGCAATTTCGGGTAATAGCGCCCGCCCGCCTGCTCGTAGGCCTGCGCCCAGGAATGGTCGAACACGTATTCGCCCATGCTGTGGGTTTTCACATAGGCCGGCGCACAGGCGACGAGGCGGCCGGCCGCCTCGACCAGCACATGCGCCGGCGTCCAACCGGTGCGGCCGCCGACCGATTTCGAGCGCTCCAGCGCGCTTAGGAAAGCGTGCGATATAAAGGGGTTATAGCGCTCGCCTCCGGTGACGCGCTCGCCTTGATCGGGAGGATTGGCGCAGGCGTCCCAGGCCGGCGCCGGGATCTTGTCGAGCGAGGCGATGGTGCGGGCCGTGAACTCGGTCATGGGGCCTTTCGAGAGCAAGGATCGGGCCCGGTTCATGTCGCCTTTTGGCGACCTTGGCGCAAGCGTCGCCCTAGGCCGCTTGCGCGGTTCGAAACGACCACGCCGCCTCCGGCATCCCGATTTCAAACGGCGTCGGGTCGGACCAGAAACGCGCTGCGAACTTCGAGCAATCGACGTGATAGGGCCGATCCCACTGGAAGCGCATCTCGGCGAATTCTCCGAGTTCGGGCGTGAAAACGCTCAGGGCGCGCATCGCCCAGAACGGCATGTTGCGGACGCGCAGTGGGACGCCGAGCGCCGTGGCCGCGAGCGCCAGCAGTTCGCGAGGTTTTCGTATCGGGGCGCAGGGCACGTTCCACGCCTGGCCGAACGCGTCGTCGGACGCGTCGAGCAGGCTGACAACCGCGCGCGCAAAGTCGGGGACATAGGCGATGTCGTGGGGAATGTCGGCGTCGTTGATCCACAACGCCGGCTTGCCGCGCGCGAGAGCGCCCAGGGAGGTATCGCCGAGTATGGCCTGCGCGACGCCGGGGCCGTAGAAATCCGGGCCGCGCACCGCCGCGAATGGCGCCCGCCCCGCCGCGCTCGCCGCCTGCCAGATCCGCGTCGCCGCCGAACGCGCCGCCGGCTTCAGCGGATAGTCGGACAGCGCCATTGTCTCCTTCAAGGCTGCGTCCTGCGGTCCGTACATGTAGAGATTATCGACCCAAACGACCCGCGCGCCGGTCGCCGCCGCCGTCTCCACGACATTGCCGACGATTTTCGGCCATTGCTCGCGCCACAGCTTGCCGGAATAGGGCAGGCCGATCGCCAGCACAATCTGGTTCGCACCCTCCGCCGCCGCGCGCAGCGAGGCGCGGTTGGTCGCGTCGCCGCTGACGAAGGCGATGTTTTGCGGCAGGTCCGGCGGCCGCTTGCGCTGCATCACCCGCACGTTTTGCCCGCGCGCCGCCAGTTGGGCGACTGTCGCCGCCCCCACCGGCCCATAGCCGATCACCAGCACTGTGTCGTTCATCGTCCCGTCTCCCGTGGAAGCGCGAACATAGGCCGCGCTTGCGCATGACGGAAATGCATAGATATGATCATCATCATGCGCGAAGTGAATTTGGCCGGCGTCGATCTCAACCTGTTGCCGGCGCTGGAGGCGCTGATCCGGCGCCGCAACGTCACCCGAGCGGCGGCCGACGTCGGCTTGAGCCAGCCGGCGATGTCGCGCGCGCTGGCGCGGCTGCGGGCGCTGGTCGGCGATCCCATCCTCGTCAAGGCGCCGGGCGGGCTCGCGCCGACGGCGCGGGCGGCGGCGCTGCTGCCGCACCTGACCGGCGCGCTTGACCGGCTCGGCGGCGTGATCCATGCGCCCGATTTCCAGCCCGAGACGCTCGACCGCGCGTTCCATATCGCCGCCGCCGACGTGCAGGCGGTGCTGCTCGGGCCGCCCCTGTTGGCGGCGATGCGCGCGCGGGCGCCGCGCGCTTCGCTGCGCTTCGTTCCCGTCGGCGCCGATGTGCGCGAACGCATCGAGAGCGGCGACCTCGATCTCGTCTTCGCGACCGCGACCACGCCGTTGCCGTCGGGCGCCCATAGCGAACCGCTTGCCGAGGATCGACTGGCGCTGGTTGCGCGACGCGGCGGCCGGCCGGCCGATGCGGCCTGGACGCTGGCGGAATACGCCGCCCGCGATCACGCGACGGTCGCGATCTTTGGCGACCGCGTGTCCGACATCGACGCCGAACTGGCCGAAGCCGGGTTGGTGCGCCGGATCGCGTTCACGACCCCGCATTTTCTGGTCGCGCTCGCCGCTGTCGGCGCGACCGATTGCGTCACGACAATGTCGGTCGCGCTGGCGCGCCGCTTCGCGGAGGCGTTCGGACTACAAATCTACGAGCCGCCGCTGCGCCAGAAGAGGTACACGTTGACCATGGTGGCGGCGGCGACGCGGGCCGCCGATCCTGGGCTGCTGTGGCTCAAGGCGCGGCTCAGGGAGGCGGCGGCCGAGGTCTATGGCGAGACGGCGTGACCGTCTATTTCGTCATGACGATCGTCACGCGGCGGTTGAGTTGGCGCCCCAGGGGATCGTCGGAACCGTCGGGGCGCTTGTTCGGCGCCACGGGATCGCGGGCGCCGAAGCCGATCGTCGTGTATTTCAGTTGCCCGAGATTCTCCTTGGCGACCAGCCACGACTTGATCGCGACCGCCCGCTTTTCCGAGAGCTTTTGGTTATAGGCGTCCTTGCCGAGCGCATCGGTGTAGCCCTTCACGACAACAGGGCCGCGCGCCTTCAGGCGCAGCCGGTCCGCCAATTCGTGCAACGCGCTCGCCGCCTCGGGCCGGATGTCGGCTTTGTCGAAATCGAACAGGACGTCGGCCGGTAGCGTCACCTCCAGCGTCGCGCCCTTGTCCTCCTCGATCATTTCGGAGCGAAACACGATCGCATCGGAGGGAAATGCGATCCCGTCCGAGGGAAAATTGATGGTGTCCGCGCCGAAGCTGAAGGAACTGGCGGGATAGTTGGCGGCTTGGGCGGCTGGGCCACAGACGCCGAGCGCGAACAGCGCGATCAGAGCAGAACGCCATCGCATGGCGCTCACTCCGAGATCGGCGTGGAGACCAGCGGCCAATTGCCGTAAAATTGCACATTCACTGTTTTAGTGGAGGCCGGCGGCGCGGCGAACATCACCCAGCACAGCTTCCTGCCGCCATTGGGGGCGCTGCAAGGTCCGGCCATTTCGAGGCCGGCGTCGTAGCGCCGGCGGCCCACGAGATCGATCAGCCTGGTGTTCAACGCGGTGATTCCCCCCTCCCCGGCGCCGTCGTTCACCAGCGCGAATTGCAGCGTGACCGTGTTGTTCTCAGTGCGCTTGAGCGAGAGAATGTCGATGCGAACGTCCGCATCGAGATTCTTGACCGACGCCACCGGCGTCGGACTTTCGGCGAGCGCGGCGGTGGCGGAAAGGCCGGCGAGAAACGTCAGAAGGCAGGCAGACCGAAAGCGGGAATTGTTGTTCATGGACGAATCTCAGGTTGCGCCGGAGGAGTTTACGGTCTGACGACACGCTTGTCTTGAGCGCCGGCGCGGTTGGGCTTGGTCGCCGACGCCCGGTTTCGAAATCGCAGGCGTCCTCGCGCGAAAGTGCATTGCGAGCGGCCACCGGCCAGCGGTAAATCGCGTGCTCGCTCCGCTTTGCCGCGCGACCAGCCGGGGCGCTTCTCGATATGCGAGGATGCAATGGCCTACCAACTCAACGTCAACGGCGAGGCGCGTCAGGTGGACGCCGCGCCGGACACGCCGCTCCTGTGGGCGCTGCGCGACGAACTGAAGCTCACCGGCACGAAATTCGGCTGCGGCCAAGCGCTTTGCGGCGCCTGCACCGTGCATGTGGATGGGGCGCCGGCGCGCTCGTGCCAGATCGCCCTGTCGGACGCGGTCAAGATGAAGATCGTCACCATCGAGGGCGTCGCCGGCAAGGCGGCCGAGGCGGTTCGGGCGGCGTGGCGCGAACTCGACGTGCCGCAATGCGGCTATTGCCAGTCCGGGCAGATCATGT
Organism: Bradyrhizobium sp.; assembly: GCA_031367195.1. Lineage (GTDB taxonomy): Bacteria > Pseudomonadota > Alphaproteobacteria > Rhizobiales > Beijerinckiaceae > Roseiarcus. The sequence goes on from JANLPL010000269.1 coordinate 5,714, forward strand.
CCGCGACGGCGCTGCTGACGGACAAGCCGGCGCCGAGCGACGCGGAGATAGACGATGCGATGGATGGCAACGTCTGCCGCTGCGCCACCTATCACCGCATTCGCGCCGGCATCCACCGCGCCGCCGACATCATGAAAGGTTGAGCGCCATGACCCTCGAAATCTCGCGACGCGGCTTCATCAGAATCGCCGCCGGCGCCGGCCTCGTGATCGGCCTTGCGCCGGAATTCGCCGATGCGGCGACCCCGTTCGCGCCGAACCCGTTCGTGCGCATCGCGCCGGACAATACGGTGACCGTCATCGTCAAGCATCTCGACAAGGGGCAGGGCATCGCCACCGGCCTTTCCACCCTCGTCGCCGAGGAACTCGACGCCGACTGGGCCCAGATGCGCGCGGAATTCGCGCCCGCCGACGTCGCCAAATACAAGAACCTGTACTTCGGGATGCAGGGCACCGGCGGCTCGACCTCGATGGCGAATTCGTTTTCGCAATATCGCGAAGCCGGCGCCGTCGCCCGCGCGATGTTGGTCGCCGCTGCCGCTGCCGCCTGGGGCGTGCCTTCGGCTGAAATCGTCGTCGCGTCTGGCGCGCTCAGCCACCCATCGGGGCGCAAGGCGACATTTGGCGAGTTCGCGGAGGCCGCGGCCAAGCTCGCCGTGCCGACCAACGTTCCCTTGAAAGCGGCGAAGGATTTCACCCTGATCGGCAAGAATGTGCATCGGCTCGACACCGAAGCGAAAATCACCGGCCAGCCGATCTACACGCAAGATGTGCATCTCGACGGCATGATCGTCGCGGCGATCATCCATCCCCAGCGTTTCGGCGCGATCGCGACCAAGATCGACACGGCCAAGGCGGCGCAGGTTCGCGGCTTCCTCGACGCGAAAATCACGCCGCGCGGCGTCGCCGTCTATGCCACGAGCACGTGGCCGGCCTTCAAGGCCAGGGATCTCGTCGAGGTGACGTGGGACGAGTCGAAGGCGGAAAAGCGCGGCAGCGCCGAACTTCTCGCCGAATACAAGAAGCTCGCGGGAATGCCGGGGACGGTGGCGGCCCACATCGGCGACGCCGACGCCGCGATGGCCAAGGCGGCGAAGGTGATCGAGCAGGATTTCGTCTTTCCCTACCTCGCCCATGCGCCGATGGAGCCGATGAACGCGGTTGTGCAGCACGCCGACGGCCAGGTGAAAATCTGGACCGGCTCGCAAATGCCGACCGTCGATCAGGCGGTCGCGGCCGGGATTTTCGGCGTGACGCCGGACAAGGTGCAGGTCATCACCAAATATGCCGGCGGCTCGTTCGGCCGCCGCGCCGTGCCGGTGGCGGACTATGTCGCCGAGGCGGCGATGGCCGCCGCCGCCTGGGGCAAGCCGGACCCGGTGAAACTGGTCTGGCGGCGCGAGGACGACATGAAAGCGGGCTTCTACCGCCCCGCCTATCTGCATCGCGTCAAGGTCGGGCTCGACGGCGACGGCAATATTCTCGCCTGGCGCCACACCATCGTCGGCCAGTCGATCTTCGCCGGCACGCCCTTCGCGGGTCTTATCAAGGACGGCGTTGACAGGACCTCGGTCGAGGGCGTGAGCGATCTGCCCTACGCCGCGCCCAACCTGCATGTGGAGTTGCACACGACCAAGGTCGGCGTGCCGGCTTTGTGGTGGCGCTCGGTCGGACACACGCACACCGCTTTCGTTGTGGAGACGATGATCGACCACATCGCCTCGGAGACCGGCCGCGATCCGGTCGCCTTCCGGCTGGCGACGCTGAAGGACAAGCCGCGCCATCTCGGCGTGCTGAAGCTGGCGGCGGAGAAAGCGGGCTGGGCGAGCCCACCGCCCGAGGGCGTCTTCCGCGGCGTCGCGGTGCACGAGAGTTTCAAGACTTTCGTCGCCCATGTCGCCGAGATCAGGTTGGCCAAGAACGGCGAACCCAAAGTGGTTCGCGTTGTCTGCGCGGTCGATTGTGGGCTGGCGGTCAACCCCGACATTATTAAAGCGCAGATGGAGGGCGGCGTCGGATTCGGTCTCGGCGCGGCTTTGCGCGATGCGATCACGCTGAGCGGCGGAATCGTCGATCAGGCCAATTTCGACAGCTATCTGCCGCTCCGCATCAGCGACATGCCCAAGGTCGAGGTGCATATCGTCGCCTCAACCGAGCCCCCGACAGGCGTCGGCGAGCCGGGCGTTCCGCCGCTAGCGCCCGCCGTCGCCAATGCGATCTTCAAGGCGACGGCCAGGCGGATCGTCGAACTGCCGATGATCGCGCAAACGGCGAAGGGGACGTAAGCCGCCTCGCGCGTTTTCGACGCGACAGCTTTCCGCGCCGCGCCTATAGAGCGCCGCGTTGGAGACGTCGGGGAGGCCTGTTTGTCCGCTTATGTTGTCGACGGCGCCGTTGTCGCCGACGCCACGCTGGCGCGGGTCGCGCAAGCCGCGCGGGCGCTTGTCCTGACGCCGGGGCTCGCCGTCGTGCTGGTCGGCTCGGACCCGGCGAGCCGGGTCTATGTCGGCGCCAAAGGCAAAGCGGCCAAGCTGTGCGGCTTCCACTCCTTGCAATTCGACCTGCCCGAGACCACGGGAGAGTCTGAATTACTGGCGTTGATCGACAAGCTCAACCGCGATCCCGCGATTCACGGCATTCTCGTGCAATTGCCGCTGCCGAAGGCGATCGATTCATCGCGCGTGCTGGAGGCGGTGGATCCGGCCAAGGACGTCGATGGCTTTCACCCCGTCAATGTCGGGCTGGCGGCGAGCGGAATATTCGAACGCGCGCTGATCCCCTGCACGCCGGCGGGCGCGATGATTCTGATCGACCGCGCCTGCGCCCATCTCGGCCGCAAGCTCGATGGGATGGAGGCGGTCGTGATCGGGCGCTCCAACATCGTCGGCAAGCCGATGGCGCAATTGCTGCTGGCGCGAAACTGCACCGTGACGATCGCCCATTCGCGCACGCAGCGATTGCCCGCCGTGGCGCGCCGCGCCGACGTGCTGGTGGCGGCGGTCGGGCGGCCGGAAATGGTTCAGGGCGACTGGGTGAAGCCCGGCGCAATCGTGATCGACGTCGGCATCAACCGGATTGCTGCGCCTGAAAGGGGCGAGGGCAAGACGCGGCTGGTCGGCGATGTGGCCTATGCCCAAGCCTTGCAAGTCGCCGGGGCGATCACGCCGGTGCCGGGGGGCGTCGGCAAAATGACGATCGCGATGTTGATGGCCAATACGCTGGTCGCGGCGGCGCGCGCGCGCGGGCTGCCGGCGCCAAGTTTCTCGCATTAACCAGGGTTGAGGCGTCTTCGCCGAGTATGCACGCATAAAGCTCTTGTTAGGCTTTGTGTGCGTTGCGGCGGGGCTTGGTTTCTGGCAATAGGGCGCCCTGACCAAAAGCCGGCGCGGGGACAGCGCCGGTTTTTCAACGATCCGGGGGCCGAACGCGATGGCATTAGGGCTGATAATTTTGTGCGGGGTATTGGCGCTCGTCTATGGCGGCGTCACGATACAGCAGGTGATGGCCGCTTCCCCCGGCTCCGCGAAAATGCAGGAGATTTCCGGAGCGGTGCGCGAGGGCGCGCAGGCCTATCTTCGCACCCAGTATAGCGCCATCGCCGTCGTCGGCGTGATCGTCCTGCTGGGGCTTGGCTATCTGCTGGGCTGGGATGTGGCGACGGGTTTCGCCATCGGCGCGATCCTTTCGGGCGCGGCCGGATTCATCGGCATGAACGTATCGGTGCGCGCCAATGTCCGCACCGCGCAGGCCGCGAGCGAATCGCTGGCCGCCGGTCTCGACATCGCCTTCAAATCGGGCGCGGTGACGGGCATGTTGGTCGCCGGCCTCGCGCTGATCGGCGTCGCCGGCTACTTCTACGTGCTGACCGGCCCGATGGGCCATGCGCCGGGTGACCGGGTCGTGATCGACTCGCTGGTGGCGCTGGGCTTCGGCGCCTCGTTGATTTCGATCTTCGCACGTCTGGGCGGCGGCATCTTCACCAAGGGCGCCGATGTCGGCGCCGATCTCGTCGGCAAGGTCGAGGCGGGCATCCCCGAGGATGATCCGCGCAACCCCGCCACCATCGCCGACAACGTGGGCGACAACGTCGGCGATTGCGCCGGCATGGCGGCCGACCTGTTCGAAACCTATGCGGTGACGGTGGTCGCCACCATGGTGCTGGGCTCGATCTTCTTCGCCACCACCGCGGCGCTGCTGCCTTCGATGATCTACCCGCTGGCGATCTGCGGCATTTGCATCCTCACCTCGATCGTGGGCGCCTATTTCGTCAAGCTCGGCGCCGACAATTCCATCATGGGCGCGCTCTACAAGGGCCTGATCGTGACGGGCCTGTTGTCCGTCGTCGGCCTCGCCATCGCCACCTCGCTGGTGATCGGCTGGGGCGAGGTCGGGACGGTCGCGGGCAAGCTGATCACGGGAACGCGTCTGTTCGTCTGCGGAATCGTCGGCCTCATCATCACCGGCCTGATCGTCGTCATCACCGAATATTACACCGCCACCGGCAAGCGCCCGGTTATGTCGATCGCGCAAGCCTCGGTCACCGGCCATGGCACCAACGTGATCCAGGGCCTCGCCGTTTCGCTCGAATCGACCGCGTTGCCCGCGATCGTCATCGTCATCGGCATCATCTCAACCTTCCAGCTCGCCGGCCTCTACGGCACGGCGATCTCGGTGACGACGATGTTGGGTCTGGCCGGCATGATCGTCGCGCTCGACGCTTTCGGCCCGGTCACCGACAACGCCGGCGGCATCGCGGAAATGGCGGGCCTGCCGAAGGAAGTGCGCCATTCCACCGACGCGCTCGACGCGGTTGGCAATACGACCAAGGCCGTGACCAAGGGCTACGCCATCGGTTCGGCGGGTCTGGGCGCGTTGGTGCTGTTCGCGGCTTACTCGAACGACCTCGCCTATTTCTCGGCCAATCCCGAGAAGTTCCCCTATTTCAAGGACGTCCACGTCTCGTTCGACCTGTCGAACCCCTATGTCGTGGCGGGCCTGATCTTCGGCGGCCTGATCCCCTATCTGTTCAGCGGCATCGCGATGACGGCCGTCGGCCGCGCCGCTGGCGCCGTCGTGGTCGAAGTTCGCCGCCAGTTCAAGGAAATGCCCGGCATCATGCTGGGCACGCAACGGCCCGATTATGGCCGCGCCGTAAACATGCTGACCAAAGCCGCCATCCGCGAGATGATCATCCCCTCGCTGCTGCCGGTGCTGGCGCCCTTCGTCGTCTATTTCGGCGTGCTGCTGATTTCCGGCGACAAGGGCAACGCCTTCGCGGCGCTCGGCGCCTCGCTGCTTGGCGTGATCGTCAACGGCCTGTTCGTCGCCATCTCGATGACCTCGGGCGGCGGCGCCTGGGACAACGCCAAGAAGTCGTTCGAGGACGGCTTCACGGATAAGGACGGCGTCAAGCACTTCAAGGGTTCGGACGCGCACAAGGCGTCAGTGACCGGCGACACCGTCGGCGACCCCTACAAGGACACCGCCGGCCCGGCCGTGAACCCGGCGATCAAGATCACCAACATCGTCGCCCTGCTGCTGCTGGCGATATTGGCGCACTGAGGGGGCAGGGGGCGCCGGCGAAGCCTGCGTCCCCGCCTTTTCAAAGCGAGAGCGCAGGGTTCGCGGCGCGGCTTCGCCTGTGGTAGGCTTGTCCACAGGAGGAGGCCATGTCCGGCGATCAAAACCTCGACCTCGACGACCTCATAACCTCCGACCCCGAAATTCTCGGCGGTCGCCGCGTGTTCCGCAACACCCGCGTGCCCGTGGAGGCGTTATTCGACAATCTGGCGGCGGGCATGTCGCTCGACGAGATTCTCGACGACTTTCCGACGCTCGACCGCGCCGATGTCGTTCGGATGCTGGAATTGACGTCGTCCCGTCTGTTTCCGTCCAAAGCCGCGTGAAAGTCGTTTGCGACGAAGGGGTTCCCCGCGCTCTCGGACGGCGATTGCAAGGTCTTGGGATCGACGTGTCGTAGCCGGCGCGGGAATGGCGCGGACTTTCGAACGGGCGGCTCATCGCGACCGCGACAGCGGCGGGCTTCGACGTCTTGTTGTCGAACGACAAGAATATCGCATTCCAGTTCAACCTTGCGATGCTTGAGATTGCGATCGTGACCTTGCCGAACAATCGTCGACACAGCCTTGTTCCCAGAAGCGAGGAC
>JANLPL010000322.1:0-5410 GCA_031367195.1 Bradyrhizobium sp.
ATCCAATCCCCCGCCGCGGCCGACGCGTACGCGCGCTGATCCCTCAATCAGGATCCGGGTTTAACGACTGGCTTCGTAGAAAGCCCTCGCCGTCTGACATCGCACAATCCGGGAAACCGAATTCCGCGCGCAGAGACTGACAGCCCAAATGGCGCGTTCAAACGCGGATAGTCTCCTCATTTGCGTTCGGAGACCTCAAAATATGACCCTAACCGTCGGTAACGTCGAAGCATTTTGTGAAGTCGGAACCCAGCGAGGCGCTCACCTGCGACTGTCGCTGCCCGCTATGAACAAGCCGAACAGCCTCGTTCTTGAACTCCAACGTGAAATCCGCGCGTGGCGTTTTCATCGTGATGCCTCCTGACGGCGGGATGGGATATCACCCGCCTTGCGAGACGCTCGTCAGGGGCAAGGACAGCACGCGCGAAAACATTCAAACATCCCTGATCTCGCTTGGTCGAGCGAAGTGAACCATACATTGACTTCCAAAACCACGTCGCCCCCGACCTCAGGCCCGATCGCCTACTGCCGCACCCTCCATGCCATGAATGACCAGCGCCTTTTCCCGTCGCGCCGATACAACAAGCGTGTCGTCGCTCGTATGGAGGCCGACCATGACTAAGAAGACGCCGGGAGAACGCGGTTGCACGGTCGGCTACGGCCGGCCGCCGAAGGACACGCAGTTTAAGAAGGGCAAGCGCGGAAATCCTAAGGGCAAGCCCAAGGGCGCCCGTTCCATTGCCGTCTGCCTGGATGACGCTTTGTCGAGCAAGGTGACGCATACGGAGAACGGCAAAAGCCGCAAAGTTCCGCGTCTCCAAGCGATCATGCACCGCCTGTCGAGCGACGCCCTGCGCGGTGAGAAAGCCGCTATCAAACTCGTGGTGGCGCTCGCCGAAAAGTATGGCGACGCCCCGGAGTCCAAGATCAATCTCAGCGAGTTTTTGAGCGAGGACGCTGCGATCCTTGCCCAGTTGCGCCGCGATGGGTTGCTGACGGACGTCAAGGCGGAAGAGACGCCGGAGCCCGAAGACGATGAGGACGGCGGCGATGAAGAGGAGGGCGGCGATGGCGGCCGCGTCTGATCCTCGCTTATTGCAGGCGCTCCTGCGCCGCGACTTCGGCGCTTTCGTGCACAAGGTCTTCACCACGCTCGCGCCAGGGCAGCCATTCATCCCGACTTGGCATCTGTCGGCGATTGCCCACCAGCTTGAACGCGTTCGGCGCGGGGAGCTCAGGCGGCTGATCATCAACATGCCGCCGCGGTCGCTTAAGTCGATCACGGCCTCAGTGGCCTTTCCTGCTTACCTGCTCGGGCTCGATCCGTCGTGGCAGCTCATCTGCGTCAGCTATTCCGCCGACCTGGCGAAAAAGCATTCGAACGATTTTCGAACTGTGCTCGAGTCGTCCTGGTATCGCTCGACGTTTCCGACGACCCGGATCGGTCCCTACAAGAACTCGGAAACCGAGATCGAGCTGACGGCGCGCGGCGGTCGGCTCGCGACTTCGGTCGGTGGCACGCTGACAGGTCGGGGCGGCGATATCCTCATCATCGACGATCCGCTGAAGCCGGACGACGCGCATTCGGACACCAAGCGGACCGCAGCCAATCTATGGTTCACCAACACCCTGCTGTCGCGCCTGAATAACAAACGAACGGGCGCGATCGTAATCGTGACGCAGCGCGTGCATATGGATGATCTTTGCGGCCACGTGCTCGGCCTGTCCGCCGAATGGGAAGTCCTCTCCCTCCCCGCAATCGCCGAGCACGTCATCGAAATTCCGATCGGCCGCGGCCGCGTATATTCTTGCAAGGCCGGCGAGGCGTTGTCGCCGCTCCGCGAACCGCATGAGGTCCTGGAGGCGTTGAAGCTGCAACTTGGCAGCGACGCCTTCTCTGCTCAATATCAGCAGGCCCCGACTCCGCCGGGCGGCGCGATGGTGAAGCGGCAGTGGAGAAAGCGCTATGTCGACCTTCCGCCCAAAAGCGAACAGTTTCTGACGTTTCAGAGTTGGGACACAGCAAGCAAAGGCGGCCCCGACAATGATTGGTCGGTATGTACAACCGGGGTCGTCACCAAAGACATGCGATGGTATCTTGTAGATGTCTGGCGCGCCCGGATCGACTACCCGGCGCCGAAGGCGAGCGCGAAAAAATTGGCTCGGAAATGGGGGGCCGTTCGCGTTCTTGTGGAGGACACCGCGGCCGGCACAGCTTTGGTTCAAGAGCTCGTTCGCGAGATTCCGGGCATCATCGCCGTAAAGCCTGTCGGCGACAAAGTCAGCCGCATGGCTGTCGCGACGGCAAAGTTCGAAGCGGGCCAGGTCTTCCTGCCGGGGAGCGCCGCGTGGCTTTCTGACCTCGAAGCGGAGTTGTTTGCATTCCCTGGCATCCGACACGACGACCAGTGCGATTCGATCAGCCAGGCCCTCCACGAAGACAGCGTTCAGTTCCCGATGGTCATCTCCGCCGAGGCCCTCGCGAGGGCCAGGCAACCGGGCCCAATGACATATCGCTACTGGAGCCTTGAACGCACCCTCTCTACGCGTCAGTTCGGCAGGTAATTCTCGCGAGAGCTCTTCGCCTCTTTACAACCTCTTGAAAGGTTCCTTCTTTGAAAAACTGTAACAACCCGCTGGCAACCATAGCGCCCTTGAACGGGCCGCTGAAAGCCAAGAGCCGCCGCCGTCGCGAGGCGCTTGTCCGCATGGCGCAAGCCTCGATCGATCCGAACACAGGCCGGAATGATCTCCTGCTCATGTGCGAGAGGTCGCCGCCTCGATCTCCGCCCTCGGCTTCTGCTATCCCTTGATCATAGGCCAGGGCAACGACGTGATTGACGGCGAAATCCGGCTCGAAGCCGCCAATTTGCTGGGCCTCGACAGCGTGCCTTACGTTCGGGTGGGCCATCTTTCCGCCCAGGAGCAGCGTCTGCTTCGCCTTGCTCTCAACCGCCTCGGCGAAAAAGGGTGCTGGGATCTTGGTGAGCTCAAAATCGAGTTCGAAGAGCTCCTTCTTGAGGACATGACGATCGAGATCACCGGCTTCTCGGTCAGCGAAATTGATCAGATCGTCATCGGGGACGCACTAGACGGGGTCGAGGTCGGGCCGCTTGAGCCTGACCCCCATGCGATCCCGATTGCGCAGCTCGGAAACGTGTTCCAGCTCGGGCCTCATCGCGTGATTTGCGGCGACGCGACCGATCCGGTGGTCCTCGCCCGGTTAATGGAAGGCGATGCGCCGGCGCGCCTCCTTCTGACCGACGAGCCGTACAACGTGAGGATTGGAGGAAACGTGACCGGCGGAGAGCACCGCGAGTTCGCAATGACTAGCGGTGAAATGAGCGACGCCGAATATCTGACATTCAACGAGGGTTGGCTGAAAGCTGCGCTGCCGCACCTCATCGACGGTGCGATCGTAGGCGCCTTCACCGACTGGCGTGGGTTGCAGACGGTTCATACAGCGGCGGCGGCGCTCGGTTTGACGCCAATCAATCTAGTCGTCTGGGCGAAGACCAACGCGGGCATGGGCAGCTTATATCGTTCCCAGCATGAACTATAGCCATTTTTCAAGAAGGGCAACGCCGCGAACGTCAATAACGTCGAGCTCGGCAAGACGGGACGCTGGCGTTCGAATGTCTGGGCCTATCCTGGCGCTTCTTCGCTGGGCTCCGACGCGCGGCGCGGCTTGCAGGTTCATCCGACCGTCAAACCGACGGCGCGGCTCAAGGACGCCATTCTCGATGTCACGCGGCGTGACGACATTATTGTCGATCCGTTCCTGGGCTCCGGCTCGACGCTCATCGCGGCGGAGTCGACGGGACGAATCCGCCGCGGCGTCGAAATCGATCCACTCTATGTCGATGTCGTCGTTCGTCGGTTCGAATCGTTCACAGGTCAGTCAGCCGTTCTCGAAGAAACCGGGGAGAACTTTGCCGCTCTCGCCGCAAGGCGCCTGGAGCTTAAGACCCGCTGCGACGCAGGTGCAAGGTAGGAGAAACGGCTTAGCGCGGAATAGGCGCTGGTGGATTCCACCGGCGCGGCGAACTGGCAATTCCCCAATGACTCCGCGGGGTTTCAACACCTGTTTCTCGACGAAGCGGCTTGCGACGCCAATCTCGGACGCAAGCTACATCTAAGTAAGTTTCTGCGTTAGGCGGATGGGTGACCCTCGTCAACGAGATTCAGCGCCGCGCCGTCGAGGTCACGCGGCAAACATCGTCCGCGCCGCCCCCCGCTGATTGCCCGCGATTTTGCCCCGCTTACCGGTGCGACTTGTTCGCTCCGCATGAGTCGCGCACGTGCAGTTCGGTTGGCAACACCGTTCTAACCGGCGCGTCCGTGCGTCGCTTTGCGATACGGTCGAGCAGAAGCCGAGCGGCCTCGCGCCCCATGGCGCGGCCGGGTTGCGCGATAACCGTGAGGCGCGGTCTGAAGCCGGCCGTCCATGGCAAATCGTCGATGCCGGCGAGCGCGATATCGGCGGGGCAGCGCAGGCCCATTTCCGCGATCGCGCGCATCGCGCCGAGCGTCATGAAATTATTGGTGCAGAAGATGGCGTCGGGACGGTCGCGGGCTTTCAACAGGTCGCTCGCAATGCGACAGGCGTCGTCGACGTTTGAAGCGCTTTCGGCTATATCGCTTGCTCTCGGGATGAGGCCCGCTTCGGCGTGAGCATCGACGTAGCCGTTGACGCGCTCGTCGATCGAATTTGCATTGAGGCGCGCGCGCAGGACAGCGATGCGGCGGTGACCAATCGAAATCAGATGACGCACTAGAGTGAGCGCCGCCGCGCGGTTGTCCACCACGATTGTGTCAGCCTGTACTCCCGCGATCTCGCGGTCGACACAGACTAACGGCAATCCATGCGCCATCAAATCCTTGATGACTTCATCATTGCCGCCTGCCGGCGCGAGGATAAGTCCGTCGATGCACTTCTGCGAAAGCACATCGAAGTACATGCATTCCTTCTCTCGGTTCTCCTCGGTGTTGCAGAGAATGAAATTGTAGCCGCCAGCGTCGCGATGGACGACGTCTTCGACGCCCAGCACGAGATCGGCGAAGAAGGGATTGGCGATGTCGGAGACCATCACGCCGATCGTCCCGGTGCGGCTCCGCCGAAGGCTGCGCGCGATGCCGTGCGGGCGATAGTTGAGAGTACGGATGGCATCCTCGACGCGCTTCTTTGTCTCCGCCGCCACGAAACGCGACCCGTTGAGCACGTGCGACACAGTGGCCGTCGATGCGCGCGCGGCTTTAGCCACATCTCGGATTGTAGTCATCCTTCACCTCTCCAAATCGGACGCCGCCGTCGATGAAGATTCGGGAATTTTGTCCAATTTGGACAAAACACCGCCTTTTGAAGCCGCAATCCCCCAATGGCGCGGATTCAGGGTTTGACACGACGCCG